>NZ_JAGQTN010000288.1 GCF_020438995.1 Gordonia sp. (in: high G+C Gram-positive bacteria)
ACGTTGCGACGCTCGGCGGAGACCATGTGACGTATGGTCACTCCGGCCACCGAAGCTGATCGTGGCCGCTTTGGACGACAAAGGATTGTGTCGTAGCCGACGCCTACTGTCATCGTGTGCCGACATACCTTCACGAAGCGCTCGCCGAGCTGGTCCGACAGCAACCGCAGTTCGCCGTCGATCTCGTCACTGACCTCGGCGGCGTGCCCGTGCCCGACTACGCCTCCGTCACTCTCGACTCGCCGGACCTCACCGAAACCACGCCCATCGAACAGCGGGCCGACGGCGTCGTCACGCTCCATCACGACGATGGCGACGATGGCGCTGCCGCCCTCGGGATCATCGTCGAGGTCCAACTGGAACCCGACTACAAGAAGCACTACACCTGGCCTGCCTACCTCGTCTCGTTGCGTAACCGACTGAAGGCGCCCGTCGTCGTTCTGGTCATCTGCCCGCGGCCACGCACAGCGCGCTGGGCGGCACGACCCATACATCTGGGCGGCAATTCGAGAATCGAACCCCTCGTCATCGGCCCAGCCGACGTCCCGGCGATCACCGACCCCGAGGTTGCGCGTGGGCATCCCGAGCTGGCGATGCTCTCAGCCATCACGCACCACGAGAATCACGCTGTTCTCGACGCACTGTTCGCCACTTTCACACCCGACATTGAACGCAGCTACATGTACGCTGACCTCATTCGGACCGTCCTACCCGACACCGCACGCACCTACCTGGAGCAACTCATGTCCGCACCGACCTGGCAACCCAAATCCGACTTCGCGCGCGAATACTTCAACAAGGGCAAAGTCGAAGATCGCGCCGAAGCGCTCCTCGAGGTTCTGGCCACCCGGAGCATCCCGGTAACGGATGAAGCGAGAAGGCGTATCACCGAGTGCACTGACGTCGACCAGCTCAAGGAATGGTTCCGTCGCGCCATCACCGCCGCCACCGTGGACGAGGTATTCGGCGCCGACGGGTAGGCGGTCCGAAGGACACCTATCGACCGAGGTCTACACTTACCCCCTGTTGTACTGGACGCCCCGGCTACACCGGGGCACGAAGGGGAGTTTCGATGCGGCGTCTGACTGTGTTTCTCGCGGCGACGGCCGCATCCGTGGCGATGATCTGGGCGAACCCGTTGCCGGCCGATGCGGCGAGCCCTTGCTCGACGGTTCGCGTCGGCACCCTCAAAGCCGCACCTGTCCCGGTCCTCGGCTGGAGCGAGAACCTCGCCTACGACCGCGACGGCGCGCTCTGGGTCACCCGCACGGCGATGAGCACGGTGGAACGACTCGATGATCGCGGCCGTGTCACCGCGTCGGTGTCGGTGCCGTTTCCCGGCGGGATCGCAGCGGGGCCCGACGGCCGCATGTATGTCACCTCCTTCAGCAAGGACGCCCTCGGGCTCCTGCGGACGGGACGCATCTACAGCTTCGATCCCGCTGCCGCACAACCGAAGACACGGATCTACACCCAAGGTCTGGGCTTCCCCAACGGGCTGGCCTTCGACGCGAAAGGCAACGCCTACGTCGGTGACACCTGGCAGGGGGTACTCAAGGTGCTCCCGGGTGGCCGGGTCGACCGACGCTGGTCGTCGAAGGCGCCGCGGAACCTGACCCCCAGCACCACCGTCAACGGTTCGAGCATGAACGGCGTGGCCGTCGACGGCGACAACCTGTACGTGACGATGACCACCAGCGTGTCCGGGCGTGTACTGAAAGTCCCCCTGGCACAACCAAACCGAACCAGCGTGGCAGCCGACCTCACCGCTCCGATCCCCGGCATCGTCGACGATCTGACCGTGGTCAGGCGGGGAACTCTGGCCGTAACGACCACCACGGGCCAACTGTTCATCGCCAACACCGTCGCGCGCACGCAGTGCGTCGTCCAGCTCGGTCAGCCGGCGACATCGGTGGCCGTCAACCCGGACGACGCAACCGAACTCGCCGTCGGCACTGAACTCGGCGACATACTCCGGGTCCGCATCTCCGGCCTTGCGATCACCTGAACCGGGCGATCACCTGAACCGATCGATCAACGGAACCGCGCGGTCGTCCACTCCAGGAGTTGAGGTATCAGCGCGGACTCGGCTTCGACCAGGTCGACGTGGCCTAGTCCGGGGAATGTCCGGTAGTCGACCTGCCGGCCGGCGCGCCGGATCGTGTCGACGTATTCACGTTGAGCCGCGGGAGTGATCAGACCGTCCGCCTCACCCTGACCGATCAACAGCGGCACGCCGATCGTGGTCGGCGGAACGTTCTCCTTGAGCCGCTTCCCCAGAGCACCGCTGGTCGGATCGGTCGCGAAGATGTTCGGGTCCCTGGTCATCGACAGCGCCGAAAGCACCGAGACCAGGACGCCCGCGCCGGATAGGCAACGCCCCGACATCTGCCGGACGATGGGTTCGGCACCCGGACGGATCGCGCCACGCCACGTGACGTCGGGATAGTTGGCGATGTATGCCGCGACGGCGAAGGACGAGAACACGCTGCCGCCGGTGACGTTCGGGAGATTGTCGATCAGTCCGGGCAGATTCGACGCAGGCGCGAGCGCGGCAACTCCGGCGAGTGGGACATCCGGTGCGTACGTCGGGGCGAGCGCACCGGACCACAGCGCCGAACCACCACCCTGGGAATGCCCCCACACGACGGTGTCGTCGCCGAGGTCGGCCGGTTCGAGAGCACGTGCCGCCCGGACGGCGTCGAGCGAGGCGTGCGCGCTGTCGACACCGATGAGATATGGGTGCGGGCCCTTCGTCCCGAGACCGATGTAGTCGGTGGCGACCAGCGCCCACCCGCGTTTGATGACCTCGGGCAGCACGAACATCGCACCCGATTCGAACGGCTGCGTCAGCAGCGACGGCGCACACGGCTGCGCGTAGCCGGTCGTGCCGTGGTTCCAGTCGATCACCGGCCAACCACCGTCACCACGCTTCGGGACCACGACAAGCGCGCTGGCCACTGCGGGCGAACCGTCGCCGCGAGTGGTGGAATACAGAATCCGCCAGGCGCGCGCATCGTCGGGAACCTCACGGGTGAACGACTCGGACCGAATCAGGACACCCGGCTTGGCCGGGATATCGCTTGGTGCACTGTAGAAGTCGTCGACATCAGGGGTGTCGGAACGGACGTTGACGCTGACCACGCAGGCGACGACAGCGACCGCGACGGCCACGAGCGCGGTGATCGTCCGCGCGAACCGTCGTACCCGGCTCGGCGACTGCGACGGCTCGCGATCGCCGGGACGAATCAGGCGGCGAACCTCGCCCACGCCGGACATGATCAGCCAGGCCCCGAACACCACGGCCGTGACCACGAGGGTGATGTCCGCCCAGAGCAGTGCCAACAGCCCGAACCCGATCGAGGCGATACCGAAGGCACCCGCCGCGATCCGGGTATCGACCGGAGCTCCCGCTCGCAGAGCAGGAACAATCTGACGGACGCCTCGCACGCATAGCGCAATAGCGATGACGACGACGAGCACGCGCAACGTCAGACCGCCGAACGCCACGATGGCAACGCCCGCGGCAAGCCACGCGAGAGCCTCGGCAAACCGCCACCATCGAGATGTGTGGTGGTCGTCGTCGGTCAGAACCAGCACACCCTGGAGAATGAACCCGGCCCCGATGAACCATACGAGCACGCCGAGCGACGAGATCGGTCTGGTGATCAGGTAGATACCGAGCGCGATCGCCACCAACGCCAGGACAATGCGCATCCACGGAGGAAGACCAAGACGACTCTTGATGCGTATGACGGCTCCTTAAAACTGCAATGGCCCCCTACCGGTGCAGGCAGGGGGCCATTGTGGCGGTGGCGAGGGGATTTGAACCCCTGGTACGGGGTTACCGTACACAGCATTTCGAGTGCTGCACCTTCGGCCGCTCGGACACGCCACCGCGGAAAACTGTACCGCAGGTGTGCCGGAGCGTGAAATTACCTGGTCAGGCCCCTCGTCAGGCTGTTGTATCGGGCTTGTTGCCGCCGAGTTTGCCGGTGACCTCGCCGATCTTCTCCTGCGCGGCGATCACCGCGCCCTGCACCTTCTCGTTGGCCGCGATCTCACCGATCTTCTGCTGGGCGACGCCGATCGCGCCGACGACCTTCTCGTTCGAGGCGATCTCCCCGACCTTCTGCTGGGCCGCTCCCAGCGCGCCCTGCACCTTCTCGTTGGCGGCGATCTCGCCGAGCTTCTGCTGAGCCGCACCGATGGCGCCGGCGACCTTCTCGTTCGAGGCGATCTCGCCGAGCTTCTCCTTGGCGACGTTGATCGCCTCGTTGACTTTGTCCGCTGCTTCCGACATGGATTCTCCTCAGCTTGTTCGGCACCCGGCGTGATCGGTCATCCCGGGCGCGCCAATGATTGTGTCCAATGTGCCACAGATCGTGGCCCGCCTGCTGGTCTAGTGCGATTCTCGCCGTACCGCGAAAAACTCCTGCATCAGGCGTATCGCGTCGGCGGCGAGGACGCCGCCGATCACCTCGGGACGATGGGTGAGCCTGCGGTCGCGCACCACATCCCACAGCGATCCGACGGCCCCGGTTTTCGGTTCCCACGCGCCGAACACGAGCCGGTCGACCCGGGACAGCGTGATCGCGCCCGCGCACATCGTGCACGGTTCGACGGTGACGACTAGGGTGCACCCGGACAACCGCCATCCGTCACCGAACGCTCTCGCGGCTGCCCGCAGAGCGAGGACCTCGGCGTGTGCGGTGGGGTCGGAATCGGCTTCGCGACGGTTGGCGGCGCGTGCCAGTTCCACCCCGTCCGGGTCGTAGACGACCGCACCGATGGGCACGTCGTCGGCACCCGAGCGCGATGCCGCGTCGAGGGCGGCACGCATCATCGTCTCCCACGGTCCGGGCGGCGGTTTCCGGTCGGGAGTCAGGTCAGCGTCCCAGCGTGTCGAGGACCTTGGCCAGTTGCTCGGCGAAACCGAGGCGGGCGGCGATCATGCCGACCTGTTCGTCGGCGTACAGATCGGTGTCGCCGACGATCACCGCCAGCACCGCGTCGGGCAGTCCGAGATCGGCCAGCACGCCGAGGTCACCCTCCTCCCACGGTTCGACATCGTCGATGTCGTCGGGGTCGAGGTCGGGGACCTCCAGGTTGAGGGCGTCGAGGACGTCGACGGCAATGTCGTAGTCGACGGCGGCGGTGGCGTCGGACAGCAGCAACTGCGACCCGCCGGGCGCCGGGCGGATGATGATGAAGAACTCGTCGTCGACGTTGAGCAGGCCGAACAGCGCACTGGTCGCACGCAACGCCTTGAGCTGCCGCTCGGCGTCGGCGAGGTCGATGAGCGCGGACGGGTCGAGAGCTGTGACATTCCACCGCGTTTCGTCGCGCACCACGGCCACCGCGAAACCGTCGACGTCGTCGCCCGTGTTCGCGCTGTTGGTGTTGTCGGCCCCGCGGGACCCGTCGCCTTTACCGGCAGCTGCCATGCAGGTCACGGTATCCCGATTGGTGCGCGGTTCCCAAGTCCTAATATCCGTTCCCCCTGTTCGGGACCGCGTGGGAAAGTAGATGCCGTGACCGACAGCGATGCACAGCCCCTGCCCGCCACGGCAATCCCTCCGGAAACGGGCGCGGTGTGTGTGCTCGGGCTCGGGCTGATCGGGGGCTCACTGCTGCGCGTCCTCGCCGACACGACATCGGTCTTCGGCTGGAACAGGTCGATGACAACGGTCGATGCCGCCCGCGCCGACGGTTACGACGCCTCCGCGGACCTGCCAGAGACGCTGCGACGGGCAGCGGCCATCGACGCGGTGATCGTGTTCGCCACCCCGGTGACCACGCTGCCGGCGCTGGTCGCGGCCGTCGCCGAACACGCCCCGCGCAATCTGCTCACCGATGTGGTGAGCGTCAAGGAGGCCGTCACCCGTATCGTCGCCGCCGGACATCCCGCGGCCAGGTTCGTGGGCGGGCACCCGATGGCGGGCACCAGTCACTCGGGCTGGGCGGCCACTGACGCCGATCTATTCCGGGGCGCGATGTGGATGGTGTCGACTGGCGACGGCACCGACCCCGCCGACTGGCTGCGGGTGGCGGCGATCGCGCTGGCCGCGGGCGCAACGGTGGTGCCGGCGGCCGACGACGCCCACGATCGGGCGGTGGCCGCGATATCGCATCTGCCGCACCTGATGGCAGCTGCGACCGCGGCCGTCGGCGCCGGGGAGAGCGGACTCGCGTTGCGGCTGGCAGCGGGTAGTTTCCGCGACGGCACCCGCGTCGCGGGCACGGCACCGGCGTTGCAGCGGGCGATGCTCGAAGCCAACGACGCGGCACTGCTGAACGTGCTCAGCGAGGCCATCGACCGGCTGACGAACATCCGTGACGATCTCCGTGACCGCGGCAGCGTCGAGATCCTCGTCGACGACGGGCACCGGGCGCGACTGGCCTACGAGGCGATGTCGTCGCGGCCCCCTGTGCCGATCACCGGCGTCACCGTCGGTTCCCCGGGATGGCAGCAGGAACTACGCCGCCAGGCGCACACGGGCCGGGTTTGGGTGGGTTGATGTCCGGGCCGGGTTCGGGTGGGTTGGGGGTCTATACCCGTTCGGACAGCCCTTCGTAATCGATGACGAAACCGTTCTCGTCGAACGAGATGGTGGAGCTGGCGAGGGGCCCTTCGATGGCCACCTGGTTGCCCTTGAGTTTGGTGTAGTTCATGGTGGCCGCCTCGACGCGAGCCTCGGGCAGGTACAGGTACACGACCGGCACCTGCGCATGCTCGCCGGCGGGGACGCGGCGCCCGGCACGGAACGCGTAACGGCGGATGGGCAGTGCGTTGAACATCGGCGACAGGGCCATGTCGATGTCCTCGGCGCCGTTGAAGTCGCTGCGGATGGTGCCGTCGGCGGTCTGCACGAGCCAGTTGTGTTCGCCATCGCGATTGATGGCGAGCTGCGATTCTCCGCTGGCCCGCACGAGGTGCACGGAGAAGCGTTTGGTGACGCCTTCGTCGTTGGTGATCAGTTCGTACGACGCGGAGAACGCCTCATGTTCGTCGTTCGCCGCGGCGATGATCCGGCCGTATGCCTTGATGCGGGCGCCACTGGCGTAGACGCGGACCTGTTCGAGCCGGACGGCATCGAGACCACGCCAGGTGACCATGGTCCGGAAATCGCCACCGCCCGGGGCCGTCGAGGGCGCAGTGGCTGTCGAGGACGCCGTCGGGCTGGGCTGGGCTGCTTGCGGTGAACTCACTTCTCTACGTTAGCGATATCGGGGCTGCTCACGCCAGACATGCGGCGGTCCGGCGCGACGAATCGACGGTCACCTCGTCGCTGGCCACCACTTCACCGCCGACGGTGATCGAGCACGTCACCGCGCTTCCCGACGTGGCGATCACCAGCAGCCGCAGCGGGGCGCCGGTGCCGGTGAACGTCACGGTCCAGTCGGGTTCGGAGACGACGGCACTGCGGGTGCCGGTGCCGTCGCTGTAGGCGAGTACGCCGACGCCGTTGATGGTCGCCCGGTAGACGATGGTCTTGCCGGCCGAGTCCACGACGATGCCGCGCCGCGACGGTGTGTCGGGGGCGGTTCGAGGGGTGACGGTTCGGGGAGTGACGGTCCAGGTGGTGGCGGTCGGCAGCGTGATCTCGTCGGGCTCGTCGCCGGTGAGCACGTTGCGGGCCATCAGCACCGTCGCCGTACCGAGCACGACGATGACGACGAGGTACACCGCCGTCTTCCACACCGCGCCTGATCGGGGTTCGGGGCCTGATCGGGGTTCGGGGCCTGATCGGGGTTCGGGGCCGGATCGGGGTTCGGGGCCGTGCGACACCTGTCCAGGGATTGCCACAGCTCCGGGAGTTGCGGCGGCACCGGGCAGCGGAGACTGACCGGCCGCGGGCTGCCCCGGAAGGTACTGCGCGGTGCCGTCGTCGGCGTATCCGAGCGGCGGATAGAACTGGGGGCCCATCGGCTGCAGGTACGACTGTTCGGCGGGTGTCGGCTGTCGTTGCGCCATCGCCTGCCCCCATGCCTGTGTCCCGCGGCCGTGTGCCCCGGGTCTCTGCCTGCGACCATACCCAAGCCCCGGCCGCACGCCGGATGCCACCGATCTACAAGCGGCTCTCCATCCTCGCCGACAGGCTGGCTTCCTGAAGATCGAGGCGCTCGAGCATCGCCCGGACGGCCTCGTCCTCGATCTTGCCTTCATCCCGGTCGGCGACGAGCGCGGCGCGCTGGGCCGCGAGCACATCCAGGTACAGCTTGATGAACGCGTCGGTGCGGCGGTTGTGCTTTTCGGGGTCGGGCATCTCTTCGGCGTCGTGCGACTGCCGGGCGACGGTCGCGTCGATCACCGCGACGGTCTCGGCGTCGAGACCGTCGGGCGGGGCGGCCCTGAATTCGGCGAGGACGCCGGCCGAGGCCCGGTCGGCGATCTTCTCGGCGAGTTTGGTCTGCTCGTAGTCGTAACGTTCCTCGGCCTCGTTGTGCAGGTGCAGCCGCGCGATCATCCACGGCAGCGTGGTGGCCTGGATGCCGATGGTGCCGATGGTGACCACGAACGCGATCGCGATGATGGCCGAGCGTTCGGGGAAGTCGCCGCCTCCGGCGACGGTCGCCGGGATACCGGATGCGGCGGCGAGTGTCACCACCCCGCGCATACCGGTCCACGCGACGACCGTCGACTCCTGCCAGGTCAGCGGACGGCCGTCGATCTTGCCCGCCCAGCGGGACGGCTTCTTCCGTTTCTCGCCGGATCGGGCGGCACGCCGTGGGTTGGCAGGCGTTTCGAGGTTGACGGCGGCGTCGATACGTCTGCTGACCGCGGCACGCCCGAACATGAGGAACACGCAGATCGGCCGGATGGCGAGCACGACTACCAGCACCAGCACCGATGCCCACGCGATGTGCACCAGCGATTCCTTGGCCGCACGCAGGTCATCGATGATGAACCGCATCTGCAGTCCGATATAGGCGAAGACGAACGCTTCGAGCAGGACATCGACCGAATGCCACAGGTAGCGTTCCTGCAGACGGGTCTGGTACCCGGCGCGCAGCGACCCGGATCCGACGACGAAGCCCGCGATCACCACGGCCAGCACACCCGAGGAGTGGATGTGTTCGGCGCCGATGAACGCCGCGAACGGGACGACGAAGCCCTGCACCGTCTCCAGGGCCGGGTTGTCCAGGTGCCGCCGGATCCACAGCGTGGCGAACCCGATGACGAGGCCGACGAGCGGCCCGACGACGGCGCTGTAGCCGAACAGAGCGAGCGGATTCTCGATGAAGGAGTGGGTGCTGGCGATCTGCGAGATGGCGATCGCGAACAGTGACAGTGCTGCGGCGTCGTTGACCAGCGATTCTCCGGTGAGGATCGACATGAGGCGTTTGGGCAGACCGAGTTTGTGGCCGATCGCGACGGCCGTCACCGCATCGGGCGGGGCGACGATCGCACCGA
>NZ_JAGQTN010000289.1 GCF_020438995.1 Gordonia sp. (in: high G+C Gram-positive bacteria)
CGCCAATGCACCGGCGATCACCGACGGCCGCGGCGTCGGGCTGACCGTATACGTCGGCGAAACGACGACGGTTCGTTGCTCGTCCTCTTCGGTCGGCGGCTCGATCTGGTCGACCACCTGGTATGCCTCGTTCCTCGGGTCGGTGGCGCACCAGGCCGTGGCGTACAACAGGATTCGCGATGCCAGGTAGGCGAACACCATGATGCCGATGATCGAGCCGAAGGCCGCACCGGCCGGGCCTCTGGTCACCGATGTCAGGTAGATGCCACCGAAGGTCTTGAGGATCTCGAAGGCCACCGCCATCAGCAGACCGGCCCGCAGGCAACGGCGGAACGGCACTTTCATCAGCGGCAGGCGTGCCTGGACGAAGGTGAACAGCATCCACGACGCACACAACGAGACGGTGATCGACGTTACCCGGATAAGGGTTGCCGCCCAAGGCATGTCGTCGATCATCAGCCACTTCATGCTCTCGTTGAGCAGCCCGCTGCTGCCCAGTGCGCTCAGCGCCATCGTGACGATGAATGCCAGGCCGAGGACCACGAAGGTCAGCAGGTCGCCGAGCTTGGCCAGCACCGCGTTGCGTTTGATGCGGCCGCCCCACATTTCGGTCAGCGCCATCCGCACGCCCGACATCCAGCCGACACCGGTGAACGCGGCACCGAGCAGACCGACCGCACCGACCGTGGCGCGGGAGGAAATCGCCGAATCGATCAGATCGGACACCTGGGAGCCCATGTCGCCGGGCATCTGCTCGACGACCGAGTCCTGGATCTTGTCGAGCCACTCCTGATTGCCCGCCAGGACATAACCGGCGATGGCGAACGCGACCATCAGGACCGGAATGAGCGCCAGGATGCCGGTGAAGGCGATGCTGGCACCGTGCAGGTTTCCGCGGCGTTCGCCGTATCGGGTGACCGTGTCGAGGATGTGTTTGAGCAACGGCCATCGTTGCTGTGCCTCGGCGAACTTCTCCTTCCCCGAGCTCACCGCGCCCTTGGCCGAATCGATCGCAGAACTCATCCCCGATGTCTCCCTCGTCGCGATGCGAGGGAGATGCGCCCTCACACCTTCGGTGCCAGGAAGCCTACTTTGTCATACACAACCTTGAGTGTGTCCGATGCAATCTCGCGCGCGCGTTGTGCTCCCACCGCGAGGATCCCGTCGAGATACGCCGGATCTGCGGTGTATTCGGCGACCCGCCCACGCAAGGGCTCCACGAAATCGGACAGCACCTCGGCGGTGTCGACCTTCAGGTCGCCGTACCCCTTACCCGCGTACTTGGCGACGAGGTCATCGACACCGACGCCGCTGAGCGCGGACTGGATGGTCAGCAGGTTGCTCACACCCGGCTTGTTCTCGCGGTCGAAGCTGATCTCGGCACCGGTGTCGGTGACCGCGGAACGGATCTTCTTGGCCGAGCGGTTCGGGTCGTCGAGCAGATTGATCAGGCCCTTGTCTGTGTCGGCCGACTTGCTCATCTTCGAGGTCGGGTTCTGCAGGTCGTAGATCTTGGCGAACTCGGACACGATGAACGGCTCGGGTACCCGGAGCGCCCGGCCGAACCGCTTGTTGAAGCGTTGCGCAAGATCGCGGGTCAGCTCCAGATGCTGGCGCTGGTCCTCACCCACCGGCACCAGATCCACCTGGAAGGCCAGGATGTCGGCGGCCATCAGGATCGGGTAGGTGAACAGGCCCACTCCGGCCGCATCCACCCCCTGCTTCGCGGACTTGTCCTTGAACTGGGTCATCCGGCTCGCCTCGCCGAAACCGGTGAGGCACGAGAGCACCCACGTCAGCTGCGCGATCTCGGGAACGTGCGACTGGACGTAGATCGTCGCGCGGCCGGGGTCGACGCCCACCGCCAGCAACTGCGCCACCGCCACCCGGGTGCGCTCACGCAGCACTTTCGGGTCATGCGGCACCGTGATCGCGTGCATGTCGGGGATGAAGTAGAAGGCGTCGAAATCCTCTTGCAGCTGCACCCACTGACGGACCGCCCCGAGGTAATTCCCGAGATGAAAGGAGTCACTGGTCGGCTGGATTCCGGACAGGACCCGCTTGCCGCTGCGGGGTTCGGCTCCTGCGCCGGCGGCGTCTTCACTCGTCATGGGTTCCAGTGTCTCAAAGCCGTTCAACCGGATTATGTCGGCACGTCGTCCTGTCGCGCGCGGGCACGTCAGCCGAAGGTGACGGTCACAGGTGCGTGGTCGGACCAGCGCAGATCGTAGGCGTCGGCCCGGTCGACGACCGCCGCACCCGCCCGCGCCGCCATCGGCGCATTCGCCAGCAGGTAGTCGATGCGCCAGCCCGCGTCGTTGTCGAAGGCCTTACCGCGCCACGACCACCAGCTGTACGGTCCCGCTGCCTGTGGGTGCAGGTCCCGGACGACATCGGACCATCCCGACGCCAGCAGACCCGCGACCCACTCGCGCTCGTGCGGCAGGAATCCGGGGCTCTTGAGGTTGCCCTTCCAGTTCTTGATGTCCGCCTCGGCGGGAGCGATATTCCAGTCGCCACCGACGACCACTCCCCTCGACTGTGCTCCGAGGTGGCCGAGATGGACGCCGAACTCGTCGAGAAAGCGCTTCTTCTCCTCGAACTTGGCCGCGTCCTGCGGGGTGTCGGCGGCACCCTTGGGCAGGTACAGGCTGGCGACGGTCAGCTCGCCTGCACCGGGGTCGGTGAAGTCGGCCTCGACATACCGGCCGAGGCCGTCGAACTCGGTGCTGCCGAATCCGGTCCGCACTGCGACGGGCTCGGTGCGGCTCAACACACCCACGCCGGCATGCCCTTTCACCGACGACTCGGTCATCGTCAGATGCCAGCCGCTCGCCAGTGCCGGAGCCAGCGCGTCATCGGCCTGCTTGTGCGAGGCCCGGATCTCCTGCAGAAGGATCACATCGGAGGCCGTGTGCGACAACCAGCGCAGCATTCCCTCGTTGCGTTCGTTGCGTTGTTTGACCGCGGCTCGGATGCCGTTGACATTGACCGTGGTGATGACGATGGACACGGCTCCCGAGCCTACGTGCCGACGCGAGGATCACCCACCCCGGACGGCGCGACGAATCACCGCCGGTTCGTTGCGGCGGATCGGCGGACTGCAGGACGGGTCGGGTGGATTCAGCCGGCACGAAAGCCGCAACGGCGACAGACAGCGGCACCATTTTCGGAAGGCCACGGTGAGATCGTTCACACAGCTCATGGCGGCGCCGATATCGGCGGCGTTGCAATCGATCTGAGTAGGAGGGTTCTCCTTGCCCCGAATCGGTGTTATATCCTTGTCGCCAGGTCATGAGTATCAGCGCAAAGCCCCGGCTCGCTGATCGGCAACCCTCCATCCGCGGTGGGGTGCTCCGGGTGATGACCGGGTTGGGGGCCGTCAGGCCTCCCGGCAAGCGCGGGTCCGAAGGTCGGACCCCACCAGGGTCTCGCATGGCCCTGCCGACCGTAGAAAGTTGTGTATCACGTCATGTCTGACGCAGCGAATCCAGCGGACAACTGGAGCTTCGAAACCAAGCAGATCCACGTCGGCCAGTCGCCGGATCCGACGACCGGCGCGCGCGTTGCCGATCTACCAGACCACCAGTTATGCCTTCCAGGACACCCAGCACGCCGCGAGCCTGTTCGGCCTGGCCGAGCCCGGCAATATCTACACGCGCATCATGAATCCGACGCAGGACGCGGTGGAACAGCGTCTGGCCGCACTCGAAGGCGGTGTCGCGGCATTGCTGGTGGCCTCGGGCCAGGCAGCCACCACCTACGCGCTGCTCAATGTGGCCGAGGCGGGCAGTCACGTGGTCGCCAGCCCCCGGCTGTACGGCGGAACCTACAACCTGTTCCACTACACGCTGCCCAAGCTGGGTGTGGAAGTCACCTTCGTCGACGATCCCGAGGATCCCGCTTCCTGGCAGGCCGCGGTCCGCGACAACACCCGTGCCTTCTACGGTGAGTCCATCGCCAATCCCGGCAACGAGATCCTCGACATCAAGGGAATCTCGGAAGTGGCCCACACCAACGGCGTGCCGCTGATCGTCGACAACACCGTGGCCACCCCGTACCTGCTCAACCCGCTCGCCCACGGAGCCGACGTCGTGGTCCACTCGGCCACCAAGTACATCGGCGGCCACGGCACCGCGATCGGCGGCGTGATCATCGACGGCGGAACCTTCGACTGGCGGGTGCAGCGCGACGGCACCGACCTGTTCCCCGGATTCACCACCCCCGACCCCAGCTACCACGGCGCCGTGTTCGCCGATCTCGGCGCGCCGGCATACGCGCTGAAGATCCGCGTGCAGTTGCTGCGCGACACGGGTGCGGCGATCTCGCCGTTCAACGCCTTCCTGCTGGCGCAGGGTCTGGAAACGCTGAGCCTGCGCGTCGAGCGCCATGTGGCCAACGCGCAGCGCGTCGCCGCGCATCTCAACGATCATCCGCAGGTCACGTCGGTGACCTATGCCGGTCTGTCGGCGTCGCCGTGGTACGAGCGCGGGCAAGAATTGGCTCCCAAGGGGCAGGGCGCTATCGTCGCGTTCGAGATCACCGGCGGAGTCGATGCCGGCAAGCGGTTCGTCGACGCGCTGACGCTGCACAGCCATGTCGCCAACATCGGCGACGTCCGTTCCCTGGTGATCCATCCGGCGTCGACCACCCACAGCCAGTTGACGCCCGAAGAGCAGCTCGCCGCCGGAGTGACCCCCGGATTGGTCCGGCTCGCCGTCGGTATCGAAGGTATCGACGACATCATCGCCGACCTTGAGCAGGGATTCGTCGCGGCCAAGTGAACAGGTGATGCGTGAGAACAAGTGAGCAACTCTTGCCGGTGAGTATTGACCAACCGGTAGCCGAGACCACCGGAGACCTCGACTGGGAGAACACTCCCGACGGGGAGCTGATGTACACCTCGGTGGGGCCGCTCACGCTCGACAACGGCGAGAGACTCGACGACGTGACCCTGGCGTTCCAGCGCTGGGGCACGTTGTCGCCCGCCCGCGACAACGTCGTTCTCACACTGCACGCTCTCACCGGCGACTCACATGTCACCGGGCCCGCGGACGAGAACCATCCGGACGCGGGCTGGTGGGACGGGCTGATCGGTCCCGGTTGCGCCGTCGACACCGGCCAATGGTGCGTCGTCTCGGCCAATGTCCTCGGTGGTTGCCGCGGGTCCACCGGACCGTCATCGATCGCACCGGACGGCCGGCCCTGGGGATCGCGATTCCCGCGGGTCACGATCGGTGACCAGGTGCGGGCCGAACTGGCCCTGATGGACGCGCTCAGCATCGGCCAGGTGGCGTCGGTCCTCGGCGGTTCGATGGGTGGTGCGCGGGCGCTGGAATGGGCTGTCGGACACGCCGACCGGATCCGGTCCGCGCTGGTGCTGGCTGTCGGAGCGCGCGCCACCGCCGATCAGATCGGCATCCAGTCCACCCAGATCACCGCGATCAAGGCCGATCCGGATTGGCTGGGCGGCGACTACTACGGCACCGGCCGGGCCCCCACCACCGGTATGGGTATCGCCCGGCGGATGGCGCACCTGTCCTACCGTGCCGAGGTCGAACTCGATGACCGGTTCGGCAACGACGCACAGGGTTCGGAGAATCCGCTCGCCGACGGCCGATACGCCGTCGAAAGCTACCTCGAACATCAGTCGGCCAAACTGGGCCGGCGATTCGACCCGGGTAGCTACGTCGTACTCACCGATTCGCTCAACACCCACGACGTCGGCCGGGGACGTGGCGGTGTCGAGGCCGCGTTGCGCGGCTGCACGGTACCCGTGGTCGTCGGCGGGATCGACTCGGACCGGCTCTACCCACTGCGCCTGCAGGTGGAGATCGCCGAGAACCTCGGCAATGCCGTCGGCGGACTGCATGTGGTGCGTTCGGACAAGGGCCACGACGGGTTCCTCACCGAGGCCGACGCCATCGGGGACCTGCTGCGGTACACGACCGAGATCGCCCGCGCAGGCCGCAGGTAGACTCCTGCCGATGACCACGAATCAGACGAGCGCAAATCAAACGAGCGCGAATCAAGGGGTCGGCAGTCTGTCGGATGTGACGTCCTGGGAGGACCTTCCCGACGGCCAGTTGGCCTACACCACGCTGGCTCCGCTGCCACTCGACAGCGGCGAGGTGTTCGACAACGTGACGATGGCGTTCCAGCGCTGGGGCACGTTGTCACCGGACCGCGACAACGTGGTCCTCGCGTTGCACGCGCTGACCGGCGATTCCCATGTCACCGGCCCGGCCGATGACGAGCACCCGGCCGGCGGCTGGTGGAGTGAGGTGATCGGCCAAGGGCGTGCCATCGACACCGACGAGTGGTGTGTCATCTCGATGAACATCCTTGGCGGTTGCCAGGGTTCCACCGGACCTTCGTCCATCGCACCCGACGGCAAGGCCTGGGGCTCGCGGTTCCCCAGGATCACGCTGCTCGACCAGGTCCGGGCCGAGGTATGGCTGATGGATCGGCTCGGCATCGACAAGGTCGCGTGTGTGATCGGCGGATCGCTGGGCGGCGCTCGCTCGCTCGAATGGGCCATCGGGTTCCCCGACCGGCTCCGCTCCGCACTGGTACTGGCGATCAGCGCCCGTGCCACCGCGTTCGAGGTCGGTATGCAAACGGCGCAGCTCGCCGCGATCAGAGCCCACCCGGACTGGCAGGGTGGTGACTTCTACGGCACCGGCAGGTCTCCCGCCGCGGCCATGGGTATCGCCCGCAGGCTCGCACATCTGACCTACCGCGGTGAGGCAGAGCTGGACGAACGATTCAGCAATTCACCCCAAACGGGTGAGGACCCCCTCACCGGCGGCCGCTACGCCATCGAAAGCTACCTCGAGTATCAGGCGGAAAAACTGATCGAGCGATTCGATCCCGGCAGCTATGTCCTCCTGACCGAGGTGGCCAATCTCCACGACGTCGGCAGGAATCGGGGCGGGGTCGAGGCGGCGCTGCGTGGCTGTACCGTTCCCGTGGTCATCGGCGGTATCGACTCGGACATGCTGTTTCCCCTGCGCCTGCAGAACGAGCTCGCCGAGGGTCTCGGAAACTCCGTCGGCGGGCTGCATGTGGTGCATTCGGAGAAGGGACACGACGGCTTCCTCACCGAGACCGACGAGGTCGCCGATCTGCTGCGGTACACGGCCGAAGTCGCGCGGCAAACCCGTCCGTAGGACGGGCACAGCCGTCTCCGGACCGGACCGGCGGTCCTAGGGATTCTCCGACGTGCCTTCCGGTTCCGGCACCTCGGTGCCTGACTCCTGGTCGGTGCCCGACGTCGACTCCGCCGTGGGCCCGGCGTCGGCCGGGGCACTGATCTGGTTACCGCTCCCCGAATCCGAGGGCACCTCACCGGCGGTCGGCCCGGACGACGGATCCGAGCCCGGGTCGCTCGGCTCCGGACTCCCCGACGACGGCGTTTCCGGCTTCTCCGGTGAGGATGGTTCCCCGGTCTGTGAGGGTTCCCCGGTCAATGACGGCGGTCTGGTCGTCGACGGTCCCGGGGCCTGCGCTGACGTCTCGGGCCGCAGCGGAGGCGGGACAAGCGTGGTCTTCGGCACACCGTCGTCGGCGGGCGGTGCCGGACGCAGAGTCGTGGTCGACGACGCCTCCGGCGGCGGGAGTTCGATCGTGGCCCAGCCCGGCGTGTCCGTCCACGACGGTTCGGTCCGCGGAACCCTGGAGGACAGCTGCGTCCGCCGTTGTTCGGGTAGGCGCCGGTATGAGCGCGTCGTCGCCCCGACCGCCGACGAACGGTCCATCGACGGTTGCTCGGCCACGGTCGGTGCTTCCACCGGGCCGGGCACTTCACGTCCTGCCAGGGTGGTGCCCACCGCGTACAGGGTCATCAGCACCGCACCGAGGAGCGCGGCCACTACCGCCAGCGGCAGCGGGGACAGCAGCCCGCGGGTGATTCCGCCGCCGATGACCGTCTGTCGCGAGGCGCCCGCCCGGGCTGCCGCGAGCCGTGCGGCACCGACCGCCGACGCCAGCTCCGGCATGGCCGGGATCACCGCGGCTCTGCTCCCATGGCGGGTCACGATCGTCCGTACCGCCGGAATGTTCGCAAGCCCGCCGACCAGGACCACGGCCTCGGGGTCCGCACCCCGCTTCGCCGCGACGGCCAGGGCATCGGCAACGGCACGCCGGGCCCGCGCAACCATCGGTGCGACCGCATCGGCGACCATGCCCTCGGTTACGTCGACCTTGCCGACCCCGGCGACGTGCGGGATCTGCCCCTGTGTGCTGTGTGCCGACTGGGCCGGATCCTCTTTTGCCGTGCGGCAGGCGCTGATCACGTCGCGCAGGCCCGGACCGAATCCCGGGCCGTCGGCGATGTCCGGTTCGGACCGGGTCACCGACCGGGCGATGGCCTCGTCGATGCTGCGGCCGCTGATCGCCCGGGAACGCATGGCCTCCCCGGTGCACAGCGTTGCCGGGTCGACCGTGTACATCGACATTCCGCTGTCGCCGCAATCCACCACGAGGACCGACGAGTACCTGTCGATCTCACCGGTGCCGGACAGGTACTTGGCGATGGCCTCGTCGTCGGCGAAGAGGCGGATCTGCCGACGGGTGCCCGATCCCTTGCCCTCCACGGCGCGACGCCGGGTACCGACGGGGGTGGCCACCCCGATTGCCGTGACATGCAGATCCTGATCGCCGGCCGCGTTGAGCATGATGTCGATACCGGCGTTGACCCGGCCGACGTCGTCGAGACCGTCACGATGGTCGACGTCGATCACTCTGCTGTCCACCACGCTGCGCCCGGACTCGTCGTCGGTCAGCAGGACGTAGTGCACCAGGCCCCGCCCAACCGATACTCCCAGGGCTGTGGAGCCCTGGGATGCGGTTCTGCTGGGTGCTGCTGGAAAAGTGATGGGCGATCTCCCGATCGATTGAAGTAGTTAGCAATCCTACTGTAATGAATCCGTGCCCAACGAGTCGATCGATGTGGCGAGCCACAGTATCGCCACGCCTGCGGAGGCCATCAGCGCCGAATCGAACGCACGCCCTCTGACCTGCAACAATCCGGCACGCTCCGACGGCAGCAAAGCCCGTAGGAGTGAACCGAGTAACAAAGCCGAACCGAGGACGAATACCCCACGCCGCCAGCGATCGAACGTCACGAAGACGGCCGCGAGCAGTGCCGCGAGTAGCACCAGGATGTATGGCAACTCCACCAGCAGCGCCCGCAGCGGGCCCACCCGCTCATGTTCCTCGTCCAGTGCCCCGGCTTCCGAGACTTCGGTGTCCGGGACTTCGGTATCCGGGGCTGCGGTGTCCGGGGCTGCGCTGTCCGGGAGCGGAGCGTCAGGCGACGCGGAGTCAGGGGGCGATGCGTCGGGCGTCGGCGAGGTCATCGGCGTGCGGCGAGTTGCGCTTCGGCCCGTTCGACGACATTCACCAGCAGGAACGCCCTGGTCAACGGCCCAACCCCACCGGGATTGGGCGAGACGGCCCCGGCCACGTCCCACACGTCGGGGGCGACGTCACCGACGAGTCCCTGCTCGTTGCGGCTGACCCCGACGTCGATGACGGCGGCCCCCGGTTTGATCATGTCGGCGGTGATCAGGTGCCCGACTCCCGCCGCGGCGACGACGATGTCGGCCCGCGACACCTCGGCAGCCAGGTCCCGGGTGCCGGTGTGGCAGAGGGTGACGGTCGCGTTCTCGCTGCGGCGGGTCAGCAGCAACCCGATCGGCCTGCCGATGGTGACGCCGCGGCCGACGACGGCCACCCGCGCCCCGTCGAGCGGGATGTCGTAACGGCGCAGCAGGTGGATCACACCGCGCGGGGTGCAGGGCAGCGTCGATTCCTTACCCAGCACGAGCCGTCCCAGGTTGATGGGATGCAGGC
>NZ_JAGQTN010000290.1 GCF_020438995.1 Gordonia sp. (in: high G+C Gram-positive bacteria)
CCGACTATCGGGACGCCGACTACAGGGATGCCGAGTACCGGGATACCGAGTACCGCAGCGCCGGATTCGCCGACAGCCCGCGTGAGTCCGACTACAGCTACGACGAAGGCCGTCGTTACGACGACCGCAACTACGAGAAGGCCGAACACGCCTATACGGGAGGACGGCCCATCAACGAGCACACCGAGCGCCCGCGGCAACCCGCGCGACTCGAACCACTCCAGCGCAGCACCGCCGCCCCGCTGCGGGCCGCGAACACCCGGCCAGGGTCGGGCGGCGACCAACAGGAACTCGGCCGCATCTTCGCCGACGGACCGCTGCACAAGATCACGACGCTGCGCCCGGCCGACTACAGCGAGGCCCGCATCATCGGTGAACGCTACCGTGACGGCAGCCCGGTCATCATGGACCTGGTCAACATGAGCAACGACGATGCCAAGCGACTCGTCGACTTCGCGGCAGGTCTTGCCTTCGCGCTGCGCGGTTCCTTCGACAAAGTCGCGACCAAGGTGTTCCTGCTCTCACCCGCCGACGTCGACGTCACCCCCGAAGACCGCCGCAAGATCGCCGAGACCGGGTTCTACAACAACAAGTAGGTCTGCCGGCAGCCGAACCCCGCAAAATAGGCCCCAACTCCGCAAAATGGGCACCGCATTGGTGCCTTCGAAAACCGATCAGGCAACCTGGTGATGTGACGACCTTCCTTCTGGTTCTCTACTACATCCTGTTCGTGTACTGGCTGCTGCTCCTGGCTCGGCTCGTCGTGGAGCTGGTGCGCTCCTTCGCTCGCGAGTGGCGGCCCACCGGTATCGCGGTGGTGATCATCGAAGCGGTCTTCACCGCCACCGATCCGCCGATCAAACTTCTGCGGCGACTGATCCCACCGATCCCGCTCGGCCCTGTGCGTCTGGACCTCTCGCTCATGATCGTGATGATCGTGGTGATCGTCGCGATGCGAATCGCGCAGGGCGCCGCGAACTCCTCGGGGGCGGCACTCGCGCTCGCGCTCTGAAGGGTGGTCGGGCGCCCGGCCGTGGCGTGAGCAAACAAACCACCCGCGGAGAAACTGGGAATTGAACGCCACAGATGTCATGATTGAATCACCGTTGTATTGCGAGACTGCATCGATCCCGTGTGACAGATGGGGTGAATGTGGTAGCGCGGAACCACAGTGACAAATTTTGACTGGTATGAATCACTAGTAGTGTCAAACTGTAGCGGTGGTGTGTGTCGGAGGTGTAGCCCAACAGGGTTAGCTCCTGCGGGTCGCCCACCCCGTGGCCCGGACTCCGATAGCCTGGACCACTAGAATATCGAGATACCTACGACCGAACTCGAGACCAGAAGCGGCCTCGAGATGAGAATGAGGGGAACCGACATGCGGCTGACACCAGCTGATGTGCACAACGTCGCGTTCAGTAAACCGCCGATCGGTAAGCGCGGCTACAACGAGGACGAGGTCGATCAGTTCCTCGATTTCGTCGAGACCGAACTGGCCCGGCTGATCGAGGAGAACTCCGACCTCAAACAGCGGGTCGAGGAGCTCGAGGCCGACCTCGCCAACGGCGGTGCGTCCACCGACCGGTCGGGTGGCGACGCGACGACCACGCTGCTCAAGGTGGCTGCCCCCGCACCCGTCGCAGAGGTTCCCGCAGTCGGCGACCAGGACGCAAGCCTGCGTGCGGCCAAGGTTCTCGCGCTTGCCCAGGACACCGCGGATCGTGTTGCCGGCAGTGCGCGCGCCGAGGCCGACTCGTTGCTCGGGGACGCGCGTTCGCGTTCCGACGCCATGGTCAACGAGGCGCAGACCAAAGCCGATGCGCTCCTCGGCGACGCGCGTCAGCGCTCTGAGGCGATCCTCGCCGACTCGCAGACCCGGTCCGAGACCCAGGTTCGCCAGGCACAGGAGCGAGCCGATGCCCTCCAGGCCGACGCCGAGCGCAAGCATTCGGAGATCATGGGCACGATCAACCAGCAGCGCACTGTTCTCGAAGGCCGTATCGAGCAGCTCAAGACGTTCGAACGCGAATACCGCACGCGCCTCAAGACCTATCTCGAATCTCAGCTCGAAGAGCTGCAGCAGCGGGGCAGTGCCGCTCCGGTGGAAAGCGGTTACCCGGCCGAGCAGCAGAACGCGGGTGGATACCCCGCCGGCTACACGGGCTGACCGGGAAGACGGGGTAAGGCATACATCGTGCTCGCATTGGCACTGGGCGCCACACTTGTCGCATTCGTCCTGCTGGTTCTGGGACTTGTCACCGGCACGGTCTGGCTCGCCATCAGTTGCATCGTCGTGTGCTTGGCGGGTCTGGGCTTCCTGATGGCAGACGTGGTCGGATCCGCGCGTCGTGCGCCGGCTCGTAGCGTCGAGCAGATGGTCGGGGGAGCTTCCTCGGCCGGGCGGCGTGCAGGGGCCACGACCCCTCTCGCCGACGACAGCAGATCCGGCGACGAGGCGATCAATACCGGCGGCACCACGGTCCGTCAGCCGTCCGGCGTCCAGCGTGGTGCGGCGCGATCGGGCGCCATGCCCGCATTGCCGACCGGGGCACAGGCCCTGCCGACTGCGGCACCCGCCTGGAATGACGCGGTCGCCTCGGGTCCCCGGGCGTTTGTCGGCGTCGAAGAGCCGGCCGCGCGCGAATCCGGGGTACCGGCGTCGGGGCCGGGGAATGCCTCTACACAGCGACTCGGAGCGCCCACGGCCGGACCTTCCGTCGGGGCGACCGGTCAGACCGCGATTCCCTCGGGTATGGGGCCGGCCAAGCAGCTGGAGGTCGCGAATTACTCACAGCCCGCGGCCACACCCGTTCCGCCGGTGAGTCGCCCGGCCGGTGGCTATGACGACTACCTCAGGTCGGTCGGTGGTTTGCCGGAGACCCCTCCGCAGCGACCTGCGCCGCCGCAGCGGCCCGCACCAGGAGATACAGGCACACAGCGTCCGCAGCCGGGCCGCTCCGAACCGTGGACCGGTCAGTTGCCGTCGGGTCGCGCACCACAGCAGCCTCGTCAGCAGTACAAGCCGCCCACCGGGCCGCAGGCGCAGTTCGGTGCGGTCGCAGGACCGAGTGCCGACTCCCAGGAGACCCCGCGGCCCTGGACCCCGTCCGTTCTGCCCGCCCGGCCGGGACAGACCGCCGCCGGAGCATCCGGTACGACGCCGCCGGTCACCGGCCGTCGCCGCAAGATCGACCCGCTCGATCCCGAATGGCGTCCGGGTACCTGATCGGGGCCGGAGAACAACCGAACCACCAGAAAACCGATTGTGTGGCGTTGCGTAGGCAGCGCTACACTGTCGTTTGCGCATGCACCATTGTGTGCAGGTGCGTCGCATTGATCCGGCCATCACCGGGGAGCACCTGGAAGAACGGGACCGATGACATCGGTTCTCACTAGACCCAGGCGGGCAGCGGCCCGTCACAGCCGCAGGAGTGTGCGTCCACCCCGGATGCGCACACCGTAGAGAGGCGTCGCACCAGCGGCGCAAGCGGGGTGGTACCGCGCCGCGGTGTCGAAGACGACACCGATGCGTCCCCGTGCGAGCACTTTCGAGAAGTTCAGCACTTCGAGAGTTCAGCACGAGGAGACACCGTGACCGAATCCCCTGAACCGGGTACCACCGGGCGCACCTACCCGCTCGTCGATCTCACCGGCGGCACCGGCCGCACGGCCCCGAGCTTTCCCGACGTGGAGAAGCTCGTCCTCGACTACTGGCAGGCCGACAGCACTTTCCAGGCATCCGTCGACAACCGCGCCGACGCCGACGAATTCGTGTTCTACGACGGACCTCCCTTCGCCAACGGACTGCCACACTATGGGCACCTGCTCACCGGATACGTCAAGGACGTCGTGCCGCGCTACCAGACCTTGCGCGGCAAGAAGGTGGAGCGCCGGTTCGGCTGGGACACCCACGGCCTACCCGCCGAACTCGAAGCCGAACGTCAGCTCGGCATCACCGACAAGTCCGAGATCGAGACGATGGGCGTGGAGAAGTTCAACGACTTCTGCCGCGATTCGGTGCTGCGCTACACCGGTGAATGGCGCAACTATGTGACGCGTCAGGCCCGTTGGGTCGACTTCGACAACGACTACAAGACACTTGATCTGGACTTCATGGAGTCGGTGATGTGGGCGTTCAAACGCCTGCACGACAAGGGTCTGATCTACCAGGGCTACCGGGTGCTGCCGTACTCCTGGTACGAGCAGACTCCGCTGAGCAACCAGGAGTCCAAGCTCGATGATGCCTATCGGATGCGGCAGGACCCGGCGCTCACCGTGCGCATGCCGATCGTCGACCCCGGAAACCCGCTCGACGGTGTCAACGTCGTCATCTGGACCACCACTCCGTGGACCTTGCCGTCCAACCTCGCGGTCGCCGTCCACCCCGACGTCGAGTACGTCCACGTGAAAGCCGATGACGGGCAAGAGTATCTGCTCGCCGAGGCCCGACTCGGCGTGTACGCCAAGGAATTCGGCGACCCCGTTACCGTCGCGTCCTATCGGGGCCGCGATCTACAAAACCTTTCGTACACACCGCCGTTCGACTTCTTCGCCGGGCACCCCAACGCGCATCGGGTGCTCCTGGCCGACTACGTCACCACCGACAGCGGCACCGGTATCGTGCACCTGGCGCCGGCCTTCGGTGAAGAGGACATGGACGTGGCCGGCGCCAACGGCATCGAGGTGGTGCAGCCGCTCGATCAGGGCGGAAAGTTCACCGCGCAGGTGCCGCCGTACGAGGGCCTGATGGTCTTCGACGCCAACCCGGTGATCATCAAGGACCTCAAGGCTGCGGGCAAAGTGTTGCGCCACGAGACCATCGAGCACTCCTACCCGCACTCGTGGCGGTCGGGTCAGCCGCTGATCTACATGGCGGTGCCGTCGTGGTTCGTGGCGGTGACCCCGATCAAGCAGCGCATGCTGGAGCTGAATCAGGAGATCACGTGGTCGCCGTCGCATATCCGCGACGGCCAGTTCGGCAAGTGGCTCGAGGGTGCCCGCGACTGGAACATCAGCCGCAACCGGTACTGGGGTGCGCCCATCCCGGTGTGGGTCTCGGACGACCCGGAGTTCCCGCGCGTCGACGTCTACGGCAGCCTCGACGAACTCGAAGGCGACTTCGGGGTGCGTCCGACCAACCTGCACCGCCCGTACATCGATGAGCTCACCCGGCCCAATCCCGATGACCCGTCGGGCAATTCGACGATGCGCCGGGTTCCGGAGGTGCTCGACTGCTGGTTCGAGTCGGGGTCGATGCCGTACGCACAGGTGCACTACCCCTTCCAGAACAAGGGCTGGTTCGACGGTGACACGTCGTCGGGGGAGGTACCGCACAATCCGGGCGACTTCATCGTCGAATACAACGGGCAGACCCGTGGCTGGTTCTACAATCTGCACGTGCTGGCCACCGCGCTGTTCGACAGGCCCGCGTTCAAGAGCGTCATCGCCCACGGCATCGTTCTGGGTGACGACGGTCAGAAGATGTCCAAGTCCAAGCGCAACTATCCGGACGTCAACGAGGTCTTCGACCGCGATGGCTCCGACGCGATGCGCTGGTTCCTGATGGCATCGCCGGTGCTGCGCGGCGGCAACCTCGTCGTCACCGAACGCGGTATCCGGGAGGGCGTGCGGCAGGCGTTGCTGCCGCTGTGGAACGCCTACAGCTTCCTCCAGCTGTACGCCGACCGCCCGGCAACCTGGCGCACCGACTCCGAACATGTTCTCGACCGGTACATCCTGGCCAAGCTGGCCGCCACCCGGGATGCGATGACCGAGGCTCTCGACGTGTACGACATCGCCGGTGCGTGCGAGTCGTTCCGCGAGTTCGTCGAGTCGCTCACCAACTGGTACGTCCGGCGTTCGCGCTCGCGCTTCTGGGCCGGTCAGGATACCGACGCCGACGCCTTCGACACGTTGTACACGGTGCTGGAGGTGGCGTGCCGGCTCGCGTCGCCGCTGCTGCCACTGGCCACCGAGGCCATCTGGCGGGGCCTGACGGGGGAGCGGTCGGTGCATCTGACCGACTGGCCGGAGGCCGGCGACCTGCCCGCCGACGCCGAGTTGGTGGCTGCGATGGACGAGGTGCAGGCGGTGTGCTCGACGGCGTCGAGTGTGCGCAAGGCCAACAAGCTGCGCGTGCGGCTGCCGCTGCCCGGGCTGACCGTGGCCTCGCCGACGGCCGAACGCCTTCGTCCGTTCACTGACCTCATCGCCGACGAGATGAACGTCAAGTCTGTGACTCTGGCGACCGACGCGGACAGATTCGGCCGTTACGAGCTGACCGTCAATGCCCGCGCCGCGGGCCCGCGTCTGGGCAAGCAGGTGCAGCAGGTGATCAAGGCGGTCAAGGCCGGAAACTGGTCGGTGCGCACCGAATCCGACGGTACCGAGGTGGTCTCCGCCGACGGTGTCGACCTCGCCGACGGCGAATACTCGCGCAAACTCGTTGCGGTCGAACCGGATTCGACGGCCGAGCTGCCGGGCGGTGCGGGGCTGGTGGTGCTCGACACCGCGGTTACCGAGGAACTGGAGGCCGAGGGCTGGGCCAAAGACCGGGTCCGCGAACTCCAGGACGCCCGCCGCTCATTGGATCTCGACGTCTCCGACCGTATCGAGGTCCGCCTGGTGGTACCCGCCGAACGCATCGACTGGGCCCGGCGCCACGCCGCCCTGATCGCCGGTGAGGTCCTCGCCGTCACCTTCGACGTGGTGCCCGCCGAATCCGGTTCCGGCGCCATCGAACTCGGTGACGGCGTCACCGCCGACATCACCAAGTCCGGCTCCTGACAGGTTGCCGCCGCGGGGGGTCCATCCCGCGGCGGCAACACTCCTCACCCCGAAACGGACATGCACCCCTCCCTGATCCCCGAGTCCAATTCACGAAGGACAGGGGGACACGTCTTGATCCCTGAGGCCGAAGCGACGAAGGAGCGAGGGTCACGAAGGGTCCGGCGACCTTTCGCCACCTGACGCAACCACTCCAAAACCCTTGGTCCCCAAAAGAATCCGAGACATCGCCAGCCGAACCTGCGCCTCGAACAACATCTCCGGATACCGGAATGTCCCGGTCCCGTACTGCCCGAACACCTCCAGGCTGACCGCCCCGATCAGCGCGGCCCAAAGCATCGACCCCGCGGTGATCACCGGATCGGGCAACGCAAGCCCGAACTCGTCACGAATCGCCGACAGGTCCGCCGAGATCGCCGCAGCGCAATCCGGCAGGTCATCGCGCACCAATCCACGTGCATGCGCGTCTGCGAGTTCA
>NZ_JAGQTN010000291.1 GCF_020438995.1 Gordonia sp. (in: high G+C Gram-positive bacteria)
AGCAGGTGCTCGGACGGCACCAGCGGTCCGCGGTACAGGTCGACCGGGCCCATGTCACGGTGGATCAGCTTGAACCAGGCGCGGGCGAACGCATCGGCGAGCTCGTCGGGATGATCGAGCCAGCGGCGGGTGATCTTCTCGTAGATCGGGTCGAACCGAAGTGCCAGGTCGGAGGTCAGCATCGACGGATGGGTCTTGCCAGGGCCGAACGGCTCGGGTACCGAGTTGGCCCAGCCGTTGTCCTTGGGCCGCCACTGCTGCGCGCCGGCGGGGCTGTGGAACAGTTCCCACTCGTTGCTGTAGAGGATCTCCAGGAAGCTGTTGTCCCACTTGGTGGGGGTGTGCGTCCAGATGACCTCCAGGCCGCTGCCCATCGCGTCGGGACCGATGCCGGTACCCACCGAGCTGACCCAGCCCAGACCCTGCTGTTCGATCGGTGCGGCCTCGGGCTCGGCACCGACCTTGTCGCCGTCACCGTTGCCGTGGGTCTTGCCGAAGGTGTGCCCGCCGACGATCAGCGCGGCGGTCTCCTCGTCGTTCATCGCCATCCGGCCGAAGGTCTCGCGGATGTCGATGGCCGAGGCGAGCGGATCCGGATTGCCGTTGGGCCCTTCGGGATTGACGTAGATCAGGCCCATCTGCACGGCTGCGAGCGGGTTGGCGAGGTCGCGTTCGCCGCTGTAGCGCCGATCGGCGAGCCATTCGGCCTCCGGGCCCCAGTACACCTCTTCGGGCTCCCATTCGTCCTTGCGGCCGAACGCGAAACCGAATGTCTTGAAGCCCATTGCATCCAGTGCGACATTGCCGGCGAAGACCAGCAGGTCGGCCCAGGAAAGGGCGTTGCCGTACTTCTTCTTGATCGGCCACAGCAGACGGCGCGCCTTGTCCAGGCCCACGTTGTCCGGCCAGCTGTTGAGCGGGGCGAAACGCTGCATGCCCGCACCGGCGCCGCCGCGGCCGTCGGACACGCGGTAGGTACCGGCCGCATGCCACGACATGCGGATGAACAGCGGTCCGTAATTGCCGAAGTCGGCGGGCCACCAGTCCTGCGAATCGGTCAGCAGAGCCTTGACGTCGGCCGTAAGAGCTTCCACATCAAGGCTTTCCAGCGCCTTGTCGTAGTCGAAATCGCCACCGAGGGGATTTCCGACATCGGGATTGTGCGCCAGCAGCTTCAGGTTGAGCAGGCCCGGCCACCAGTCGCGGTTGCCGCCGCCCTCGGTGGGAGGTGCGATGGTGTCGTGGGCCACCGGGCATCCGCCGGACGGTGCCGTGCCGCCCTGCGGCGTCTGGGGGGTGTCGGTTGTCTCGCTCATGAGATTGATGATCCTTTCGGTGATCGACCGAGAAAATAGGTAAGTCGACTGCCCGCCGGAAGTGGGTCTCCGGCGCGCTGATTGGGGTTCGGTCGATGGTTGGACTGCGAAAATGGCTGTGCCGCAGTATTGATCGTTCGGCCAAGCGGGAAAATCGTGGGGGCTGGTTGGTGGTCCTTGTTGGAGTGGGTCGGGGCTGGACAGGGTTGGGTCAGGCGGTCTCGGTCCGGGTCGCCGAGCAGTCGGGGCACAGGCCCCAATAGATCACCTCGGCCTCATCGACGACGAAGCCTTGGTCGTTCGACGGTGTGAGACAAGGGGCTTGGCCGATCGCGCAGTCGACGTCGCCGATGGTCCCGCACTGTCGGCACACCACGTGGTGATGGTTGTCGTCGATCCTGGCCTCGTAGCGCGCGAGATGACCGGACGGCTGGATCTTGCGAATCAGCCGCGAAGTGGTCAGGGCCCGCAGTACGTCGTAAACGGCCTGGGTCGAGACATCCGGCAGTGTGGAGCGCACCGCACCGACGATGGTGTCGGTATCGGCGTGCGGATGAGAGTGAACGGCCTCCAGAACGGCGACCCGCGGCCGCGTCACCCGAAGGCCGCTGCCACGGATTCGGTCCGCGAAGGTGGATTGCTCACTCACCTCACCTACGGTAGGCGCGCCGCAGCGGTTTGTCATCAGTTTTCTGGAATCAATCCAGAAAAGTTAGGCAACCCTGTGTCGGGAGTCACTATTTCTTCAGAGTGCCACCGATCGGCTCATCTCGCAGCGTTTCGCGACGCATTACCCTAGCTTTGCTAATAAATATCGCTCGCAACGATTTCGGACCTTTACGCAGCTGCGGTATTGCTGTGGAGCACCTGGGTGATGGGGGCTACATTGTGCCCATGGGGAACAACTGGCCGATGATCGAGCGTGAACTGGAGTTCGCTCGGATCCGGGACGCACTCGGAGACAAGAACGGCCACTGCGGCGTCGTGCTGACCGGCGATGCGGGGGTCGGCAAGACGACACTGGCGCGATATGCCGTGGACGGAATGGAACTGCAGGTGCGCTGGGTTGCGGGCACTGTATCCGCACGCAGCATTCCGCTCGGGGTGTTCGCGCATCTGGTGGGGCCGGCAACCTCCAGCGATCCTGTCACCTACCTCGCCGCCGCCCGCGAATCCCTGCTCTCGGACGGACATCCGGTCATCGGCGTCGACGACGCCCACCTGCTCGACGAACTGTCGGCGACGCTGCTGCATCAACTGGCCATCGACAAGGCCGTCCATATCATTGCCACGGTACGTAGTGGCGAAGCGGTGCCCGACGCCATCACATCGCTGTGGAAGGACGACCACGTCGTCCGGGTGGCATTGACACCGTTCAGCAAGGAGCAGAGCGTCGAACTGGTCGAACGAGTCCTCGGCGGACGACTCGAGGGTCTGTCGGCCGACCTCATGTGGGACGCGTCCGGCGGCAACGCGCTGTTCTTGCGGCACCTGGTGCAGGGCGCCGTCGAATCGGGAAGCCTGCGTGAGGTGAACAATGTGTGGCAGCTTCGCGGCCGGGCCACGATCACCTCCGAACTTGCAGCCCTGCTCGAAAGCCGCATCGACAAGCTCGATGACGACGTGACGCACGTATTGCAATTGCTCACGCTGTGCGAGCCGATCGACCTCGACGTCCTCATGGAGCTGGCGGGCGAGCGGCCGGTGGAGAATGCCGAAGACGCCGGCCTGATCCGGATCGGCCGCGACGGCCGGGCACTGACCGTCCGCTATGCCCACCCCCTTTTCGGCGAGGTGATTCGCAAGCGGCTCGGCTTCGCGGCGTCCCGTCGTCTGCGGGGCAAACTCGTCTCCGCATTGCGTACCCGTCCGCTGCGTACGGCCTCGGATCGTATCCGGCTCGCCGGATTGGCTCTCGAGAGTGATGCCGACGCCGATGCCGAGCTGTTCGCCGCGGCTGCCCGGGATTCGCTGATGCTCGCCGACGTGTCGATGGGCGAGCGGTTCGCACGCGCCGCCGTCGACGAGGGTGCGGGCGTGATAGCCGCGAGTCTGCTTGCGCGAGCACTCATGTGGAAGGGCCGCAATACCGAATCCGACGCGGTGCTCGCCGGATACGACCCGGCAGCGCTCGACGACGGCGAACTCCTCGTCTGGGGACTGCAGCGGATCGGCAACCTGTTCTGGGGTCAGGGCGATGTCAGCGCCGCCGACGATGTGCTCGCGCTGGTCCGGGAGCGGATCACCGATCCGGTCCTGAGCCAGATCGTCGACGGAATCGCCTCGGCCTGTGCGCTTTTCACCGGTGATATCGCGGGTGCGATCGAATTGTCCGACAAGGTGCTCGACGCGTCCGCGCCGCTGCCGTGGGCCACCGAGTGGGCGGTCTTCGGTGGCGGGCTCGCGCGCGCCCTCGCCGGCCGCGGCGCCGAGGTGGCCGCCATCGCCCGTCGTGGGCACAGCGCGGAGACGAGCACCGATGGGGTACTGCGATTTCCGGCGGGCTTCGGTGAGATTCTGGCGCTGACGCTGACCGGACAATTGTCAGCGGCCCAGTCCGCGGCCGACCAGTACGTCGAATTCTCTTCCGCCGGACAGTATCTGGCTTGGGCACTATCGGGAACGCACATGGCCGCCGTCGACGTCGCACGCGGGCGGTTCCCCGCCGCGGTCGAGCGGATCGAGCAGACCATGGCGGCGCTGGCGGACCAGGACAGGCTGTCGTGGGTCTTCCCCGGCAGAATCTATCTCGCACAGTCGTATTCGGCGCTCGGTGATTCCAAAGCAGCCGCCGGGGTCCTTGCCGCCGCCCGCTCGTGTTCGGGTCCGGCCGTCGAGGTCTTCCGGCACATGCTCGAGATCGCGCAGGCGTGGCAGTACGCATCCGAGGGCATGGTGTCGGCCGCGTCGACGCACGCGCGCACCACCGCCACCGCGGCGGCGGCGAGCGGTCAGTTCGCCATCGAGGCTGAAGCCCTGCACGCGGTGGCCCGGTTCGGTACTCCCGACGAAGAGGTGCCCGTCCGCCTCGCCGAGCTGGCGGCGCAGATCGACGGGGACCTGGTGGGGCTGTACGCGCGGCATGCGCGCGCCGTCGTCGAGTCCGATGCCGGTGCGCTCGACGGGTGCGCCGCCGAGTTCGAGCGGATCGGTGCGCTGTTGTCGGCGGCCGATTCGGCTGCCGCGGCGGCCACCCTCCACGACAGTGTGGGTGAGCGGACCGCGCTGGCGGCCTCGGCCAAGACAACCACCAGGCTGTCGGCGCAGTGTGGTGGCCTGCACACCCCGGCCGTGGTGGAGTCGGCCAACCCGCTGCCGCTGACCGTCCGGGAACGAGAGGTCGCCAACCTGGTCGCCGCAGGCCTGACCAACCGGGAGATCGCCGACAGACTGGTGGTGTCGGTGCGGACCGTCGAAGGTCACGTCCTGCGGGCGTGCACCAAACTCGGTGTCGGTGACCGCGCGGCGCTGGCGGCGTTCCTCACCGGTGATAGCTGAGCACGGCGCCGGTGCTACGTGGGTGACCGGCCACGCGCGTCCGGTGATCGAGTAGCCGACTACCCGTGACACACCTCGTGACCGTTCGTACTGTCGGAACATGACCTGGGAGGGCCGATGAAAACGCTGGTGGTGTGCTGTGACGGTACGTGGAAACGTGCCGACGACGTCGACGTGTCCAACATCGAGAAGATCGCCCGCGCCGTGGCGCCGGTGGACGCGGACGGAAAGCCGCAGATCGTCTACTACCGGGCCGGCGTGGGTACCGGCGGCAGCAAGACCGAGCGCCTCGTGGGCGGCGCGTTCGGGATCGGGCTGGATTCGGCCATCGTCGACGCCTACCGGTTCCTGGCGCTGAACTACGAGAAGGGTGACAAGGTCTACGTCTTCGGGTTCAGCCGCGGTGCCTACACCGCGCGCAGTCTGGTCGGGATGATCGCCACGATCGGACTGCTCAAACCACAGGGCGTGGCTTCCGGAAAACTGCCGAAGGCGTTGAAGCTGTACCGCGAACGGCCACGGCGCAAGTCCGGATTCGATCCGGGGTTCAAGGGAAACCCGCAGTGGGACAAGGAGAACGAGGAGTTTGCACCGTTCTGTCACGAACCGGTGCCCATCGCGTTCCTCGGCGTGTTCGACACCGTCGGGGCGCTGGGAGCACCGGGACCGACGCGACGCCGGTACCGCTTCCACGACGTACGACTGAGCGAGCAGGTGCTCGTGGCCCGGCAGGCGCTGGCCGCCGCCGAACGCAGACGGGCATTCGCGCCATGTCTGTGGGGCCGCATCAACGCCGACGGTGGTAGTCGCGATGTGGTGCAGGTGTGGTTCGACGGTGTGCACTCCGACGTCGGCGGCGGCTACGAGAACTGCGTACTCGGCGACCGGACGCTGGCCTGGATGGTCACCGAGGCAACCAAGACCGGACTGGCCTTCGACCTCGACCGGATCGTGCCCAACCGCTGTCAACTCGACGAGGAGGCGCACAATTCGCTGACCGTGTTCTATCGCATCGCCAACGTCTTCAGCAGGTTCGCGGCAGCATACGGCAGACGGATGCCGTCGGATCTGCTGAAGAGGTTCCGACGCGGCTGGCGGAACTTCGCGCCCATGGTCGACCCCGTCGACGCCGACGAAATCCAGCGGTGGGAACAACAGTACGAAGAGGCGGTACCCGCTGAGCGGGCGGTGATGACCAAGCCGCGCCCGGACGACGGACGCGCCTGGTGTGTGCTCCTGGCGCAGCCGGCACTCGACAGACTGGGCGGTGCGAAGCGCTGGCCGGTCAACCCGAACATGACGGTCTGGCTCGATGAACTCGCCGAGTGTGGCGCCACCCCGCAGGACATCGCGGTGTCCGTGCCGACCCTTGCCGACCTCGCCGTCGACCACCAGGAGACCGGGTCGGCCGCGGGATGAGTTTGCTGCCCGAAACGGCGCGGGTTGTTAGTGTCGTCCCATGCCAGAGCTCACGTCGGACGTCGGTACCCGGTCCGGTGAGGACGTTCACCCCGAAGACCTGCGACCCGGCGACATAGTCGGACGCGCTGATCACCCGGATGAGCGAGTCGTGGTGTCCGGGATCAGTGTCCCGGTGATGATGCCCACCGGCCGGGTTCCCGAGCATGTGTTGCGCTACCTGGTATGCGTCGCCTACGGCGACGGAATCGGCTATGTCATCGGTGTTTTCGCCGACGAGACCGTGGTGCGATATCCGCGCGGCACGCGCGTCAACCCGGGACCGCACGGCGAGCTCGCCGACCCGGCCTGAGCCTGCCCTGCCCCGCGAGCGCGGGGCCTCACTATCATCGACTCGGTGACAGTGCGGTCGAGAGGCACCCGGCCCCGGCTCGCATCCACCGAGATTGGAGAACAGCCATATGACGCAGCTAGGTGTGGTCGGCGGAGGCACCATGGGCGCCGGAATCGCCGAGGTCGCGGCCCGCGCCGGCGACCAGGTCCTGATCCTCGAACGTGACCAGGAGACCGCCGACGCGGCGCGTGCCCGGATTGCGGCGTCCCTGGCCCGTGGCGTCAAGCGGGGCAAGCTGAGCGAGTCCGACGCCGACGCCGCGCTGGCCCGGTTGAGCACCACGACGACCGTCGACGACTTCAGCGATCGGGAACTGGTCATCGAAGCGCTCCCGGAGATCGAGAACCTCAAGGTGTCGTTCTTCGCCGACCTGGACAGGGTCACCCCGAAGGAGACGATCCTGGCCACCAACACCTCGTCGATCCCCATCATCCGGGTGTCCAAGGAGGTCGCCGACCCGTCCCGCGTGGTGGGAGTGCACTTCTTCAACCCGGTGCCCGTAATGCCGCTGGTGGAGATCATCTCCAGCCTCGCCACCGCACCCGAGGCGGCGCAGAAGGTCACCGACTACGTCCGTGACAACCTCGGCAAGAAGCCGATCCAGGCCGGTGACCGTGGCGGATTCGTCGTCAACGCACTGCTGATCCCGTACCTGGTGAGCGCCATCCGCATGTTCGAGAGCGGCTACGCATCCAAGGAAGACATCGACACCGGCATGGTCAACGGATGCGCGCATCCGCAGGGTCCGCTGGCCCTGTGCGACACCGTCGGCCTCGACATCGTGCTCGATGTGTCGGAGTCTCTGTACGACGAGTTCCGCGAATCGCACTACGCCCCGCCGCCGCTCCTGCGCCGGATGGTCGACGCGGGCTATCTCGGCCGCAAGAGCGGCCGCGGGTTCTACGACTACGCCAAGTAGCCGCGCGACCGGGCCCGCGGTCAGTTGAACACCCGGTTGACCCCGGCCAACGTGATGTGGACCACTAGTATGCAGGACCATGACAAGTGGACATATCGGGTTGATCCGGGGTCGTCGGGGGATTCGGACAGCACTCACCGCGATCGTGACCGCCGCGCTGGCGGCCGTCGCGCTCTGCGCAGCGCCGGTGGCGCAGGCTGCTCCGGCATGGCGCCTGGCCGGGACGTCGGGCTATCCGAGCATCGACGCCAACCAGGGGCTTGCCACGACCGCGTCGGGGCGGCTCACGGTTCGCGGGTACACGTCGATCCGTCCGGATCTCGCGCTCTCGGGCTGGAACCACATCGGGGACCACGACATCCATCGCGGTCAAATCTATGACGCCTACGAAAACCTGTCGTCGGGACGCAAGCTCTTCGTGGTGACCGATGCCGCCGGTCGTAGTCGCTCGTACTTCCATCGGGTGCGGCCGGGGGAGAAGGGCAACAATTCCTTCGCCACCGTCTCGCCGTCGGGCAAGTATCTGGTGTCCGGGGAGTTCGGTAAGCAGCGCCGGCTGCTGGTGTTCGCCAATCCCGTCGGGCAGCCCGATGGTTCGACGATCCGCTATCTCGGGGAGATCCGGTTCGACCGCACCGTCGGCGACATCCAGTCGTGTGACTTCATGAACGAGCGGACATTGCTGTGCGTGGACGACGATCGGCCGGTCAAGACGGTACATGCGGTCAACCTGACGGCGCCGCTCGGCGGGGACGTCACCTCGGCACGGTTGTCGACGGCTCTGACGTTGCCGCTGCGGGGCCGCAGCGCCTGCACCGGTGACTGGGAATCGGAGGGCGTGGACTACGACGCGACCCGTCAGGTGCTGCGGGTGGCGGCCATCGAGCCGCTGCCGTGCCTGCTGAACACCGTCGTGTTCCGGTTCGCCCGATAGGGATCACCGTCATCGTGCGTCCTCGGACGAAGATCAGTCGCCGCTGCGCAGATCGGCCTTGGCCAGGTGCACCACGCCGGCGATGAAGAAGCCGATGGCGATGGCCGCGAAATACAGCATCGAACCGAGCGCACCACCGAACGGGCTGTCGAAGGTCACCATCTGACCGGCGCCGATCTCGGCGTTGCGGAACGGTGACCAGCGCTGCAGCAGGATTCCGAAGTCCCCCTGCAAGAACTCGACGAACTTCTCGACGCCGAACTTCCACAGCAGGATGAGCATCACCACCAGGCCGGGGCGGGGGAACAGCGCCGACAATCCGAGACCGAGCGCAATGACGAGCACCGTGAGCAGCGGCGTACCGAGCCATAGGCGCACACCGTCGTAGGAGAACACGTCGACACGGCCCCAGACATCGGGGAACAGCAGGTGGTAGCCCCACATGATGCCGAATGTGATGATCATCGAGGCCATACCCGAGATACCGCCGAAGACGATGAGTTTGGCGACGGGTAACAACCATCGGCGTGGCTGGACGGCGAAGGCCAGCTCGACGGTGCCGTCGCGGAACTCGCCGCAGAACGAGGTCACCGCGCCGGTCATCAGGATGAACGTGGAGAACACGATGATCCAGTACGCGGCGTTGTTGGTGTCCATGCCGCCGCTGCCGTCGATCTTGTTGAGCTGGGCGGCCTTGGCGATACCGAAATTGAGGGCCGCGGGGATGAACGCGGCCAAGGGGAGTACGGCGTACCACAGGGGACTGCGGTGACCGAGCTTGGCGAACTCGGCCCGGACGGCGCGCAGCAGATGTGTTACCGGATTCGCCGAGCCCGGAACTCGCGGCACCGCCGGCACGGGCACTGTGTCGGGTCTGCGGTGCGTCATGACCCTGAACCGCCTGCGACGTAGTCGACGCTGGTGCGGGTGATGGCCAGGTACGCCGACTCCAACCGGCGGGGACCCGATCCGAGCGCGAGCACCTCGGTGCGGCTCGCGTCGGTCAGGACCCGGCCCTTGCCCATGATGATGATCCGGTCCGCGGTGATCTCGACCTCCGACAGGCTGTGGGATGCCACCAGCACAGCTTTGCCCTGCGCGGTGAGCGTCCGGAACAGTTCACGCAGCCACAGAGTGCCCTCGACATCGAGACCGTTGGCGGGTTCGTCGAGCACGACGCACCGCGGATCGCCGAGCAGTGCGGTGGCTATTCCGAGGCGCTGCAACATCCCGTAGGAAAACTTGCCGGTCAGTCGTCCTGCCACGGAACCCAGTCCGACCAGGTCCAGGACCCTGTCGGCGTCGCCGGGGGGAACGCCGGCCAGCCGCGCCTGCCATCGCAGGTGCTGGAGCGCCGTGTGTTTGGGGTTGTGGGCGAACGGATTGAGACCGAAACCGATCGCGCGTTTGAGTTGCGCGAAATCCCGGAGACGACGGCCGTCGACCGTGATCGAGCCCGCATCCGGCGTGGTCAGACCCGCGACCATCCGCAGCACCGTCGTCTTACCCGCCCCGTTGGGGCCCAGGAGGTAGGAGAGCGAGCCGGCGCCGGCGCCGAGGGTGACATCATCGACGACCACGTTGTCGCCGAAACGCTTGGACACCCCCGACACCGAGATCCCCGGACGGGGGATCGCCGGCGCGCCCGGCAGGGGGTTCAGTAGCCCCAGTTCTTGACGCCGTTGCAGCCCGAGGCCCGGCAGTTGGCCTTCCAATCGAACTTCCACAGCCCGCCCTGACGGACGTAGTAGTAGGTGAACGACTGAGCGGGGAAGCCGGCCATGACGCCACGACCGCGCAACGACATGCGGTTGCCGTTGACGACCGGCTTACCCAGGACGCGCCCCTGGATGGAGAAGAAGTCGTAGGAACGGCTCATCGACATCACCTGGCGCAGGTTTTTCTGCACGGTGGGGTTGTTGCCGTTGAGGCTGACCTCGAACTTGGGATTGATCGGCAGGTTCGGGTTCCAGAAGGCCGCGTACTGACGTTCCATCTGGGCCACCGAAGGCTGCGCGGACCGCACGTAGAGGTCGGCGACCTTGCCGTTGCGGATCGACACGTCGGCCGAGGCAGGTGAGACCAACCCGGCGGACAGGAATATCGCGAAAAGCCCGACCAACACAACGCGCACAATCCGCCGCATCACAGCTCCCTCGTTCACAGGATCGAAATCGTCGAATGACTGGGGTGAACCGTATAAAGACGCGCTTACTTAGTCAACCCTAAGTGCAATGGCCGGTGCGGAATCAGCTTCGGGCGATGCCGCGGATCGGGCGAACCGGTCAGCCCAGATCGCTCGCCGAGAAGGTGTCGCACGAGTTGGGATCGCCGCTCTTGTAGCCGGTGCTGAACCACTTCACCCGCTGCTTGGACGAACCGTGCGTCCAGCTTTCCGGATTGGAGTTGGAACCCTGGATAGTGTCGTCGCCGATGGCGCGCGCGGTCTGGATGGCCGATGCGATCTGATCGGAGGTCAGCGGTTTCAGGAGCGCGTCGTCGCCCTTGTCTGCGTGATAGGCCCACACACCCGCGTAGCAGTCGGCCTGCAACTCGATGCGCACCGAACCCGACGTGGCCCCGTGTGAGCCCATCTTGTTGCCCTTCTGCAGGGAACCGGTCAGGTTCTGCACGTGATGGCCGTACTCGTGGGCCACGACGTACATCTGCGAGAGCGGGCCGTCGCTGCCACCCATCTTCACGAGCATGTCGAAGAAGGTGGGATCGAAATAGGCGGTCTTGTCGGCGGGGCAGTAGAACGGACCGGTCGAGGAGGACGCGGCGCCGCACGCGGTGTTGACCGTGTCCGAGAAGATCACCGTTTTCGGCTCGGTGTAACCCTTGAGCAGGTCGGTCCACACCCTGTCGACGCTGACCGTCGTGGCCTTGATGCGGCAGATGGTGTCGCTGTTGGCTTTCTCGTATGTGCAGGACTGAAGGTGCTTGTCGATCTCGGACACCACGGCCGTGTCGTCCGACGATCCACCGCCCCCGCCCATGATGTCGCCGGGATTGAGGCCGAACAACAGCGCCACGATCGTCACGAGGACGCCGGCGCCGCCGCCGAGCGCGATGCGCCCGCCCCGGCCGCCACCGCCTCCGCCGCCGGAGACGTTGCCGGTTTCGATGGATCCGCTGCCGCTGAAAGTCACGGGAAACATCATGGCATGACGAGAGCCCGGTCACGCGCAGGAATGCGCTGGACAGCGCGCGGGTCGTGTCGTGGACCCGGTGCCGGGAGGCGGTTGTGGCCCTGCGCGCCAGATGGGGCACGATGGAAGGGCCGATTCGGCGCCCGCACGCGTTCGATGCACGCACGTGCGACGGCCTTCTCTCGTCGGGGGCCGCGCCGAAAGTAACCACCCTTTGGAAGGACCCCCAGTGCTCCGCACACATCTCGCCGGATCGTTGCGCCGCAGCGATGCCTCGCAGACCGTCACAGTCGCCGGTTGGGTCGCGCACCGTCGCGATCACGGTGGCGTGGTCTTCATCGACCTTCGTGACAGCTCGGGGCTGGTGCAGGTGGTGTTCCGTAACGAGGACGTCGCCGCGGTGGCGCACCGGTTGCGTGCCGAATACTGCGTTGCGGTGACCGGTGTGGTCGAGGAACGTCCTGAGGGCAGCGAGAACCCGAACCTGGCGTCGGGGGAGATCGAGATCAACGCGGTGACGCTCGAGGTGCTCAACGAGTCCGCTCCGCTGCCCTTCCAGCTCGACGAATCGCCGGGCGAGGAAGCGCGCCTGCGGCACCGCTACCTGGACCTGCGCCGCGAAGGGCCGGCCAAGGCTATCCGGTTGCGTTCGCAGGTCAGCGCCGCCGCCCGCGGGGTGCTGGCCGGCCACGACTTCGTGGAGATCGAGACCCCGACCCTGACCCGCTCGACACCCGAGGGCGCCCGCGACTTCCTGGTGCCCGCACGACTGCAGCCCGGCACGTTCTACGCGCTGCCGCAGTCGCCGCAGCTGTTCAAGCAGTTGCTGATGGTCGCCGGGATGGAACGCTACTACCAGATCGCGCGCTGCTACCGCGACGAGGACTTCCGCGCCGACCGCCAGCCCGAGTTCACCCAACTCGACGTCGAGATGAGCTTCGTCGACCAGGACGACGTGATCGCGCTGGCCGAACAGATCCTCGTCGCCCTGTGGAGGCTGATCGGTGTGGAGATCGCCACGCCCATCCCGCGGATGACCTACGCCGACGCGATGCGCCGCTACGGCTCGGACAAGCCCGACCTGCGGTTCGGCATCGAGCTGGTCGAGTGCACCGAGTTCTTCGCCGACACCCCGTTCCGCGTGTTCAAGGCCCCGTACGTGGGTGCCGTCGTCATGCCGGGCGGTGCCTCGCAGCCCCGTCGGCAGCTCGACGCCTGGCAGGAGTGGGCCAAGCAGCGCGGAGCCAAGGGTCTGGCGTACATCCTGGTGCAGGAGGACGGTTCGCTCGGCGGTCCGGTCGCCAAGAACCTATCCGACGCCGAGCGTGCCGGCATCGTCGAGCACGTGGGCGCGGCGCCGGGCGACTGCATCTTCTTCGCCGCCGGACCGGTCAAGGCACAGCGGGCGTTGCTCGGTGCCGCGCGCGGCGAGATCGCCTCGCGGCTGGGCCTGATCAAGGACGGCGACTGGGCGTTCACCTGGGTCGTCGACGCCCCGCTGTTCGAGCCCGCCGACGAGGCGACCGCCTCCGGCGACGTGGCCGTCGGCTCGGGTGCGTGGACCGCGGTGCATCACGCGTTCACCTCGCCCAAGCCCGAATCGCTGGAACTGCTCGACACCGATCCGGGTGCCGCGCTGGCCTACGCCTACGACATCGTGTGCAACGGCAACGAGATCGGCGGCGGCTCGATCCGTATCCACCGGCGCGACATCCAGGAAAAGGTGTTCGCGATCATGGGCATCAGCCACGACGAGGCGCAGGAGAAGTTCGGCTTCCTGCTCGACGCGTTCGCCTACGGCGCACCCCCGCACGGCGGCATCGCCTTCGGCTGGGACCGGATCACCGCACTGCTCGCCGGCGAGAACTCGATCCGCGAGGTCATCGCCTTCCCGAAGTCCGGTGGCGGCGTCGACCCGCTCACCGACGCCCCGGCGGCGATCACCGCGCAGCAGCGCAAGGAGTCCGGTATCGACGCCAAGCCCGCGGTGCGTGCCGATCAGCAGGCCACCGCCGCGGAGTAGTCGGCACCTGAACGAACCCGACGTGTGGGAGGCATCCGGCCGGGTGCCTCCCACACGCGTCCAGGCTGTGATCCGGCGTCGGTGTTGTCCGCATGCCAAGCGAGGCAACGGTATGTGTGATGAGATTTTCACCATGACTGTGGAGGTGCTCGGATGACAATCAAGGTCGCGCTGGAACATAGGACGAGTTACGCATTCGATCGGCCCGTCAAGATCTATCCACACGTGGTGCGCCTTCGTCCTGCCCCGCATTCGCGTACACCGATCGAGGCGTATTCGCTCACGATCGAACCCGACGACCACTTCCTGAACTGGCAGCAGGATGCGTTTGCCAATTATCAAGCGCGCCTGGTCTTTCCGAACCCGTCGACGAAGCTGTCGATCACCGTCAGCCTGATCGCCGATCTCACCGCGATCAACCCCTTCGACTTCTTCGTCGAGGACTGGGCCGAGAATTACGGTTTCGAGTATCCCGAGGATCTGCGTCGGGATCTGGAGATCTACCTGCGCCCGGCGGGCGTCACCGAAGGCGAGTTCTCGGGCGCACCGATCCACCCCGAGGTGGCCGTCTTCGCCGAGAAGTACCGGCCCACCGGCAAGACCCGCGTCATCGACTTCCTGGTGGCGATCAATCAGGCGGTCTGCTCGGCGGTCAACTACACGGTCCGGCTCGAAGCGGGTGTGCAGACGCCCGAGTACACGTTGTCCAGCGCGATCGGTTCGTGCCGCGACTCGGCGTGGCTGCTGGTCGCGCTACTGCGGCACCTGGGGCTGGCCGCCCGGTTCGTCTCCGGCTACCTCGTGCAGCTGACCTCCGACATCAAGGCCATCGACGGTCCGTCCGGGCCCGACGCCGACTTCACCGACCTGCACGCGTGGGCCGAGGTGTACCTGCCCGGTGCGGGCTGGGTCGGCATGGACCCCACGTCGGGCCTGTTCGCCGGCGAGGGACACATCCCGCTCGCGGCCACCCCGCATCCCGGGGGCGCGGCACCGATCACCGGTGCGACCGGTCCATGCCACGCCACCCTCGACTTCTCCAACTCGGTCACCCGTTTCCACGAGGACCCGCGGGTCACGCTCCCGTACACACCCGAGCAGTGGAACAAGGTCCTGGATCTGGGTGGCCGGCTCGACAAACGGATGCACGACAACGACGTCCGCCTGACGATGGGCGGGGAGCCCACCTTCGTCTCCACCGAGAACCAGACCGGCGCCGAATGGACCACTGCGGCCGACGGACCGCACAAGCGGTTGCTCGCGTCGAAGCTGACCGAACGGCTCAAGGACGACTACGCGCCCGGCGGACTCGTGCAGCGCAGCCAGGGCAAGTGGTATCCGGGCGAGCCGCTGCCGCGTTGGCAGATCGCGCTGATGTGGCGCACCGACGGCAAACCGATCTGGCGCCGGCCCGAACTGCTCGCCGACCCGTGGACCACGATGGATGCCACGCGCGCCGCCATCGACACCGAGACCTCCGGTCCGCAACCCGGTGAAGGTGGCGGACACGTACGGGCCAGGGCACTGCTGATGGCGTTCGCCGATGCGCTCGGCCTGCCGGCCACTCAGGTGATGCCGGCGTTCGAGGATCCGCTGGCGCGGATGCGCGAGCTGGCCGCGCTCCCGCCCGGTGACCCGGCGAGCGATCCCACTCTCGTCACCCAACTCACCGTCGCCCTCGCCGAGGCAGCCGTCGACATCGAAGAACCCGACGAGGAGGCCGACGACCTCGATCCGACCGCCGACTCGGTGAAGGCCAGGCAGTCACTGCTGGCCAGGCTCGATGAAGCGGTCACCGTACCCACGGCGTATGTGTTGCCGCTCAACAGGTCCGACGACGGCACGGCATGGCAGTCGGCGAAGTGGACGATGCGCCGCGGCCGGATCGTCCTGACCCCGGGAACATCGCCGGCCGGCCTGCGCCTGCCGCTCGACTCGCTGTCCTGGGGACCGGCCCCCACCGTCTTCGAGTCCGATCCGTCGGTGCGCCGGCCGGATCTGCCCGACGATGTGAGCGGCACCGTCGGGCACATCGTGAAGCGCACCGACCCGAGCCAGTTCCTGCCGCGCACCGCGCTCGTCGCGCAGGTACGTGGTGATGTGCTGCACGTGTTCCTGCCACCGACGTCGTACCTGGAGGAGTACCTGGCGGTGATCGGGATGCTCGAGGACGCCGCGGCGGCCGCGAAGACGCCGGTGGTCGTCGAGGGCTACGGCCCGCCCGGCGACGCCCGCCTGACCACGCTGACCGTCACCCCCGACCCCGGCGTCATCGAGGTCAACATCCAGCCGACCACCAGTTTCGCCGAACAGTCCGACCTGCTCGAGTCGCTCTACGAGCATGCCCGGCACGTGAAACTCGGTACCGAGAGCTTCGACCTCGACGGCAGCCACGGCGGCACCGGCGGCGGCAACCACATCACCCTCGGCGGCCCGACCCCCGCCGACTCGCCGATGCTGCGCCGTCCGGACCTGCTGGTGTCGATGCTGACGTATTGGCAGCGCCATCCCGCGCTGTCGTACCTGTTCTCGGGGCGTTTCGTCGGCACCACCTCGCAGGCGCCGCGCGCCGACGAGGGCCGCGAATCGGCGCTGTACGAACTGGAAATCGCGTTCGCCGAGATCGACCGGCTGGCGACCAAGGGCGAGCCGGGAACAGGCGTCGACGCCCCACCGAACCCGTGGGTCACCGATCGGGCGCTGCGACACCTGCTCACCGACATCACCGG
>NZ_JAGQTN010000292.1 GCF_020438995.1 Gordonia sp. (in: high G+C Gram-positive bacteria)
GGCATACCAGGTGGTCGACCAGATCGAGCCGCCGACCGAAGAGGACGAGCAACGAACCGTCGTCGTTTCGCCGACGTATACGGTCAGCCCGACGCCGCGGCCGTCGGTGATCGCCGGTGCATTGGCGGCGGGGGCAGCTGTCGGCGCGGTTGTCGGGGGTCTTGTGCGGCGCTGAGTCGCCGGAGCTGTGCGAGTTGTCCACAGCCGGGTAAGTGGTCTCCGAAAATCAGCCGTTGCGGGCCGATACTGGTAGTCGTGACCTGGGAGGAGAATTACCATGACTGCTATGCCGACCGAAGCGTTGGGGTTACCACGAGGACGGGATCTGACGCGCGATGATCTCGATGCGATGCCCGATGACGGGTACCGGTACGAACTCATCGACGGAATACTCATCGTGAGTCCGGCACCCCGGCGCGTGCACCAGCGGGCCGTCGGAAACCTGTACCTCGCTTTGCGGCAGTCTTGCCCGGCGGACCTTGAAGTACTGTTGGCGCCGTTCGACGTCGCGCTCTCCGACGACACCGTGATGCAGCCCGATCTGCTGGTCGCGTCCCGCTCGGCCACCACCGAACGGGACCTGCCGTCGGCGCCGCTGCTGGCCATCGAGGTGCTCTCACCGTCGACGCGCAGTTTCGATCTGCTGCTCAAGAAGGATCGTCTCCGGCGCGCAGGCTGCCCACACTATTGGGTTGTCGATCCCGGCGAGCCGTCGATACTGGCCTGGGAACTCGCCGACGGCGAATACCGGGAGACGGCGCACGTCATCGGCGACGACACATTCACGGTGGAACAACCGCTCCCGCTGAGCGTGGTGCCGGCCGAACTCGGCAACTGAAAGCATTTCCACGCGGATGCCGAAAACAGAACGGCCCGTGGACGTTTCGGTCCGCGGGCCGCACTGGGGCTGAAGCGATGTGGGTCAGCGCGAGAACATCAGGGCGCGCTTGACCTCGGAGATGGCCTGGGTCACCTGGATACCGCGCGGGCAGGCGTCGGTGCAGTTGAAAGTGGTACGGCAGCGCCACACGCCGTCGACATCGTTGAGGATGTCCAGCCGCTCGACGGCGGCCTCGTCGCGGCTGTCGAAGATGAACCGGTGCGCGTTGACGATGGCGGCCGGACCGAAGTAGCTGCCCTCGTTCCAGAAGATCGGGCAACTGGTGGTGCAGCACGCACACAGGATGCACTTGGTGGTGTCGTCGAAACGTGCGCGGTCGGTCTGGCTCTGGATGCGTTCGTACGTCGGCTCGTTGCCCGAGGTGATCAGGAACGGCTTGATCGCCCGGTACGCGTCGAAGAACGGCTCCATGTCGACGACGAGATCTTTTTCCACCGGTAGGCCCTTGATGGGTTCGACGGTGATCGTCAGTTCTTTGGACGAGTCCTTGGGCAGGAAGTCCTTCATCAGCAGTTTGCAGGCCAGCCGGTTGACGCCGTTGACGCGCATCGCGTCCGAACCGCACACGCCGTGTGCACAACTGCGGCGGAAGGTCAGGGTGCCGTCGAGGTAGCCCTTCACGTAGAGCAGCAGGTTCAGCAACCGGTCGGTCGGCAGCGCCGGGACACGGAAGCTCTCGAAGCCCTGGGCGTCGGGGTTCTCCGGGTTGAAGCGGTAGATCTTCAGCGTGATCATGGTCGCTTCGGCCGGCACCGGGGGCAGCGGCGGCTCGTCGGAGCGCGCGGCGGGGTTGTCCAGGATTGCGGTCATCAGTACTTACGCTCCATCGGCTCGTAGCGAGTCTGAACCACCGGCTTGTAGCCCAACTCGATGTCGGAGGTGAGGTCGGTGCCCTTCTTGTACGCCATCGTGTGCACCATGTAGTTCACGTCATCGCGCTTCGGGTAGTCCTCGCGGGCGTGACCGCCGCGCGATTCCTTGCGATTGAGCGCACCGACGACGGTGACCTCGGCCATTTCCAGGAGGAAGCCGAGCTCGACGGCTTCGAGGAGGTCGGAGTTGAAGCGCTTGCCCTTGTCGTGCACGCGGACATGCTCGTAGCGCTGTTTGAGCGCACGCACACCCTCGAGTGCTCGGGTGAGGGTCTCCTCGGTACGGAACACCGATGCGTTGTCGTCCATCAGTTGCTGCAGTTCCCTGCGGATGTCGGCGACACGCTCGTTGCCGTGCTCGGAGAGCACTCCGGCGAGCCACTCGTCGACCATGGCCGTCGGGGCCTCGGGCAGCGGGACGAACTCGGCGGTGGCGGCGTATTCGGCGGCCGCGATACCGGCACGACGGCCGAAGACGTTGATGTCGAGCAGCGAGTTGGTGCCGAGGCGGTTGGCGCCGTGCACCGACACGCAGGCGCATTCGCCCGCGGCGAAGAGTCCGTGGACCACCTCGTCGTTGTTCCGCAGGACCTGGCCGTTGATCTTGGTCGGGATACCGCCCATGACGTAGTGGCAGGTCGGGTACACGGGGACGTACTCGGTGACCGGGTCGACGCCGAGGTAGGTGCGCGCGAACTCGGTGATGTCGGGCAGCTTCTCGTTCAGGACGTCTTCGCCGAGGTGTGTCACGTCGATGTAGACGTAGTCCTTGTTGGGGCCCGCGCCGCGGCCTTCGAGAACTTCCAGCACCATCGAGCGGGCGACGATGTCGCGGGGCGCGAGGTCCTTGATGGTGGGGGCGTAGCGTTCCATGAACCGCTCGCCGTCCACGTTGCGCAGGATGCCGCCCTCACCGCGGACCGCCTCGGAGATGAGGATGCCCAGGCCGGCCAGACCTGTCGGATGGAACTGGTGGAACTCCATGTCTTCCAGGGGAAGTCCCTTGCGGAAGATGATGCCCATGCCGTCGCCGGTCAGCGTGTGCGCATTCGACGTGGTCTTGTACATGCGTCCCGAACCGCCGGTGGCGAAGACGATCGACTTGGCGTGGAAGACGTGGATCTCACCGGTGGCCAGCTCGTAGGCGACGATGCCGGTGGCGGTCAGTTCGCCGTCCTCGTTCTCCGACAGGCACAGGTCGAGGGCGTAGAACTCGTTGAAGAACTCGACGTCGTGCTTGACGCAGTTCTGATAAAGCGTCTGCAGGATCATGTGGCCGGTACGGTCGGCGGCGTAACAGGCCCGTCGCACGGGCGCCTTGCCGTGGTCGCGGGTGTGTCCGCCGAAGCGGCGCTGATCGATGCGGCCCTCGGGGGTGCGGTTGAACGGCAGACCCATCTTCTCCAGGTCGAGCACCGCGTCGATGGCCTCCTTGGCCATGATCTCGGCGGCGTCCTGGTCGACGATGTAGTCGCCGCCCTTGACGGTGTCGAAGGTGTGCCACTCCCAGTTGTCCTCCTCGACGTTGGCAAGCGCGGCGCACATGCCGCCCTGCGCCGCGCCGGTGTGGGAGCGGGTGGGGTAGAGCTTGGTGAGCACTGCCGTGCGCGCCCGGGGAGCGGCTTCGATGGCCGCACGCATCCCGGCTCCGCCGGCGCCGACGATGAGCACGTCGTAGCGGTGTTCCTGCATAAGTCTTGGTCTCCTTTGTCCGACGCGCAGGGTCAGTCGACGCTGGCGACGTCGAAGGTGAGAAGGGCGTACGTGCCGAGAACCAGCACGAGCAGCATCGACAGGGCCAGCAGGACATTGAGCCAGAAGCGGGTCGAGTCCTTACGGGTGTAGTCGGCGATCACGGTGCGCACACCGTTACCACCGTGCAGCTGGGCCAGCCACAGCATGGTCAGATCCCAGATCTGCCAGAAGGGTGAGTCCCACCGCTCGGCGACGTACGAGGCGTCGATGCGGTGCACGCCGTCCTCCCACGCCAGCATGATGAACATGTGACCGAAAGTGAGGATGATCAGCGCCAGGCCGGAGAAGCGCATGAACATCCATGCGTTCTTCTCGAAGTTGCCGCCCTTGGGCTTGCGCGGGGAGCGCGGGTTGTCGAGGCTGGCCGGCCGGACGTGTTCTTTTTCGAGCGTCTTGGCCAGTTTCGGGCTTGCTGAAGTGGTCATGTCCGTCGGCTCCTAGAGCGAGTGCTGGATCAGGATCTGCAGGAGCCGGACAGTCATCGCGCCGAACAGCACGACGAACAGGCCGAGAATGCCCCACAGCATCTGCCGCTGGTACTTGGGTCCCTTGGCCCAGAAGTCGACCAGGATCAACCGCAGGCCGTTGAGCGCGTGGAACAGGACACACGCGACCAGGCCGATCTCCATCAGGCCGATGATCGGGGTCTTGTACGTCTCGATGATCTCCGAATACTTGTTCGGGTCGATACGGATGACCGCGGTATCGAGAACGTGGACGAACAGGAAGAAGAAAATAGTGACACCGGTAATACGGTGCAACACCCAGGACCACATGCCTGGATCGCCTCGGTAGAGGGAACGCTTACGCACCGGATCTGGTGCTACCTCGGTCGGCGTGCTCATCGGAAAGTTGGCCTCCAACACCGTCGATGGATTGGCTGGGCCGACTGCTCACGAAGCTGCGGGCGACCCATGCATGAGACTTTAAACCTATGCTGAGGCCATCGTTTAATTACCCGAACACATTTGAGAGACAAGATAACTCGAATTAGGTTTGCCTTACCAATGTCATCTATGACGTCGGGCTGGTCACATCCGGTCCGCGAAGTGATGTCGAGGAGGTTGTGATGGTCGGTACTGCCGAGTGGAAGACGTTGCGCGACAACGCAAGGATGATGATCGACAAGGCTTACGCACCGTATTCGAGATACCCGGTGGGTGCTGCCGCGATCACCGACGACGGTCGTGTGGTGTTCGGATGCAATGTGGAGAATGTCTCATACGGACTCACGATCTGCGCCGAGGTGACACTGGTGGCTCAGCTGGTGGCCACCGGCGGTGGGCGGCTGCGGGCCGTCGCGGTCTGTGACGCCGACGGGTCGCCACTGATGCCGTGCGGCCGGTGCCGGCAGGTGCTCCTGGAACACGGCGGGCCCGATCTGCTGGTCGACCACGCCGACGCCCCGCGCACCCTCGGCGAGTTGCTGCCCGACGCGTTCGGGCCGGCGGACCTGGATCGGATCACCCGGTGACGCCGGTCATCGACGCGGTGTCGGTCATCGCGGACAAACGCGACGGCCGCGAGCTGACCGACGAGCAGATCACCTGGACCATCGACCGGTACACCCGTGCCGATGGCGTCGCCGACGAGCAGATGTCGGCGCTGTTGATGGCAATCTACCTGCGCGGGATGACCGATCGGGAGATCGTCACCTGGACGCGGTCGATGATCGACAGCGGCACGCGGATGGACTTCGGCGGCCTGCGGCGCGCGGGCAGGCCGGTCGCGACCGTCGACAAGCATTCGACGGGTGGGGTGGGCGACAAGATCACCCTGCCGCTGGCGCCGCTCGTCGCGTCGTTCGGGGTGGCCGTACCGCAACTGTCCGGGCGCGGCCTCGGGCACACCGGGGGAACCCTCGACAAACTGGAATCGATCAGCGGCTGGCGGGCGGATCTCACGACGGCGCAGATGCATTCGCAGCTGGAGTCGGTCGGCGCCGTGATCTGCGCGGCGGGTGCCGATCTCGCGCCGGCCGACCGCAAGATGTACGCGCTGCGTGATGTCACCGGGACCGTCGAATCGATACCGCTGCTCGCCAGTTCGATCATGAGCAAGAAGATCGCCGAGGGAACCGGTGCGCTCGTACTGGACGTGAAAACCGGTTCCGGCGCGTTCCTTTCGTCGTCCGACGACGCGCGGCGGCTGGCTGAGACGATGGTCTCACTCGGCACCGCCGCCGGGGTGCGGACCACGGCCCTGCTCACCGACATGTCCACGCCACTGGGCCTGACCGCGGGCAACGCGGTGGAGGTGGCCGAGTCTCTGGAGGTGCTCGCCGGGGGCGGCCCGGCCGACGTCGTCGAACTCACCCTCGCACTGGCGCGGGAGATGCTGGTCGCCGCCGGGCTGCCCGACGCCGACCCCGCCGCCCACCTGGCCGACGGCAGGGCGATGGATACCTGGCGGTCGATGATCGCCGCACAGGGCGGCGACCCGGATGCCCCGCTGCCGGTCGCCCCACACGTGGAGGTGGTGCGGGCAGCGTCGTCGGGTGTGCTGACGAGCCTGGACGCACATGCGGTGGGGGTGGCGGCCTGGCGCCTGGGTGCGGGCCGGGCCGTGCCGGGCGCCGCGGTACAGGCCGAGGCCGGCGTGGTGCTGCACGCCAAACCCGGCGACGCGGTGGTCGCGGGAACACCCCTGTACAGCCTGCACACCCGGACGCCCGAGGCTATCGCCGGGGCCGTCGCCGCGCTCGAGGGTGCGGCCGTGATCGGCCCCATGGTGGTCGGTGCGGATCGGGATTCTCGCCCGCTCACCCGGCCGCTGGTGCTCGATCGCGTTACCGTCTGAGAGATGACGCCCCGACCACTCGATCCTCAGAATCTCGCCCTCGCCCCCAAAGCGCTTCTGCACGATCACCTCGACGGCGGGTTGCGGCCCGCGACGGTCCTGGAGCTGGCCAGCGACTGCGGCTACACCGAACTGCCCGCCGACGACGCGGAGTCGCTGGCGACGTGGTTCCGGGAGGCCGCCGACAGCGGTTCGCTCGAACGGTATCTGGAGACGTTCGCGCACACGGTGGCGGTCATGCAGACCGCTTCCTCCCTCGAACGGGTCGCGCGCGAATGCGTCGAAGACCTGGCGGCAGACGGCGTCGTGTACGCGGAGGTCCGGTTCGCACCCGAGCAGCATCTGGAGAGTGGGCTGACCCTCGACGAGGTGGTGGAGTCGGTGCTGGCCGGCTTCGCCAAGGGCGAGGTGGACGCGGCCGGACAGGGTCGGCCGATCGTCGTGCGTTGCCTGGTCACCGCGATGCGCCACGCCGCGCGCTCGCGCGAGATCGCCGAACTGGCCGTGCGATTCGCCGGACGCGGCGTCGTCGGCTTCGACATCGCCGGCGCGGAGGCCGGCAATCCGCCGACGCGGCACCTCGACGCATTCGAGTACATGCGTGCCAATAACGCCCGGTTCACGATCCACGCCGGTGAGGCCTTCGGGCTGCCGTCGATCCACGAGGCGCTGGCCCACTGCGGGTGCGACCGGCTCGGCCACGGCGTCCGCGTCATCGACGACATCACGCTGCCACCGGGCCTCACCCCGGCGGCGCACTCCTTCGACGGTGCGGTGCTCGGGGACATTGCGGCGACGGTGCGCGACAAACGGATTCCGCTGGAGTTGTGCCCGAGCTCCAACGTACAGACCGGCGCGGTACCGTCATTGGCCGAGCATCCGTTCAATATCCTTGCGCGCCTGCGTTTCCGGGTCACCGTCAACACCGACAACCGGCTGATGAGCGACACCAGCATGAGCAACGAGTTCAAGGTCCTTGTCGACCACTTCGGTTACGGCTGGGCCGATCTGGAGCGCTTCACCGTCAACGCGATGAAGTCGGCGTTCCTGCATTTCGACGAACGTATCCGGATCATCGACGAGGTCATCAAACCCGGATACGCCGTCCTCCTCGGCTGAGACTCAGTTCTTCTTGATGAGCCGGGCCTCGAAGTCGTGCTCGAGAGCCCGCCACGCCTCCGACTCGTTGTCGAACGGACCCGAGGGTGCGAGCCGCTTGGGGTCGGGATTGATGGCGTAGTCGACGAACCAACCGAGCGGCGTGGACGAACCCAGCGCCTCGCTGACAGTATCGTCGTCGCCGAAATCGGCTGCGTCGGTGAAGAGTTCGACGGCGAGGTCGAGCTGGTTGCGGTCGATGCGGCGGGGGCCGTCGGCGATGTCGGTGGCCAGGCCGGTGAGCACGTACACGTTCTCGTCGATGACGTCGAACTCCAGGGAGCCGTCGGTGGCCTCCACCCGAACACGGTCGAAGGTGGTCACGTCGAGCAGGTCGTGGTCGTTGCTGTCGGCGAGAAACTTGCTCAGCACCCGCGGTGAGGTGAACACGAAAATCTTGCCGTCGGCGCCGAGGAACACCGGATCGTCGCCGAGATAGCAGCGCAACGTCAGGTACTCGTCGTTGCCGGTGACGATCCGGATGGGGTCGATGCCGACCTGCGCCCACAGGCTGTCGTCGTCGTAATCGTCGGCGTCGTCCTCGGCGGCGTCATCGTCGTCGGCGCCGCTTTCAACCCGCTCGAGTTCGTCATCGACCGGTTCGTCCTCGTCCTCGGCGGAGGCGGCGGCTTCGAGCTCGGCCTCGGCGACCGCGACCGCTCCGGGGTCGACGGGCGGCTTGGTGAGCACGCCGTCGATGGCGTCGACGACGTCGTCCCAGTGCTTGGCGATGAGCCGGCCGATCCGCACCCACAGGTCGACGCCGTCGCGGCCGACGAAGTTGCGGGTACCGGTGGTGACCGCGCCCAGGATGGGGTTGCCGTTGAAGAACTTGGTGACGACGTTCAGCTCGCACACCTCACCGAGGATGCGGACGATCTCGAGTGCGTCCTCGAGCTCGGCGATGACCTCGGGGGTGGGGTCTTCGGCGGCGAGTTCGGGCACGCCGACGAGGTCGTAGGTGTGCCGGTCGTCGGGCAGCAGCTCGTCGGCGGACACCTGCTTGAGGGTTTCCCAGGTGGGGTGGTCCTCGAGGTCGTTCTCGGCGCCGGACCTGATGAACGCCGCCAGTTCGGCGACGCCGGGCAGCCCGTACAGATCCTCCTCGAGCCCGAGGAAGGCTTCCCACTCGTCGTCACCCTCGCGCCAGCGTGGCGCCCAGAGGGTGAAGACGTTTCCGTTGGTCAATCCGAGTTCGATGGGGACGATGTCTCCGGCCATGAGCAGAAAGCCTAACGCTAGAGGTGGGCAGCGCGTCACCATGGTAGGTCACGACCCGCATTTTCAGGTGACACGATAGAAGCCCTCGAAGGTCTGGCCCGCGTTGGTGGTGCGCAGCGGGGTCACACCGACGGGATCGCCGCCGGTTTCGACGAGCTGGCCGTTGCCGATGTACATGGCGACGTGGCCGGACCAGACGGCCAGGTCGCCGGGCTGTAGCTCTGCCTGCGAGATCTGCCTGCCGGCGGTGTCCTGGTCCTGTGCGAGGCGGGGCAGTTCGACACCCGCCTGCCGGTAGGCCCACTGGGTGAAGCCGCTGCAGTCGAATCCGGCCGTGCTGGTTCCGCCCCACACGTACGGGGTGCCCTGCCGGCCGAGTGCGGCGGTGACGGCGGTCGCGGCCTTCTGGTTGGGTGCGTAGGCGACGGAGCCGTCGGGGAGGGTGATCGGGATGCCCGACCCGGTGGCGCGGGTGTGGGCGGCGGTCGCGATGGTCGGGGTGTCCTGCGAGGCCGTCGTCGTGGGTGTCCGACGGTTCGTTCCGGTCGTCGGTGTCGTCGGTGTCGTCGTTGTTGCCAGCGTCGTCGGTGTCGTCGGTGTCGTCGGTGTCGTCGGGGTGTTGGTGGTGACGGGTGTGGTCGTGTTCCGGGCCGGTGTGATCGCGGTCTGGGTGGTTGTGGGTGTGCTGCCCGTCCGGGTTTCGGCGGATTCGGTGGTTGTGCGGCTGAGCGCCCACAGCCGGGCTGAATCGGATTCCAGTTGCGTGCGCGTCTTTTCGACGATCTGGATGCCGCGGTTGACGTGATCGATCGCGACGGGCACCAGCAGTGTGAGCCCACCGACCGTCAGGGCGTTGCCGCCGAGCGTCGACGCCGTGCGGCCGAAGGAGTCGACAAGTGCGTCGAGTTGCTTTGCGGCGGTGGCGATCTTGCCTGCGGCATCGTCGACGATGGTAACGATGGAGTCGGTGTCGGTGGTGAAAGTCGTTGCGGCGGTGCTGGTGGCCTTGATCTGAGTGGCCATGTTCCGGGCGCCGTCACCCGACCACGACTTGAGGACGGTCGTCGTCGCGGCAGCCGAGTTCTTCTCCGCTTCGGCGAGATTCTGTGCGGTGGTGCGCAGCCTCGCGACCGGATTGTCCGCGGGCAGCACGCCGGTGCCGAGGGCATCGACGAGTGTGTGCAGGGGTGCGATCAGCAGGTTGATCATCGCAGGGACAGCTCCTTGTCGGCGCCGCCGGCCTTGGTGGTCGTGACGGTCGTCGTCGTTGTCGTTCCAGTGGGGGATGTCGTGGTGGTCGATGTCGTGGTGGTCGACGGGGATGTCCCGTCGGGAGTGGCCCCGTGTGAGGTGACCTTGTCAGGTGTGGAGCCGTGGGAGGAGGCCTTGTCGCTGGTCGTCACCGTCTGCGCGGCGCTGTTGTCGGTGGTGACATAGGTGCCGGCCGCAGTCCCCGACTGGCTGCCGATCGTCGCGTGTTTGTCGGCGATCGCGGTGACCTCCGTCGACTTGGCGTCGAGCACTCCAGTGAGGACGGTGAGGAAGTCGGCGCCGATGATGCCGAACGTGGGCGCGAGTTCGGCCGCAGCCGAGTCTGTGCTGGTAGCGGAGCTGCGGATCTCGCCGGCGATGGTGCTCTGTTGCTGGGCGAAGCGGCTGATCGCGGCCGGGTCGGCCTGAACCTGGGTGTTCGTCATGGGAGTCTGACGCAGCGGAAGCCCGTTTGGTTCCATCGAATTTTTGTTCGATGAATAGTTCGTGTTCCCCCACGCGGAGCGGTGTTGTCCGAACTAAGGTGATGCCCATGGATCTGCAGATCGTCAGTCACCCGCTCGCGGCCGTCCGGCTGACCACCTTGCGTGATAAGCGCACCACCAATGCCGAGTTCCGGCAGGCGTTGTCGGCGTTGACGAAGATGCTGGTCTACGAGGCGCTGGCGTCGGCACCGGTTGAGGACCTGCCGATCGAGACGCCGGTCACCGCGTGCACGGGCCGGCGGCTCAGCGCTCCGCCGCTGTTCGTCCCGGTGCTGCGGGCCGGGCTCGGGATGGTCGATCAGGCTCATGCGATGGTGCCCGAGGCCAATCTCGGATTCATCGGCATCGCCCGCGACGAGTCGACGGCCAAACCGGTCCCGTATCTGGCATCACTGCCCGACGACCTGTCGGACATCCCGGTGTTCGTACTCGACCCGATGCTCGCCACCGGCGGCTCGATGCTGCACGCCATCGACCTGCTGGTCGAACGAGGCGCCCAGAACATCACCGCCGTCTGCGTAGTAGCAGCCCCCGAAGGCGTCACCGCCCTGCAAAACTCCGGCCACCCGTTACGCCTGGTAGTCGCCGCAGTGGACGAAGGCCTCAACGACGCCTACTACATCGTCCCCGGCCTGGGCGACGCCGGCGACCGCCAATACGGCCCCCGCTGACTTCCCGCGCAACCGTTTCTTTCACCGCTGAGCGGATCCGTTTGGTGCGCAAGGAAAGCGTTGAGCGGGAAGGCTATTGGTGAAGGAGGCCTTCAGTCAGGATGGTGAGTTGGTGGGCGATGGGGGCGTGGGTGGTGTGGTGGGTTCCGATGTACATGCCTGCTTCGTTGAGTGCACCCAGGAGTAGCTGGGCGGACAGGAGTGGGTCGACGTCGTCGCGGAGATCGCCGTCGTCGGCGCACCGCCGGAGGATGTCGGCGATCAGGGTCAGTGATCGGCCGCCGTCGAGGGAGCGCCAGCGTGACCAGCCCAAGGCGGACGGCGCTTCGACGAACACGATCCGGGTGGTGCGATCGTCGGCGGCGAGGGCGTCGAGGATGACGGGTCCGAGTGCGGTGAGCTGAGCCCGGGCCGGTTCGACGCCGGACAGTCCGGCGACGACGCAGTCGACCAGTTGGCCCTCGATGTCGCCGAACACCGCCTCCATGACCTCGGTCATGTTGGCGAAGTGGTGGTAGAGGGCGCCGCGGGTCACGCCCGCAGCCGCGCACAGGCCGGTGGTGGTGACCGACGAGAACCCGTCGTCGCAGAACAAGCGGGTCGCGACATCGAGGAGGCGCCGGCGGGTCGCGAGGGCCCGGGTTTGCCGGAGTGTCGGTCCGGGTACATCTGGTGGCACGCCCTCGAATGTACCTTGACATACAAGATGCATGTGACATTCACTATGTATGTGAAAACTTCCGATATCGGTTCACCGTCCGGCGGCCAGTCCCTCACCTCGTGCGAGGCCGAAATCCGCATTGTCTCGGGGACATTGGTCGCCAAGGCGCTCGGCAACTACAAGGTGGGCTGATGCTGTCGATGAAAGCTGCCTGCGAACTATGTTCCGCAGCACTGGAACCGGCCGGAGCAGCGTGGATCTGCTCTTATGAATGCACCTATTGCGACGAGTGCGCGCAACGTGTGGGCACCTGCCCGAACTGTGCGGGTGAGCTCGTCCCGCGGCCACGCCGCACCACGGGTGCGACCGCCATCGCGACACGTCTGCCGGCTCGGCTGGCCAGGAACGTCGGGCGCCTGCTCGGGCGGTAGTTCGGCTACACGGCCACCGCGGACCAGCGGCCGGCCGTCCGGCGCACATCGACGGGGTGGTCGAAGCAGGTGCTGATGGTCGCGGACGTGAGTGCCTCATCGACGGTGCCTGCGGCGACGGTCTTTCCGTCGCGCAACAGCAGGGCGTGGCTGGTGCTGGCGGGCAGATCCTCCAGGTGGTGGGTCACCAGAACCGTTGCGAGCGTGGGTACTTCGGCGCGCAGCAAGTCGATGCCGGCGAGCAGCTTCTCGCGGGCGGCCAGGTCGAGGCCGGTGGCCGGTTCGTCGAGCAGTAGCAGTGGGGGTTGCGGCATCAACGCCCGGGCGATCAGGGTGCGTCCCCGTTCACCTTGACTCATGAACGGCCACAACGAGTCCCGGCGCTCGGTCATTCCCAGCATCGCCAGCAGCGCATCCGCGTGGGCGTGTTCGGCATCGGTGTAGTTGTGCCGATTGTCGAGTTCGGGGGTGTTGGTCAGGCCGGTGAGCACCACCTGGTGCGCCGACAACGGAATGTCGATACGCCAGCGCGGATCGACGTGCCCGATGTGGGTGCGCAAGGCGCGCATGTCGACCCGGCCGAGCCGGTGGCCGAGCACGTCGACGGTTCCACGGGTGGGGAATCCGCGCGCGCCCAGCATCGTCATCAGCGTCGACTTGCCCGCGCCGTTCGGGCCGAGCAATGCCCAGTGCTCGCCGGGCAGTACCCGCATGCTGACGTCGTCGAGCAGCAGGCGGCCGCTGCGCACGACGTCGAGGCTGACGGCGTCGAGTATCGGTTGACGTGCCATGTTTACGCGACGGCTACTTCGACCAGTAGGCGATGGCGGGTTCGTCGGCGATGGTGGTGCCGTCCTGGCGGATCACCAGCCCTGACGGGGTGACGAAGTACTCGTACGATCCCGATCGTGCGATGAAGTATTTGCCTTCCTGCGTGGGGAAGTCGATGTGCTTGAGGTTTCCGTCGGCAACGCCCTTGTAGTACAAGCCGCCTGCCTCACCGACCCGGCAGATGATCACCCGAGAGCGGTTGGTGCGCAGGATGGCGATCGCGGGATCGTCCGCGGCATCGCAGCGCGGTCCGTCGGCGAAACCCTGCCAGTCGGCGCCGGGAACGGTCGGCGACGGGCGATCGGTGACCGTCGTGGTCGTGCCGGGCGGCGGGGTGAGGGTCACCGTCTGTGTGCCGACCGGCTGCGTGGACTGGCCGTCCTGCGACGACGTGACGGTGTGGGTGGTGATACTCGTGCCGGGAGTCGCGACGGGATCGTCGTCGTCGCCGGACGGAATGAGCAGGACCGCGGCCAGGATTCCGCCGACCACCAGCAGGACACCGGCGGCCGCCGCCACCAGTACAACCGGCGACGCCCAGGGTGACCGTTCCGGCGCCGGATAGCCCCCACCGGAATAGCCGCTCCCGGGAAACCCCTGCTGATAGCCGTCGCTCTGTTGCCCGTAATACGGTGACTGGTCACCCTGGAACGCCGGGTATCCGTTGCCGTGCTGATCTGCTGGTCCGCCGGTTGTCATGTCCCGATTATGTCTGCCGACCCGCGGACAGGCATCGCCCATGCCGGTGAACGTGCAACTTCACGTTCGGGCGGGAGTCGCACGGGCACGGCGCGTGCCGGGCGATATTGTCTGTGCATGCCTTTTCTGAACGCCGACGGCGACATCTACGAGCTCTACCTCGGCACCGAGGGGGTCGAACTCGACCCGGACAACCCCGAGAACCGGTTCGGCCTCGAGTGGATCGAGACCGTGACCGGTCTACTCGACGAGGCCGCCGCCAACGCGAAGGGCCTGGTGATCACCGCGACCGGCAAGTACTTCACCAACGGCCTGGACACCGACTACGTCGCCGCCAACTACGCGCAGCTGCCGGCCTACCTCGACGCGGTGCATGCCCTGTACGCCAAGCTGCTGACGCTGCCGGTGCACACCGTCGCGGCGATCAACGGCCACGCCTTCGGTGCCGGAGCGATGCTCGCGTTGTGCGCCGATGTCAGCGTCATGCGCGACGACCGTGGCTTCTGGTCACTGCCCGAGGCCGCGTTGTCGATGCCGTTCACCCGGGGCATGGCCGCGCTGGTGCGCACGAGGCTCAGCGACGCCGCCGCCACCGAGGCGATGCTGACCAGCCGCCGCTACGGCGCCCACGATGCGGCCGCGGCCGGGATCGTCGGCGAGGCCGTGCCCGTCGATCAGTTGCTGGAGCGGGCACGTGCGGTGGCCGCCGAGCGGCAGCACATCGCCGGACCCAACATCGGGGTGATCAAGAAGGGGCTGCGTGCACCGCTGCTCGCCGACCTGGCGGTGGTCACGCCGGCGACAGTGTTGTGACCGGGCCATCCGGCTCGGCGGTGATCGACGGTTGGCTCGCCGCCAACCGCGAGAAGCTGGTCGCCTGGCGGCGGCAGATCCATGCCCACCCCGAGTTGTCGCGGCAGGAGGTGGTCACCACAGATCTGGTGATGGCCGAGCTGTCCGCTCTCGGCCTGAAGCCGCGGCGCCTGCCGCTCGGGACCGGTGCGGTGTGCGATCTGGGGCCCGAGTCCGACACGAGGATCGCGTTGCGCGCCGACATGGATGCGTTGCCGATCACCGAACACACCGGTCTGCCGTTCAGTTCCACCGTCGACGCCGTCTCCCATGCGTGCGGGCACGATGCGCACACGGCGATGCTGCTGGCCACCGGTGCGTTGCTGGCCGGTGTCGACGACCTGCCGGTCGGGGTGCGGCTGATCTTCCAGGCCGCAGAGGAGGTGATGCCGGGCGGTGCGCTCGACGCGATCGACGCCGGCGTGCTGGCCGGGGTGAGCCGGATCTTCGCCCTGCACTGCGATCCGCGGCTGCCCGTCGGGTCGGTGGGTCTGCGGGCCGGAGCGCTGACCTCGGCCGCCGACCACGTCGACATCACCTTCCACTCCAAGGGCGGGCACACGTCCCGGCCGCACCTGACCGCCGACCTGATCTACGCCATCGGGACCGTCATCACCGGGCTGCCCGGCGTGCTGTCGCGGCGGGTGGATCCGCGGTCGGGGACCGTGATGGCGTGGGGGTCGGTGCATTCGGGCAGTGCTCCGAACGCCATTCCGCAGGAGGGCCGTCTGCGCGGTACCGTCCGTACCGGGGAGCGTGAGATCTGGGTGGAACTGGAACCGTTGGTGCGCAGTATCATCGGCGAGCTGGTCGCTCCGCTCGGGGTGCAGTACGACCTCAACTACTTCCGGGGTGTGCCGCCGGTCGTCAACGACGAGGTGGCTATCGCCACGTTGTCGACGGCGGTCAGCGCTGTGGGCCCGAATGCCGTTGCCGACACCCCGCAGTCTCCCGGTGGCGAGGACTTTTCCTGGTACCTCGAACACGTGCCCGGCGCGATGGGCCGTCTCGGGGTGTGGGACGGACTCGGCCCGCAGGTCGACCTGCACAGCCCCAACTTCCGCATCGACGAGCGCGCGCTCGACGTCGGGGTGCGGGCGCTCGCGGGCGTCGTCCTGGGGGTGTGAACCTAGAGTTCGCCGGAACCGGGACCCACGTTGCGTGATTCGCGCAGCCGCAGGTTCTGGACGTAGTCGGCGGGAGCTCCCGCGATCTCCGCAGCCTCGGCCATCACGCCGAGATACCGCGCCGACGGCAGGCCGCCCTCGAAGGCGTCCATGACGTACAGCCATGCCAGGACCGGTCCGTCGGCGGTGTCGATGCGGGCCCGGACCTTGCGGTGGATCCCGAGTTCGGAACCCTCCCAGCGGTCGAGGGTCTCCTCGTCCTCTCCGGTCACGTCGTAGAGCACGACGAACACCCGCGCGTCCGGATTGTCCCGATCCTCGGCAACCGTCGCGAGGGCACCCTCCCAGCCGATGTCGCCGCCGGCGAAGGTGAGCCGCCAGCCGTTGAGCCAGCCCGTCCCCGACATGGGCGAATGTGGTGCCCGTTCGGCCATCTGCTCGGGGTGCATATTCGACCCATACGCCGCGTAAGTCGGCACGTCGTCCTCTCCGCCCGCGCCCTGACGACACCCAGGGTCCGGCTCCTCGTCCTGCCTCGGACCACGCAACGATGGTCCGCCGACCAATCCTAGTGGCCCGTGCCGGATACGTGTCGGATAAGGACTGTGATCCGGGCCGTATGCCCCTGTTCGGTTTGCGGGACGATCTACAGTCGTGGCTGTGTCCCCATCGACGGTGCAGGCTCCCGAACAGACCGCGCAGGCCGTCATGGACGCGCTGTCCCGGATCGCTTCACCCGAACGCGCGGCAAGCAGCGCCCGCTTCTTCAAGACGGGGCCCGGCGAGTACGGGGAGGGCGACCTGTTCGTCGGCGTCACCGTTCCGGACCAGCGCAAGGTGCTGCGATCGTTCCGGAATCTGCCGCTCACCGAACTCACGAGGCTGATCGACTCCCCCTTTCACGAACATCGGCTGTGTGCGGTGATCGGTGCGACCGAACGCTTTCGCCGTGGTACCGGCGAGCGGGAGGCCATCAGCGGCTGGTACCTGGATGCGGCGTATCGAGGACGTATCAACAACTGGGACATCGTCGATACGTCCGCGGGTCCGATCCTCGGCGGATTGCTGTATGACCGTCCGCGTGGTCTGCTGTTCGAACTCGCGCGTAGCACCGGCGGCGGACCGAATGATCTGTGGCTGCGGCGGATCGCCATCATCGCCACGCAGGAGTTCATCAATCGGGGCGATGCGTCGACGACTCTTGAACTCGCCCCGATCTACCTCGACTACCCGGATGACCTGTTACAGAAGGCGACCGGCTGGATGCTGCGCGAGGTGGGCAAGCGCGTCGATCGTGATCTTCTGATCGGCTTTCTCGACGAGTACGCGGCCCGGATGCCACGCACAATGCTCGGCTATGCCGTCGAGCACCTGACCGTTGAACGACGCCGGCACTACCGTTCGCTGAAGAAGGAATGTTGAGCGGGCCGTTTCGGTCGCGGACACCCGGTGCCGACCACTAAGTTGGTACCCGGAGCCCGGCCGACGCTCAGCCCGGCCCGGACCGCGTCTGCGCTGTCCTGGTGAGAAATGCTGTCGGCCAGAACAGGAGTGACGACGTGACCAATATCGTGATCATCGGTGGGGGACCGGCCGGCTATGAGGCGGCGCTGGCCGCGGCGGCGTACGGCGCCGACATCACCGTGATCGATTCCGACGGCATTGGTGGCGCCTGTGTGCTGTGGGATTGTGTCCCGTCCAAGACGTTCATCGCCTCGACCGGCATCCGCACCGAGATCCGCCGGGCCGCGGACCTCGGTATCAGCCTGGAGACCGACCACACGACGGTGGCGCTGTCGCAGATCCATCAGCGGGTGCGTGATCTGGCCTTCGCCCAGTCCGCCGACATCAGGTCTCGGCTGATCAGCGAGGGTGTCCGGCTGGTGTCGGGGTCGGCGCGGCTCGAACCGACACAGACCGGGGTGCGTTCGCACAACGTCGTCGCGACGCTGGCCGACGGAACAACCGAAACCTATTCCGGCGAGGTGATTTTGATTGCGACCGGCGCCTCGCCCAGGATTCTGCCCGACGCTCAGCCCGATGGCGAGCGGATCCTCACCTGGCGTCAGCTGTACGACCTCGATGAGCTACCCGAGCATCTGATCGTCATCGGCTCGGGTGTGACCGGCGCCGAATTCGTACACGCTTACACGGAATTGGGCGTCAAGGTGACGCTGGTGTCCAGCCGCGACAGGGTGCTGCCGCATGAGGACGAGGACGCCGCACTGGTCCTCGAAGACGTCCTCGCCGAACGCGGCGTCGACCTTATCAAGCATGGCCGTGCGGACAAGGTTGTCCACGAAGGTGATTCGGTCACTGTGTATCTGGCCGACGGTCAGCAGGTGGTGGGCTCGCATGTGCTGATGACGGTCGGTTCGGTGCCCAACACACAGACGCTCGGGCTGGACGAGGCCGGTGTGGAAACCGATCGCGGTGGCTACATCACGGTCGACCGGGTCTCGCGCACGTCGGTGCCGGGCGTGTACGCGGCCGGCGATTGCACCGGGCTCTTCCCGCTCGCGTCGGTGGCCGCCATGCAGGGCCGCATCGCAATGTACCACGCGCTCGGTGAGGGTGTGAGTCCCATCAAACTGAAAACCGTTGCGTCGGCGATCTTTACGCGTCCGGAGATCGCGAGTGTCGGGGTGTCGCAGAAGGCGATCGACGCCGGCGAGTACCCTGCCCGAACCGTGATGCTGCCGCTGGCCACCAACCCGCGCGCCAAGATGAGCGGGCTGCGCCGCGGCTTCGTCAAGATCTTCTGCCGCCCGGCCACCGGCGTGGTCATCGGCGGAGTCACGGTGGCCCCCAACGCATCCGAGTTGATCCTGCCGATCGCTCTCGCCGTACAGAACAAGCTCACCGTGAGTGATCTGGCGCAGACGTTCTCGGTGTACCCGTCGCTGTCGGGGTCCATCACCGAGGCCGCCCGGCAGTTGGTCCGCCACGACGACCTGGACTGACCGGGCCGGTGGCTCCTCACCAGGGCGTGTCTCCCATGTCCCTTTGCACGGTCTCGACGGCCCACTGCACGCCTGGCCGCGTTGTCGTCGATCAAACTATCCCGTCGCTGCGCTCGCCCGGCACGGTAGCGCCGCTACCGCTCTCTCCTCCGCCTTGCCAGCCGCACAGCGGATCCGCCGATACCGCACAGTGGATATGGGAGACACGCCCTAGACTTACAATTCCGCACCCTACTTCACGGTGTGGAATTGTCAGTTCGGGGAGGAACTGTGAGCAGAATCGATCATCTCGGTAGCCGGATGACCGGGCTCGTCGACGAGCTGGACAAGGGTGACGTGGCGGCCTGCACCAACCTGCTGATCGTGGCGGTCGTCGACGGCACCGGCGTCGACGATCTTGCCGAGGTGCGGGACACGCTGGCGCAGTGGCGAACTCACGGTGCACTGCCCACGGGCCTGCGCATCGAACTCGACGCCGCCCGCATCCGCGCCGAGTTCACCGCCCACACCTGCCGCCAGAACGACGACCCCGCGGGTCAGCTCGCTGCGTTCTGCCGGGCCCGCGCCCTCGACTGCCTCCTGCGCGCCACCATCCCGGGACTGTCCCGGGAAGCGTTCACCGAGGTCGTCTACGAGGCCGCCGCGGCGATCGGCCGCGAGGCGGTGAGCGCAGCGTTGTCGGAGTATGTTCCCGCCTGACTGTGCGGTTGATCCCGGAAACCGGGACAGATCGCATGTTCAGGCGGCTGACAGTCGTCGACGTGTGGAGAGGACGGCATCGACCGTCTCGTCGGGGCGTTCGAGCAGATCGGCCCAGGTGAAGTTGAGGACCGTCCAGCCTGACGTGACCAGTGCGTTGCGTCGTCGCCGGTCGTGCTGGAACGCCTGGATGTCACGGTGCCAGCCGAAGCCGTCGATCTCGACGGCCAGCTTGATATCAGGAAACGCGAAGTCGACGAGGTAGCCGTCGACCGGATAGTTGGCGATCCATCCACGCACGCGTGCTTTGCGGAACAGTCTGATGACGACTCGCTCGGCTTCGGATCGGGCGCCCGAGCGAAGGAGCGTGAGTAGCCGGGAGATCGTCGCGATCCCCCGGCGGCCCGGGTATCTGTGGTGTGCGGCGTCGAGGCTAGAGAGAGTGACGAAGCCTTGGAGCAGCGCGGAGTCGATGACCGAGACTCCGAGCATGAGGGCGGCATCGAGGACGGTGACATCGCGTGCGGTCACCGACAGACCGTCGACGACGGTGACATCGCACGGGTCGAGACGTCGATGACGCACCACTGCCGTCGGTGACGCCCTCCCGAACCTGCCGCACGTATCGGAGAACACCAGATGCTTACGCGGAACGTCATCGACGATGCCCAGCCACCATGCGGCCGCATGGCCGCCGAGTACGGCGTCGTCGCTGATGGACAGCGCGGCGATCCGCGCTTGTGCCCGGTCCGACCTGTGGTGTCCCGCGACGAGATACACCCCTTGGGTGACGGCGACCCACGCTCCCGACGACAGTCGTCGGCCGATAGCCGATGTGCTGAGGAACCCCCGCGCCTGCCGAGCACTGAGAACCCCGTCGTGCCTGATGATGAACTCGTTCAGATCCATGGGAGTCTGACGCAGCGGACAACCGTTTGGTTCCATATTCGGCTGAGTGTGCGGTTGATCCCGGAAACCGGGATCGAGCGCATAGTCGATGGTGTGTCTGGGCGACGTTGTGGACGTCAGCCGATGTCGAAGCCGGAATCGTCGAAGCCCAGGGTGTTGCCGTTCTCGCGGACCGTTCGTTGGCAGGCCTCGTCGAAGCCCGACGGTGCGGTGGCGCTGATCTCGATACGGACCTCGACCGAGGAGCCCGGTGTGGCCGCGAGGTGGTGCAGGATCTCCTGCTGGACGGTGGAGAAGTCCTTGGCCGGGAAATCGGGGTTCAGGGTCATCGCGCCCCAGTAGCGGGTCACCACCGGTTTCGGCTGGGTCGGGTCCGCCGGTTTGCGTGTGTTCTTGATGGGGCCGGGTACGTCGACGGGGTCGTCACCGGGGCCGTAGCGGGCGGCTTCGCGTTCGCGTTGTGCCTGTGCCAGATCGGGTTTGACGATGAGGGTGGAGTCGGTGAGTTGTGGGGTCGCGGCGTCGGTGGGCAGGTGCAGGTCGATGTACTCCTGCTCGGTGTCGTCCCAGCCGTAGGCGAAGGCGAAGCCGTTGACGCTCCAGGAGGTGTCGTTGTACACCGAGAGCAGCCCGTCGGTCAGGGCGGTCTTGTCGCGCAGCCGTGTGAGATACGGGTAGGTGGCGTACAGGTTGTACAGGTCACCGACGCTCACATGCCCCGATGCCCATACCGGCGCGATGGGACCGGACAGGTCCATCCCGATGAGCGTCGACGACCGGGTGGTGGCGAGCTGACTGTTGTCGGAGATCTTGGTGCCGGTGCGGGCGACGAGGTCGTCGGTGGTGCCGCCGGTGTTGAGGGTGTCGAGTGTGTAGGTGGGCGCGTCGGGCGCCTGTGTGGGCAGGATCGCCCAGATGTATGTCTCCAGGAGGCGATCGGCGACGACGGTGTCGTGGCGCTGCATCCGGGTCAGGGCCTGTCTGGTCTGCTGGCCACCGAGGCCGAGGGTGTCGGCGTTCTGGTGAACGTAGCGCCACGCGAGGAACTCACGGACTGCTTCGTCGAGCTCGCGGGCGCGCTTGTCGTCGGCGGCGAGCACGATGAGACTGTTGCGGTAGCCCCGGTTGGCCGCACCCCGGTGTTCGAGGAGGTCCTTGGCCCACCCCAGCGCCGTCGACGACGTGGAACGTGCGGTGTGGGTGACCTTGAGCGGGGCGATCACCAGACGTGTCGCGGCCTCGTCGGGGACGTCGGACGTTCCGTCGGGGCAGACATGAACTCCCACGAAACTCCTGTCCCGTGACTTCTGGCGTGCGGCCTGCAACCGTTCGGCGACCTCGGCCCACACGTCGGCGTCGGGGAGGTTGGCGGCGTGGTCGCGGGCGGCACGGGTCGTATTTGCCTGCGTGTCATACCAATAGCGGCCGGCATCGGTGTACAGGTAGGTGGCGCGGTTGGCGAGGTGATCGAGCGCGGAATGGAAGTTGCCCGGAACGTCGCCGGGAATGGCGGTGCCCAGAAAGATTCGCGGCTTGTCGACGCCCTTGTGTGCGGTGTGCAGGGTGGGGGTGGCGCCCATGAAGACGGACCGGGCAAGGCGCTGGGTGGTGCGGCGTTTGCCGTACAGTTCGCTTTCCTTGTCGATGGCGAACGGGGTGGATTCCTCGCCCGCCACATCCTGGGTGAGCACCGACCGGAAATTGTCCTCCAGATACTGGGTGATCTCGGTGGTCACCGAATCCCGGTCCAGCGGAACCGAACCCGGCATGATCAGCGGCCCGGCGTCCTCACTACGCCACAGGGTGCCGACGATGCGGTTCATCATCCGCAGCACGCCGCGGGTCCGCTGGAAACGGTGCAGCGTCGACCAATCCTCGTACAGCCGGTCGAACAGTTCGGGATGGATCGGATACGACGCCTTGATGCGGTCGATGTAGGCGGGTTCGAGTGCCTCGCTGGGGAATTCGGTGCTGTGCCGACGATAGTAGTCGACGAGGCTCTTGGCGATCGAACTGATCTTGGCCAGCGTCGCGCCGTCGGGCGCGGCAAAGATGCGGCGCCGCACGATCTCGAAACTCTCCTGCGGGTTGGCGGGCAGCCAGTGGTCGGCGGTGCGGCCGACGATCGACTTGAGCCGGTTGAGCGCTTCACGGCCGTACTCGCCGCCGACCTCTTCGTCGTTGACATCGTCGCCGGATGTGCTGCTGTCCGGCCGGTTGTCGTACGACGCGGGGATGGAGATGACCACCTGAATTCCCTTGGTGGCCTTGGCCGCTTCGGTGAGTGTCTGAGCAAAGGTGAACTGGGTGTCGAAGTCGCCGGCGGGCAGCCCGCTCGAGTTCACCAATTGCCGTGCGTACGCCACCCATTCGTCGATGAGGATCACGGCGGGGGAATACAGGGCGAACAGTTCCCGCAGGGACGCACCGGGATTGGTGGAGGCGCGGTCGGCGTCGGCGACGATCTCGTACGCCTCCTGGCCACCGAGCTGCCACGCCAATTCTCCCCAGATGGTGCGGATTCCGGGCCGCCCATCGGTGGTGTCGGTCTTGGCGGGCTCCATCTGATTGCCGACGAGCGCGACCCGGCGCACCCCGTTGGGCAGCGCATCGAGCGGCTTGGCCAGATTGGCGACGTCGTCGGGGTATTCGATGCTGCCCAGCCCCGATGCGAGATGCCACAGCGCGAGCATCGAATGTGTCTTGCCGCCACCGAAATTGGTTTGCAGGTTGACCACGGGTGAGGCGTTCATGTCGCCGGCCAGGCGCCGCACATTGCGGTCGATGAGGTCGCGCAGGCCGTGCGTCAGATATGTGCGCTCGAAGAACTGCACGGGATCGGAGTACTCGCCGGCCTCCTTGCCCTGGGCGACGGTGTACAGGTCGGCGGCGAACTCGGCGGCATTGAAGTTGTCGCTCGCGACATCGGGGTGCGGGCTGAGGATCTCGCGCCACGGCGGCAGATTGTCGGCGGCCACCGACGCGAGGTCGAGTTGGCGGGCCGCCTTGGTGTCCTCACGGTCGGCGGCGACCCGACGCAAGTCGACGCGCAGCTTGCGGACCTGCTCGGCCTCGGCGGGCGCGTTGATCGCCTTGAGTAGTCGTTCGGCGGTGTCGAGGATGCGCTGTGCGTCGTCGTTGTCGAAACTTTCCATGTGCGCCTGGCGGTTTCGTGCATCCCGTAGCTCGGAGGCGTAACTCTCCTGGACCCGCGACAGCATCCCATTGAGCGGATACCAGCCCTTGCGAACGGTTCCGGTCACGTTCTCGGTGATCATCCGCAGCCCGTTGGCCGGGTCGTCGGCGGTATACGTCTTGGTGGGTGCCGCCCCCTTGCCCTGGTCCTTGATCCGCAGGAGGTCGAGCCAGGTGCCATTCGGCACCTCCGGGTCGATCGCCGCGGTGAGGAACCGGTTGAGTGCAGGTCCGAGCAGTTCCATCGCCTTGCCGATACGGTCCCGGTTGCTCAGTGCCATAACTCGCCTCACGTTCGTGTACACAACATGTTGTGAGTCCTGACTGTATCCCGCGCCACCGACATGTGGGGTCGCCGGGTGAGTGTGCAGGTAGTCTCGGTTTCCGGGTCTGATCGCACAGTCAGGCGGCCGCGAGCTGGTGGCGGACGGTGACGATTTTGCGGAGTGTGTCGCCGGGGCGCGCGAGATGTCGGTGCGCCGAGCCACCAGACTGCGGCCGCTCCGCCGAGCACTGCGTGATCCCCGACGGACAGTGCGGCGATCCGGGCCTGTGCCCGCGCCGACCGGTGCCGCCCGGCCACGAGGTAGACCCCCGGTGTGACCGCTGTCCACTTGCCCGACGACAGCCGCCGCCCGATCGCCGACGTACTCAGGTGCAACCGCGCTTGCCGCGCGCTCAGTACCCCGTCGTGCCTGATGATGAACTCGTTCAGATCCATGGGGATCAGACGCACCGGCGAGGCGTTCGGTTCCATTTTCGTCTGAGGTTGCTGGTGATCCCGGTTTCCGGGACTGATCGCACAGTCAGGCGAGCATTGACATGCGATTGTGAGGGTGTATGTGGCATCTCTTGGTTAATCGTGGCATTATTCTCTCATGAGTGTCACGGTGACTTTGGGGAAGCAAGGGCGGCTCGTGGTCCCGGCTGAGCTGCGCACGGAACTTGGCCTCGGAGAGGGGGACGTCCTGCACGTTCAGCGCATCGGTAGGCGGATAGTCCTGGAACGGCCGGTGGACGCACTGCGCGAGCTGCGCGGAATTATGACTCCGGCGACGCGCGGCAAGTCGCTGGTTGAGGAACTGCTCGCTGACCGCATCGCGGAGGCGGAAGCCGACAAACGGTGATGATCCTGGATGCGTCGGCCGTACTGGCGTTTCTCAATGACGAACCCGGCGCTGACACGGTTGCCGACGCCATACCGGGCGCGCTGATATCGGCGGCAAATCTCGCCGAGGTGCTCGGGAAGGTCGGTGATTGGGGAGGCGACATCGTCGGCATAGAGGAACGACTGCGGGCCGCCGGCCTACAGGTTGCCCCGGTGCAGGCCGACGACGCGGTGGTAGTAGCGGCACTCCGTCAGCTCGACGGCGGCACAGCGCTGTCGCTGGGTGACCGGTGCTGTCTTACCCTCGGTCTGCGGCACCGCCCGGCAACAGTGCTCACCTCCGACCGCGCCTGGGCGGAGCTGGACCTACCTATCGACATCGCACTGATCCGATGAGTTGTCTCGTGGGGCAACTCAGACCGTACGAGGGTGAGTCATGTTGACTGCGTGGGGCGACGAGAGCGGATCGTGACCTGATCGCGACGGCGGCGCGTACTTGATGGGTGCGGCGCTCTGTGATGACACCGATGTGAGTGCTGTCCGCGCCACCATGGCTGCCCTCCGGGCTACCGAGCCGAAAGTGCATTGGCACGGTAGCAGCGAGCTTCGTCGGCGCGACCTCATCGATGCCGTTGCGGCGCTGCCGATCGTGGGTCTCGCAGTTGTGCATGTCGAAGTCGGCGCGATGGATCGGCGCCAGCGCCGTAAGTGTTTGGAGCACTTGCTTCCTCAGCTTGCGGATCTGCCGTGTTCGACCGTCACCCTCGAATCACGAAGCAAACAGGATGCGAGTGATCTGGATCTGTTGCAGAAACTGCGTGCCCGGCGGGTGATCGCCCCGACGTTGCAAATCAAGCATATTGTGGGTCGGCTGGAGCCAGTGCTGTGGGCGGCGGACATCATCTGTGGTGCGGTTGTCGCCGATCGCTGTGGAACGGCCGACTACCTCAAGACTTTGGGCCAGGTTGTGGAAGTCCAGGTCATCTGACGGCAGATAGACCGCGAGCCACGGGCCTCGTCATCCGGCGAGTAATCCCGTGGCTCACTTCCACACCTACCGCGATAGGCGGGCTACACCAGGCACGCTACCGCATCACGCGGGCGACGTGCGTCAGTCGGTGAGGGTGGGTTGCCAGGAGGAGGTGGGGGCCTGGCGGGCGATGTCGTTCCAGGCGGCACCCAGGTTGTTGAAGTCGACGGCCAGTTTCGTCTTCTTCTTGTCCTCGGCCAGCTTGAACAGCAGGTGGGCCAATTCCTTGCACAGATCCCAGTCGACGCCGCGGGGCACCCGGCCCAGCAACGACGCCGCGGCCGGGACACCGTCGGAGGCCAGCACGCGGGTGACGTGCATCACCACCTCCCACTGGCTGATCGACTCGTCGGTGGCCGGATCGTAGTCGGCCGGCATATCCGACGGCGCGATCAGCGCCACCTTGCCGCCGCCCTTGGTCAGGATGCCCGCCCGTTCCAGGCCGTCCAGGGACACCCCGCGTGCGTTCGCGATCGACTCCGCATCGCCGAACTTTCCTGTGTCAAAACCGTTCTGCCGGAACCACGTCAACGCGAACCGCGTCTCCCGGTCGAAGTCGTTCTCCAGCTCCGTCAGCACCTCGTCGAGGATCGCATTGATCCGCTGCAGGGCCGTGCGGACCGTCATTGTCGAACCGTCGTCCTCCAGGACCGCGCTGTAGCGGGAGAACACCGCCATGCCCGGGCCGATCGCGGCTTGTGGCAGATCCACCGGGGCGATCGAACCCTGTTGCAGTTCTCGCAGTTTCGACGGGAGTTCCGATTTGAGGGCGGCGAGGAAGCCGCGGCGGTCCGTGCGCGGGGCCGATTCGGGGCGGGGGCGGCAGGCCAGGACAATGGAGGACGCGAGGGCGTTGGTTCCCCTGGCCACCATGCGGTTGGATGCCTCACTGCGCATTGGCCACGTCGCAGTGATGGACCATCCTGAATGGATCATGCCTTCGAGTAGTGTCTCCCATCCGGTCGATGAATCACCCTCGACGGCTGAGTCTTGCTGCTTGAACGCGTAGTAGACTGTCATCGGAAATTCTGATGGAGCACTCTCGCGAGCGGTCCGAAAGACATCTCGAAACCCTGACTCGAAGTAATCTTGTGCCGCACCGACACCATTGTGGCGGTATGGGTTCGCCACGAGCTCTTGTGATTTAGGTACGAGCAGTGTTCCGAGAATTGATGGATGAACAGGTCGGAGAATCTGCTTGAGCCATACATAGAAGTAGTCGGACAAGTCTGAATAGCCAATGTTGTCATAGTATGGAGGATCTGTTGAAATGACAGCTTGACTAGCGACCGCGGCGCGCGCATCGAGTTGTTGTACCAGTCCAACCGCGGACGCGCGTTGCCCAGCGAGAACTGCTGCCGTCCATAAGAATGAGTTCGAGAATGATCCAGTATTGTCGGCGAGTGGATCAACTTCGGAATGGTCCCAGACCATCGGTAATGCCTGACGTGCGAATGTTGAGCTTGTCGACTCGCGTGTGACGTACCAGTTGGTGAGCGTTGAGTTCCGATCCGTCATTTTGCTGACAGCCAGCCCCAAGTACGTTGCGACCGCATCTGCGTAGGCTTCGGCTCCGACGCCGCCGTTGTCGAGGCGGTCGCCGGTGGGCAGGCCGGCGGCGAGGGCGTCGTGGAGGACTTTGTCGCGGGCCTCACCGGCGAGGTCGCTGAAGGTGGTGAGGGCGGTGAGCTGGCGTGGGGTGAAGAGGGAGGCGAAGGTAGTGAATCCGTACGCCGGAGGTGAAAACCACCGAGGGTTCGTGGCGACGTCACCGGACGGTGCGTCAGCAGGATTGGCAACATTGGCAGCTTCGACGTGCTCGGCTGTCGGCGGTAGATAAACGCGGCGGCGATTTCCTTCGGCAACGATGGCCATGAGCTGCGCGCCGATGTGGCCGTTGATTCCCTCGCTGCGCAAGTAGTTGAGGTCGCACGCCGCCCCACACCGCACACACGTCGCCCCCGTCCGCCCGACGGTTCCGTCGGTTTCCTTGGTGGGCGCGGCTTTCAGGTCGTGACCGATCTCGAAGCGGACGGTCTTGCCGTCGATGACGGGTACGACGTACGCCTCTTTGCCCTTCTTCTTTCCGAGCCACCACGATCGGACGAGGGGCATGGCGATGCCGCAGGCGGGGTTGGGGCAGGTGACGGTGCGCGCCCAAATCCAGGCGATGACGGTCGCCTTGGTGCCGTCGGGGAGGGTTGCTTTGGGATACAGGTGCCCGATGCGCTTTTCGGCTTCGTCGCGCATCCACTGGCCGTAGCGGCGGACGTCTTCGGCGAGTCCGGTTGCCCGGGGCCAGGTCTGAATCGATTCCTCAGCGGCGCCGGGGAAGACCGGGCGTTGGCCCGCGAACTTGGGCGGGATCTCGATGAGCGCTTTATTGATCAGTACCGCAACAGGATTCAGGTCCGAGGCGTGTGCTTCGAGACCGAGTCGTTGCGCCTCAAGGGGAATGGTGCCGCCGCCGGCGAACGGGTCGAGGATCGGCGGTGGGTTGCCGTCGGTCGATTCGAGGATCTTCTCGTGCGCTTCCCGCAGCAGCGCCCCGTCGTTGGAGTTCTCCCACACGACGAGCCGTTCGATCAGGGCGTGCAGCTTCTTGCGGGCGAGGGTCTGGTCCTCCTCGCTCGGGTACAGGTCGGGCCGCGACGACGGATCGTCGACAAGTTGCGCAAACAGCACCGCCCGGGCGGCGGCGAGGGGGCGTCGCGCCCACCACAGGTGCAGCGTCGACGGATGCCCGTGCCGGATCGACTTCTCCCGCGCAGACTCGGCGTTGATGGTCTCCAACGGCAGACTGACCTCGATCAGCTTTCTCGTACCAACATGTTGTGCACCGCTCGGCATGGCAGCCCTCTCGCTTGAGACCAGAACGTTGCAGACTATTGCACAACAAGTTGTGTGCACAACTCACCGGTTGGATGTCGTAGGTGGCCGGTAGTGTCAGCGCGCCGGATATGTAGTGGAGGGGGATTCGTGCGGGGAGAGTCTGGTCGATCGCTCGACTCAGGTGAGCGCGGGCTGGAACGACTGCTGGATGCCGCGATGCGCCGCCGTATTCGGGATGACTCGGTCACCCTCGCCGACGTGCTGACCTTGGCCCGTCAGGTACATGACTATCGGGACGGGAACTCGCGACCTGCGCATCTCGACGATCGGGTCGGAGTGCTTGATGACAATGAGCGGGTTATCGCTGAGCTGCTTGTGTCCGAGGGTCGAAATGTCACTCATGTAGTTCGGCGCAAGTCAGGGGAACCGACCCCGGACCTGGTGGTAGACGGCGAATTCGCTGAGGTCAAGACCAGTATTGGCGCCGGCGTCGAGGGGTTTCGTCGTAGGCTCCACGGGGCGCAAGCTTCGCGTGTGTTTGTCAATGCACGCAGGTCGCTGATCGATCCTGACGCGATGGACGACCTGGTATCCGGCCTGATCGGTGATGCGTGCCTAACGTATGCTCGGGTCATTGGCGAGGGCTACGACACAACGTACGGAGAGTGGTGATCGATGATGTCTGACGGCAGTCGTTACGACCTGCTGTACGTCGGTGTGGTCGGCGACGGCGAGCTGGTTGCCTTGATGGAGAAGGCGTTTGGGGTCGGCGGCACTTGGCGTGAGTTCCGGAATTCCCGCGGCTACTACTGCGACAGCGTCGGCTTCTGGATCACGATCGGCGGTGAGGCGGGCGAACACCCGCACGTGACCGTCGATGCCCCTACCGTCGGTGAGCAACAGCAGCGGGCGCTCGATGTGTTCGACCGGCTCGCCGCCGCCGATGCGTCCGTCGCACTGACCTTGGTTGCCGAAGACGACAGCGTTGTCCGGCGCAGACCGGCCGGCACACGAGTCGCATAGCACGGCGAAGTCCGTGGGCGCCTCAAACAAGCAGCCTCCCAGCGCTGTAGGTGTCGGCGAGGTGCTGGACGAACGCCGCTTCTCGTTCGTCCATCGGTCCGACGAATCGCCAGTTGCGTTCATAGAGGCGCAACGCTTCCGGTTCGCTGACCTCGGTGTCGTCTCGGAGTTGCCAGGAGATCGTCCGGAGCTGGGGATAGTCGCCGACGCGAACGACCGGCTCCGGCCGCGCGCTGGGCTTACGCATCCCATCCTCCTGTCGCGTGATCGTTGACACTACGCCTTCTCACGGTACGCCGTGCGGTGGATATCAGAGAGTGTGACGGCGGCGGTCAACTACTCGACGTATGTCACCGGACCCTTCGTGACGCGTCCGGCTCGCAAGCTCACCGGCCGCTCCTCAGGGATCAGATGTCGCGTCCTGGCTCGCCGAATACGGTGCCGCAGATGCCGATGAAGAAGGCCGCCACTGCGCCAGTACGAACTCGAGGGACGGGACAGCTGGGTTGGTAGGAATGGTCGTGGGCCATCAGGCCGTCCAGATGGTGTCCAGCGGAACTGCTGCGATCCGGTCGCCGACCGGGATGCCTGTTCCGCCGGTGTGGAGGACGAGGCCGGTGACGAATCTCTTGCCGAGTTTGTCGCGCAGCTGACCCAGCCACTTTGCGTCGTGACCGCTCAGTCGTGAGCTCGACTTGACTTCGATTCCTGCTACGCGGCCGTCCGGGGTTTCGAGGATCACGTCGACTTCACCCGCGGCGCGGTCGCGGAAGTGGCTCATCCGGAAAGTTTCCTCGGCCCACGCCTGTTGGCGGCGTATCTCCGCGGTGACGAACCCCTCCAACAGATGGCCTGCGACCTCGCCGTACTTGTCCGGTCCGGCTCCTGCCGCCGAAAGGTTGAGGAGTCGGGCCGCGAGACCGGTATCGAGGAGGGATGCTTTGGGGCGGGACACGGCTCGTTTGGTGAGGTTCGTCGACCAGGCAGGTATCCGTTGGATCAGATACATCGTCTCGAGCAGATCGAGCATGCGGTTCAGGGACGTCGTCGGAATCTCGGATTCCTTCGACACGTCGGAGAGATTGAGTTCTTCGCTGTTGCGAGCGGCGAGCACACCAAGGAGTCGGGGCAGTTCATCGATACGTTGCAGGCTGCTGATCTCGCGGGCGTCGCGTTTCACGATGCTGTTCAGGTAGTTGTCCATCCAGGCTGCCCGGCGGCGTCCCGGCGGACGGGACAGCGCTTCTGGATAACCACCCGACACGGCTCGTTCCAAGTAGTCAGAACGCGTCAGAGTGCTTGTGTGACCGGTGAATCGTTCGCCCGCGAATAGCCGATCAACGAACGTCTCGCGATGTCCTGCGAGCTCACCCTGGCTGAACCCGTGCAACTCGATGCTCTCGACCCGGCCTGCGAGGCTGTCTTTCGCTGCGGGCAGTCTCAGCAGATCGGCCGAGCCGGTGACGAGGAAGCGACCGGGTCGTTGATCGCGGTCCACCACGTACTTCAACGCCGACACCATCTCGGGTGCGAGCTGAATCTCGTCTATCGCGAGGAGGGGCTCGTCGTGCTGCAGGAAACCTATCGGATCGGCCCGTGCCAGGTTCAGTGTGGTCTCGTCATCGAAGGTGACCAGGCGACCGCCGCGTGCCGCGACGATTTCCTGCACGAGAGTGGTCTTGCCGACTTGTCGCGATCCTTGGAGTGCGACGATCCTCGTGTCATCCAGCGCTTCGTAGATGCGCGGCGTCACGTGTCGGTCGATATGCCCGTTCACCTGGCTAAAGTAGCATCATGGCGGCTGTGGTGCGGCGCTGAGGTGGTGGATTCGCACCATTTCTGTGGTGGATTCGCAGTATTGAAGTGGTGGATTCGCACCATTTTGCTGGTGGATACGCAGTATCTGGATGATGGATTCGTACAGCGTCGGCGAGCGGAGCCGGCCAGTTGTGATCAGTGTGGGGGCTTGCCCTTGGCCCAGGATTTGCGCCAGTCGAGTTCGATGCCGGAGACGTCGGTACCGCCGATGTCGAAGCCGCTGAAATGGTCGGTGAGGTAGCGGATGTCGTCGTGGTCGGGGCCGGCATCGCTGACCGAGACCAGGGCGAGGCGATGGCGGGTGCCGGTGTTGCGGCCGTGCAGGATCTCGTTGTAGGTGACGAAGAAGGTATCGGCGCCCTCGATACGGCCCTTCACCTCGATGAACACCGTCGGGCCGCGGACGCCGTCGGCGTCGGGGAGGGGAACCGAGCGGATGTCGTAGCCCTTGTTGTTGTGGGGCATCTCCTCCGGCTCGCGGCCGAGGGCGCGCTCAGCGGCCAGTACGGCGGCGACCGCGCGGGCGTCGGTGATCGTTGTGTCCTTGGCGTGCTTGGCCACCGCGCCACCGATCAGGCCGGCGGGGATCACCAACATCACGGCGCTCAGCGTCGGTGGGCGAGCGGTGAGTGCGGCGTCCTTGGTGAGGTCGGCCATGCGGGCTTCGTGGCGGGCCTGCAGGTCGCGGGCCTGGTTCTGCAGCCGGTCGGGACTGTGCCGCAACCGTTTTCCGGCCTTGCCGGCCGCGATAGCCTCACGCAGGCGCGCGGCTTCACCGTCGAGGTAGTTGATCTGGGACACCAGCCGGGACTTCACCGCGGACCTGGTCTTCTCGATAGTTGGCAACAGTCGTTCCCGGACTTCGCGGAGGTGCTCGGGCTGTGCGACGCCCGCGGCCCAGGTCATCGCCGCGACGTGTGCGTTGGCGGACACCTGCGTGCGGGCCTGGTCGGCGAGCGACCCGGCGCTGTCGGGGAGGGTCGTGAGATCCAGGTGCGGCGCCGAACCGGCATCGGCGAGCACCGGTTCGTCGTCGGCGCCGGCAGTCACCGAGACAAACGCGAAGCGCTTGCTGACGGTGATGCCGTGGCCGTCGACGATCTCGCCGGTCATCGCGACGATCACCGAGGGCACCGTCCCCGGATCGGTCGGATCGAACAGCACCGCACCGTCACTCAACGCCTGCTGGCCGCGCTCGATGGTGACGTCGAGCAGGGTGTCCAGCAGCGGATGGCCGGGGGCGAGCAACTCGGCACGTTTGGATCCCGACACCGCGGCGGGCTCGAATGTGACCCGCTCGTACGAGGTGACCACCGGGCGGCCCGCATGCTCGCGACGAACCGGCCGATGGCGAAGTGCCCCTGGCACATTCGAGATCTGATAGCGAGCCTTCTCGCGGGGCTTCACCCGCCCGCCCAACGCGCCGAACGCGTCGACGAAGAACTTCTCGATGTAGTGCGGCTGTAGCCTGCGTGCCGTCGCATCGTCCATCGCTCGGCGCAGCCGGTCCAGTTCGAGCGGTCCCAGCGTTTCCCTGGCCAGGGCGCGTCCCTCCACGAGTTCGGTGCAGCCGTCGGCCACCTGGGCGTCGACGACCCGCTCGATCTCCGCGATCCGGGCCGGGTCGTCGCCGTACCGGATCGCGTCCATCAGCAGTGTGCGCAACGGGGTTTCGCTGAACGCATCACCGAGGACGTCGAACAGTCTGCCGCCGTAGGCCTTTCGTTGCCGCTCCATCTTGATCAGCAGTCGCTGATACACCTGTCCCTCGCGGGTCTGGTCGGCCACCAGATTCCATAACCGGCACACCTTCTCCTGCCCGATCCGGTGAATCCGGCCGAACCGCTGCTCGAGCCGGTTCGGATTCCACGGCAGGTCGTAGTTGATCATCAGGTGCGCGGCCTGCAGATTCAGGCCCTCACCGGCGGCGTCGGTGGCGATCAGCACCTGCCGGTGCGGCTCCTGGGTGAACTGTTCGCGGACGGCCACCCGGTCGGTGCGGCGGGTGCCGCCGTGGATGGTGAGCACGGCGTCGTCGGAGCCGATGACATTGCGCACCTGTCGGGTCAGATAGTCGAGGGTGTCGCGGTGCTCGGAGAAGATGATCAGCTTGCGGGGATTTCCGTCGTCGTCGCGCAACAGTGAACGGTCGATGAGCAGTGACCGCAGCTCCGCCCACTTGCGGTCGTTGCCGCTGTCGCGGACATGCGTCGCCAATTCCACCAGGTTGTCGAGGATCGCGATCTCGGCGTCGAGTTCGGCGACCGTACGGGCGGCGGTGGCCGCGTCCACCACCTCTTCCTCGACGCGTTCGTATTCCTCGGCGCTGAACTCGTCGGGATCGTCGAAATCCTCCGGCTGGGGAACCCTGCCCGGATCGTCGGCGGCGGTGTACCGGCCCGCGGCCATATCGGCACGTTTGGTGGCCAAGCGGTCTCGGCGTCGTTGCAGACTCCGCAGAATGGCGTGGGTACTTGATGCCAGGCGTCGTTGCAGGACGGTCAGCGCGAACCCTACTGTTCGTCGTTGCGGCGAATCACCCTGTGAATCAACCCGATTCATCTCGTTGCGGACGTAGCCGGTCACCGCCTCGTACAGCTCGAGTTCGGCCTGGGACAGTTCGTACGGGACGGTCTCGGCGATCCGTTCGGGGAACAAAGGCTTACCGTCGAAGGTCAGCAGTTCCTCCTTCACCATCCGGCGCATGAGGCCGGTGGTGTCGGTGGATGTGGTCTCGCCGCGTGCCTCGCCCTCGAATCGGTCCGGGTCGAGCAAGGCCAGGAACGCCTGGAAACTCGTCTCGATACCCGAATGCGGGGTCGCCGTCATCAGCAGCAGATGCCGGCTGATCGAACCCAGCAGCTCGCCGAGCTCATAGCGGGAGGTCTTACGTAGCTCGCCGCCCCACCAGTTGGCCGACATGCGATGCGCCTCGTCGACCACGACGAGATCCCATTCGCTGCGGCTGAGAATCTCCTTCAGCTCGTCGTCGCGGGCGAGCTGGTCCATCCTGGCGATCAGCAGCGGATGGGCGGGGAACGGATCACCTCCCAGACTCGCGTTGATCAGCTCGCGGGTCAGGATGGTGGCCGATATCCCGAACTTGGAGTCCAACTCGTCCTGCCACTGCTCCACCAGACCGCCCGGTGCGACGATCAGCATTCGCGTCAGGTCGCCGCGCAGCATCAGTTCCTTGGCGTAGAGTCCGGCCATGACCGTCTTACCGGCGCCGGGGTCGTCGGCGAGCAGGAAGCGCAGCGGCGTGCGGGGGAGCAGTTCGCCATAGACGGCCCGGATCTGGTGCGGCAGCGGCGAGATGTCGCTGGTGCCGACGGCCAGCATCGGATCGTGCAGTCCGGCCATCCGGATGCGCAGGGCCTCGGTGGCGAGTTTGAACTCGCGGGGGTCGGCGGTGAATGTCCAGGTTGTGGCGTCGTCGGAGACGATCTCGATACCGTCGAGGTCGCCTGCGAAGAACATTTCCTCGCTGATCGTCCCGTCGGTGCGGCGCAGGATCACCGTAGACGCGTCGGGGCCGAGCGGTTCCACCGCGACGACGGTGACGGGTTCGGGCCAGCGGCCCCGCAGCCGGATCTGCGGCTTGAGGTCGGCCATCGTCAGTGGTGCACACATCATGATGTGCTGACAATACGTTGTGTGTCCGACAAATTGGTTGGGTGCCTGCCCGAGAACGTGGATCCCTCGACTGGGGGACCTACGGAGATTCCGTCGCGCGCCGGCTCTCATTCATCCGGGGCCACCGGGGACTGTCCCAGGAAGAAGTGGCCAATCGGTCGGGGATGCACCGCAACCAGGTGTCCAACCTCGAACGCAATCATTCCAACCGTGATCCGTACATCGCGGACCCGCAGTTATCGACGATCTATCGGCTCGCGCTCGCTCTCTCCGTGCCGCCCGCGTGGTTGCTGCCCGATGTCGACCGGCCCGTGCAGCGGCGGTCGCCGGAGCAGGCGTCGAACAAGGCCGTGTCGGTGGTCGAGGCGGAGTTGGAGCGGTTGTTGTCGGAGCAGGAAGCCGAACGCTGACTGGTGTATCGGGGTGTGGTACTCGGGTTTTGAGGTGGTTGCGTCAGGTGTGGATGGTCGCCGGACCCTTCGTGACCCTCGCTCGTTCCTCGCTTCGGCCTCAGGGATCAAGAAGGTTGGTTGCTTCGGGTTTGGTTGTTGAGAAGGTGGTTGCTTCGGGTTTGGTTGTTGAGAAGGTGGTTGCTTCGGGTTTGGTTGTTGAGAAGGTGGTTGCTTCGGGTTTGGTTGTCGAGAAGGTGGTTGCTTCGGGTTCGGGGGTTGAGAAGGTGGTTGCTTCGGGTTCGGGGGTTGAGGAGGTCGGTTGCTTTGGGATCAAGGTAGTCAGGCGAGGTTGAAGCTGTGTTCTACGGCTCGGTTCCAGCCGGCGTAGAGGTCTTCGCGTTGGGCGGTGGGCATGTCGGGGTGCCAGCGTTTGCCTTCGGCCCAGTTGGCTCGGATGTCGTCCTGGCTGTCCCAGTAGCCGACGGCCAGGCCGGCGGCGTAGGCGGCCCCGAGCGCGGTGGTCTCGTTGACGACGGGGCGCACGACGGGGACGTCGAGGATGTCGGACTGGAACTGCATCAGCAGGTCGTTGACCACCATTCCGCCGTCCACCTTGAGTGTCGACAGGGTGACGCCGGAGTCGGCCTGCATCGCCTCGATGACCTCGCGGGTCTGAAAAGCGCTGGCCTCCAAGGCAGCCCGGGCCAGGTGGCCCTTGTTGACGTACCGGGTCAGGCCGACGATCACTCCGCGGGCGTCGGGACGCCATCGGGGTGCGAACAAGCCGGAGAAGGCGGGTACGAAGTACGCTCCGCCGTTGTCGTCGACGGAGGCGGCGAGCTTTTCGACGTCGGCGGCGTCGGAGAACAGACCCAGATTGTCGCGGAGCCACTGCACCAGTGATCCGGTGACGGCGATCGATCCTTCGAGTGCGTAGCGGGCGTCGTCGTCGCCGATCTGGTAGCAGACGGTGGTGAGCAGGCCGTGCAAGCTGAACACGGGCACCACACCGGTGTTCATGAGCAGGAAATTACCTGTGCCATAAGTGTTTTTGGCCTCACCGGGGGACAGGCAGGCCTGCCCGAACATGGCGGCCTGCTGATCGCCCAGGATCCCCGCGAGCGGGACGTCGGGCAGGGGGCCTTTGTCGCGCATCGGGCCGTATTCCTTCGATGAGCTGCGGATCTCCGGCAGCAACGACATCGGGATGCCGAAGTCGGCGCAGATCTCCGGATCCCATTGCAGCGTACGGATATCCATCAGCATGGTGCGCGAGGCGTTGGTGACGTCGGTGATGTGCTGACCGCCGTCCGGGCCGCCGGTCAGATTCCAGGCGAGCCACGAATCCATGGTGCCGAAACACAATTCGCCCGCCTCGGCGCGGGCGGCGAGCTCCGGATACTCCTCCAGCAGCCAGGTGATCTTGGGGCCGGAGAAGTAGGTGGACAGCGGCAGGCCGGTGCGATCCTTGTAGCGGTCGACGCCCGCGTCGCCGGCGAGCCGCTCACACAGGGCGCCGGTGCGGGTGTCCTGCCAGACGATGGCGTTATGCACGGGTTCGCCGGTGGACCGGTCCCACAGCAGAGTGGTTTCGCGCTGATTTGTCAGCCCGCACGCCACGATGTGATCGGCGCGGAGGTCGGCCGAGGCCAGCGCGGCCGCCGCCACTCGCCGGGTGTTGACCCAGATCTCGGCGGCATCGTGTTCCACCCACCCGGCCTTTGGGAAGATCTGCCGGTGTTCGAGCTGTTCACGGCTGATCACCGCACCCGATCGGTCGAAGACCATCGCCCGGGTGGATGTCGTCCCCTGATCGATGGCCATCACATACGTGTCCGCTTGGCTACCCACGCCGCACAGTTTTACACGCCCCGTCGGACATCGGGTCCGTTTGGGCTCGGCGGCTGCCGGACCGCGGTGTTGTACGTCTTGCCGGGTGTCGGGTGCGTTTGGGCTCGGCGGCGGGCGGAGCGCAGTGTTGTACGTCTTGCCGGGTGTCGGGTGCGTTTGGGGTTGGTGGCGGGCGGAGCGCGGTGTTGTACGTCTTGCCGGGTGTCGGGTGTGTTTGGGGTTGGTGGCTGCTGGAGCGCGGTGTTGTACGTCTTGCCGGGTGTCGGGTGTGTTTGGGGTTGGTGGCTGCTGGAGCGCGGTGTTGTACGTCTTGCCGGGTGTCGGGTGCGTTTGGGGTCGCGGCTACCGGGGCCGCGGTGTCCCGTGCTGTGGCGGGTGCCGGGTTCGATTAGGCTCGGCAATCATGAGTGACGAGTTCAATCCGGACCGCCCCGCCGATATGGGACCGCTGTACCGCGACGAGGCGTGGCGCCGGTTGGGGTCCGAGCAGTTCGACATCGTCGTGGTCGGTGGTGGTGTGGTGGGTGTGGGTGCCGCACTCGACGCCGCCACCCGTGGGCTGCGGGTGGCGTTGGTGGAGGCCCGCGACATCGCCTCCGGAACGTCGAGCCGGTCGTCGAAAATGTTCCACGGGGGATTGCGATACCTGGAACAGCTCGAATTCGGTTTGGTCCGTGAGGCTTTACGGGAACGTGAACTGTCGCTGAGCACGCTTGCACCACATCTGGTCAAGCCACTGCCATTCCTGTTCCCGCTCACCGGCCGGGTGTGGGAACGTCCCTACATCGGCGCCGGAATCTTCCTGTACGACCGGATGGGTGGCTCCAAATCCGTTCCGGGACAAAAGCATGTCACCCGATCTGGGGCGCTGCGGGTGGCGCCCGCGCTCAAACGCAGCTCCCTGATCGGCGGAATCCGCTATTACGACACCGTCGTCGACGACGCCCGGCACAGCCTCACCGTCGCCCGCACGGCCGCCCACTACGGTGCGGTCGTCCGCACGTCGACGCAGGTGGTCGGGTTCCTCAAAGAATCCGACCGGGTGCTCGGGGTGCGGGTGCGTGACACCGACACCGGCGAGACCGCCGAGGTGCGCGGGCACTGTGTGATCAACGCGGCCGGCGTGTGGACCGACGAGGTGCAGGCGCTCAGCAAACAGCGCGGTCACTTCAAGGTCCGTGCCTCCAAGGGCGTGCACATCGTGGTGCCCCGCGACCGCATCGTCAGCGAGACGGCGATCATCCTGCGCACCGTCAACTCGGTGCTGTTCGTGATCCCGTGGGAGACGCACTGGATCATCGGCACCACCGACACCGACTGGAACCTCGACCTCGCGCACCCGGCCGCCACCCGCGCCGACATCGACTACATCCTCGAACGCGTCAACGAGGTGCTGGTCACCCAGCTCACCCATGACGACATCGAAGGCGTGTATGCCGGTCTGCGGCCGCTGCTGGCCGGTGAGGACGACGACACCTCGACACTGTCCCGCGAACACGCCGTCGCGGTGGTCACCCCCGGGCTGGTGTCGATCGCCGGCGGCAAGTACACCACCTATCGGGTGATGGCGGCCGACGCCGTCGACGCCTGCAACGACTACATCCCCACGCGGGTGGCCCACTCCATCACCGAGCGAGTGCCGCTGCTCGGTGCCGACGGCTACTTCGCCCTGGTCAACCAGTGCGAACATCTCGGCCAGCGATTCAACCTGCACCCGTACCGGATCCGCCGGCTGCTCAACCGTTACGGCTCCCTCATCGACGATGTGCTCCAGTACGCCGACGACGATCCGTCGCTGCTCGAACCGCTCGCAGTGGCCCCGCAGTACCTGCGCGTGGAAGTCGTGTACGCCGTGCGCAACGAGGCGGCACTGCATCTGGAGGACGTGCTGGCCAGGCGCACCCGGATCTCCATCGAATACGCGCACCGCGGTGTGGACTGCGCGCAGGAGGTGGCGGATCTGATGGCGCCGGCGCTGGGCTGGTCGGCCGAGGACATCGCCTACGAGGTGGACACTTACCGCGCCCGGGTGGAAGCCGAGATCGCCTCCCAGCGCGAACCCGACGACGCGTCGGCCGACGCCCTGCGTGCCTCGGCACCGGAGTCGCGGGGCCAGATTCTCGAGCCGGTGCCGGTCCCGGAGTAGGGGGGACGAAAGTCCCTTTGAGCTGCGAAGACCCTCCGCCGTAGGGGTCGTCGGGGATACGATTGACGGCGTGAGTTGGTCCGGCCTACCGGCCGGGTCGGCCGTTATCGTCGCTCACGGCCACGGGCGTCCGGAGACGTTCCCCGGTGTCCGCTCTCATCGATGACGAGTGGCACGACCAAGGAGGCGCAGCGATGACAGGCGAACCGATCACAGTGCTCAGCGACCAGGAATCCTGGGAGCTGCTGCAGTCGCAGGCCCTCGGCCGGATCGGGCTGAGCGTCGGCGGCGAACCCGACATCTTCCCGCTCAACTACGTCGTCGACGGCGAACGCGTCGTGTTCCGGACCGGTGAGGGCACCAAGCTCGCCGAACTGGCCATCAACGGCAACGTGGCCTTCGAGGTCGACAACTACGACGACGCCGGTGGGTGGAGTGTCATCGCGAAGGGAACGGCCGAGCGGCTGGAGTCGATGCGAGAGATCGACGCGGCAGACGAACTGCCGCTCAAACCGTGGGTGGCGACCATCAAGTACAACTACGTCGCGATCAACGTCTCCAGTATCAGCGGTCGGCGGTTCGTGTTCGGGCCCGAACCCGAGCGCTACCCGGTCTGAGAGATGGGCTGGCAGGTCGGGCAGAAGTAGATCGACCGGACCTGGTCCGGCGGGCCGAGCATCGTGCGCACGATCGGTGTTCGGCACCGTCGGCATGGTTTGCGGTCGCGGCCATACACCCAGAGGCGTGCGTTCGTGGACGTGTTGCCGGTGGTGACGCGGACCGTGCGGTCCTTGTTGGCCCACAACAGTCTTCGGCTCAGATCGACCATCGGCGCCACCTGTACATCGGCTACCGGGGTGGCGGGATGGACGCCGCGCAGGAAGCAGATCTCGCTGCGATACTCGTTGCCCACGCCGGTCATCAGTCGCTGATCGAGCAGGGCCTCGCCGATCGGGGTGTCCGGATGGGCGGTGATCCGGTCGGTCGCCTCCACCGGATCCCAGTCGTCGCCGAGGAGATCCGGTCCGAGATAGGCGAGCGTCGCATCGGGATCGGTGAGTAGCTCGACGATGCCCAGTTCGAATCCGACGGCCTCATATGTGCTGGTGCGCAGGATGATTCGCGCCTTGTGTGCGGGCTTGCGCCAGCGGGTGCCGACCCGGTGAATGTGCCACTCGCCCTCCATCTTCAGGTGCGTGTGGATGCTGACGGCCGGTTGCGTTGCGGTGGCGGCGATGTCGATGAGCAGGTGTTTTCCGCGTGATCGGACCGCGGCGATCGTGCGTCCGGACAGGTCTTTGGTTGCGAGCGCGGGCACACGGAACTGGCTGTAGCGCAA
>NZ_JAGQTN010000293.1 GCF_020438995.1 Gordonia sp. (in: high G+C Gram-positive bacteria)
GACACCGACGAGGACCCCCGGCGAATAAGGCGCTGGGGGTCCTCGCTTGACGTCCGGCCTACACCGGTCAGGTGACCGGTTCAGTCGGCGACCGCCAGTATTCCACCGATCAGTCCGACCTGACGGCGCCAGCTGGCGCGTGCAGCACCCTCGTTGAAAGTAGCTTGCACTTTTCAATAAAGCGGCTACACTTATTTGGGTGCGGATCACGATCAGGCCAAGTGCACTCGCGCACGGCATCACCGAAACCGAAATCCGCGCCATCATCGAATACCCCGAGCATCGCGCACGCGTCGCCGCCCGCAGACCTGACGCAAACCTCACCGTCACCGTCGGCGCATACGACATCAACGAGCCCTACATCGAGATCATCTACGACACCCAGCCTGGTGAATACGTCGTATTCCACGCCATGATGCTGCGCTCCAGCACCATCGCAGCCACCCAACTCGACGGACATATCAACCCCGGACGAATCACCAAACGGCAGCGCCCACAACAGGGAGGACCCAAGAAATGACCACACACCGTCCCACCGACGCCGACTACGACGCTATGGCCGCCGACTACGCTGCCAACCCGCTACGCGCCGACGAAGTCATCGGCCCCATCGAACACACCGGCGCCATCCTGCGCATGGGGCGACCAGCCAAGGACTCCGGAGCCGGGAAGACCCCCAGCACGACCGTCCGACTGCCCGCCGATATCAAAGTCGGCGTCGATGCGCGTGCCGCTGCGGAGAACGTCAAGTCCGCCGAGATCATTCGACGTGCTGTCGTCGAATACCTCGAACGACACCCGGCCTAATGCCTCGGCCATCGTCGCCGGTCCGATCCGCACAACCGGCCGCGCGGTGGTGTGCCTGAAGCAGGACGAGCTGATCCGTTCCATCGTCGCCACCCGCCCCGACCAATCCCCGCAGCCCGACGACGACGGCCAACAACACTCTCGGGCGCAGTCGTCGGACGAGGGGTAGTGCTCGGGTGTGACATTCCCTTGAAACTGTTTCACTCATATGTCACACTCTGGTCATGGAGCAGCTACATCAACTGGCCGATGACCTCCGCGAGACCTTCGACGAGCGCGGATACCGCATTGGTGTCGCCACTGGTCAGGATCCGTCGTTTCGGAACAGCAGACGGTCCCAAGCCAGTCTGACACGGGATCTTGCGCTCGACGCGATCCGGGAAGGCTGCGGCAGGCTGGGACTCCACTGTCGTTCGGGGTCGGGTGGATCACTAGAAGTCGTGACGCTCGTCGGTGACACCTATCGGCACCATCGCGTCCTGAAGGCGACCTTTGACAAGGCTTCGGAGGCGTACGTCATCGTGTGCCGTGGGGACAATGCACTACTTGCTGCCGACGACGCTTCGGTATATCCAGCCGAGTCATGGGTGTTTGCCTACACCATCGGCGACGACGGCATGCTCGACGAGATCTTCGTGGCCAAGGTGCAGGGCGTCACCGACGGCGCCATGCGCCAGTTGATCCTCGGCCCGGTCACCTTGCTGGGTAGCGCCGGAACGATGCCGCCGAGCGGTTTCCGTCCCGCCGACGAGGCCGACCTCGGCCTTGATGACGACGAGGAGAATGAGGGTGGTGTTGGCGGTGCTGTCTGAGATCGACGCACCACGCATCCAACAGCTCCGCATCGCCCGCGGGCTCACGCAGAAGGAATTGGCGGACACGCTCAATCTGCCGCAGGCGGCCATGTCCCGGATGCTCAGCGGCCACTCGGCACCTTCCGCTGAACTCCTCGGTCCGTTGGCCACCATGCTCGGCTGCGACGAGAAGCTCCTAGGCCGACCGGTCACCGAGCACCTCTACACACGTCCCTGGCTGCGCGCGTACGCCGATGCGCCGAAGAAGACCGTCGACCAGATCGTCAACGACACGTTGTTGGCGGTCGAGGCGTTCGAGGCACTGAACCTGAGGCGAATCCCGGAACGAGTGCCGACCTTCGCCGGCGATCCCCTTGACGACGACGCGATCGACGAGTTCGCAGCAGATGTGCGCGCCGCAGCCGAAGTCAACGCACCGCACGTCCCCAACGTGACCCGAGCGGCTGAGCGCCTGGGCTGCATTGTCCTGCCTATGGCAGGCGAACTCGGCAAGCATCTGGGAATGTCGATGTACGTGGACGGCACACCGGTGGTACGCGTCGCACGGCCGGCCGCGCACCTACCGGGAGACCGTCAGCGGTTCACCACAGCCCACGAGCTGGGCCACCTGTCGATGCACGCGGCGAGCCCGCCACCGGATACCGCGGCCGAGGCGAAGGATATTGAGCGGCAGGCACATCGATTCGCCAGCGCATTCCTACTGCCGGCCGAACCGTTCCTCGGCGACCTCGAAGCGATGGGCGGCCGCGTCACGCTGACCACATTGTCCAAGCTCAAAGCCAAGTGGGGAGTGGCAATCAAGGCGATGGTCGTCCGCCTGCGGCAACTGCACCGCATCGACGCCGACCAGGCGCGCAGCCTGTACAAGCAGATCTCCGCGCGCGGCTGGAACAAGAACGAGCCGGTCGAGGTGGTAAGCGAGGAAGCGGTATGGCTCTCGCAGGCAATGGCACGACGCTTCCCAGATCAGGATCCGCCTGCGCGAGCTGCTGAGCAAACAGGTTTGCGCCGAACCTTTTTCGACGATTGGGTCGATTGGTCGCCCGCGACCGAGGCGACGGTGATCACCTTTCCTGGGCGTTGACCCAGCTTGCAACTACGCAGATCCACGTGCACCGGCTACGGCGGTCGAAACCCTCATGTACCGGTACCCGGACGGCGCGACGCTCGCGATCTTCTACCCCGAACTACACGAGTTCCGATTCATGGAATGGGGCTCGGATTCGAACTGGTCATCAGAGCCTGTCGAAGGCAACATCGCCACCTCGGTCGGCATGGTGTACGACACACTGCGCAAGCTGTCGGCCGGGCTCTCGGTCCCCACAGGTGCCCGCTACCCGACGGCCGACGTCGAGCGTGAACTCACCTCCGTCTGAGTCACGTCGATGAGGTAGACACCGACGAGGACCCCCGGCGAATAAGGCGCTGGGGGTCCTCGCTTGACGTCCGGCCTACACCGGTCAGGTGACCGGTTCAGTCGGCGACCGCCAGTATTCCACCGATCAGTCCGACC
>NZ_JAGQTN010000294.1 GCF_020438995.1 Gordonia sp. (in: high G+C Gram-positive bacteria)
GGGCGATCACCTTCCCGGCGGCATCGACAATCACCCACGGCCGGTCATGCCACAACGACTCACACGCACGCTCCAACGCAGCACGGTGGGAAAGGTATTCGGGGTCGAGCACCCCGGACTCGTCGATCAGCGTCACCAACGGATCAGTCATTTCTTGCACCCGCACTTGCGGCACCGACGACGCCCACTCGGATCGACATAGGTGTTCGCCGCGTCATACACATGCCCCTTCGAACACTTTGTCTTCACCCGGCTGGGCGAGGTCGGATCACTGGCGCTCTCCGGCACCTGCCCGGCCACCACATTCGTCAGCAACCACGCCCGAGTGATCTTCGGCGCCGACTCCACCCACGCCCGGCACGCCCCCAACTCGGGGCACCGCCGACACAACCCGACGGCCGCCGCATGCCGATAAGCGAGATCCGCTGCCCGCTCACGCGGCCGGGCACCGTCGAACAACGATCCCCGGCCCCGGCACAACGCCCCCGGCAACTCCGGCACCTCGCCGAGCGCCCGCACGAGCGAGGCCTGCCCGCCCTTCACAGCACGCCCCGCAGCAGATCGACGACGCTCATGACCACTCCTCGCGGGCGATGCGATCAGCGACGCTGTCGCAGTCATCGACGAGGGTGCGCACGATCGCATCGACATCACCAGGCGCGATCGCGGTGACCTCGGTATCGATCTGGTTGCACTGCAAAGCCCCCTGACGGACCTGGTCGATGCTGATCGACACCGCCCGGCGGCCGGCGTCGCGGCCGATCAACCACGACGCATCCGCCTTCTCCGCCTGCGCGATGAGCCCGATCAACGTGCGACCCAACCGCTCAGCGACGACGCTCTGCTGATCGGCGGTGAGAGCGAGGAATGCGGTGCTCATGACCGGCCCCCGCCCTCGATGAGCCGGAACCCGCACACGATGCTGCGCGGGGGAACCTCGATCCGAGCGGGCCACGCCGTGCGCACCGGCACCTGCACCGGCCGATACTGATGCGGAGTCGCCCGGCCGGCGGCATGCGCACCGCCGGCCCACACGATCCCGGCACCGACGAGTACCACAAGCGTGGCGGCGGCGATCAACAGCCGCACCACGACCACCGGCCTCACCGCCGGTCCTCGCGACCGCCGAGCACATCGAGCGGGGTCGACGGGCGAGCCGGAGGCAGATCACGGAACCGGCCGCGGCGGATCACGTAATACGGGATCTCGTCGTCGGGGCCCACCCGGTCCGGGTCGACCACACCCGTGCACGCGCACAGAATGAGACCGAACACCCCGGCCACGATCAACACGCCGATCGCGACGAGAATGAGAACGTCCAACAGGGTGATCATCACGCAGACTTCCTTCTCTGGAGAACCTGATTCGAATTGAGAGGCTGAAGCTTCTGGGGCAGAGGCCGTTTCATCCGGTGATAGATGGCACGAACGGCGGCGACATCGTCGGGCAGGCCCGGGATTCGAGTGGCCGCGGCGGCCGCCCACACCCCACCGGCGAGCAGATGCTCAAACTCGTTGAGCCGCTCGGCGATCGGCGGCAAACCATCCCAGTCGTCGACGCTCATGACCGACCATCCTCGGCGAAATTGATGTCCAAGCCGGTGTGCTCAGGGCCCTTGGCGAGGATCGCGTCCCCCGGCCGCGCAACCACATCCACCACCTCGAACACCTGGATCGGAGCACCACACCCACACCGGCCACGCTGACCGACATACCGCAACGACGCCGGCACCACCTCACCCGAAGCACGCCGCACCGCAACACCCTCCGGCCACACCAGACCGGGAGGCTCCACCACCGGCCGCCGATCCCGCCACCACCGCAGCAGCATCCGGATCGCGGGCCACACAACGAACTTCCACACGAGCACCGCGACAACCATCCCCGCAACGAAACTGACGACCTCGCTCACGCCGGCCTCCGATCCGGCGACGTGCGATGGGCGCGCATGAACGCATCCGCATCCACCCGAGCGATCCGATACGTGCCCCGCGGCACCGTCACCTGCGTGGCACGCAACACGCGCGCCGCACACCACCTCGACACGGTCTGCGGATGCGGCCCGGTACCGGTGCCCTCGCCCTCCCAACCCATGTAGCGGGCGCACTCACGCACACTCATCCACTGCGCGTCGGCCATCACAACACCTCCCGCCACGCCGCACCGGCGTCGAGAAGGAACTCGCTGGCCGCCGAACGAGGCTCGCTCCCCGGCAACACGTCGCCCGGCACCGGCCACGACGACGCGATCGACCCACCACACGCGGCGGCGAGCGCGAGCATCGCATGCACCTGCGCCTGCGCGACAAACATCTTCGCCATCTCCGGATCACCGATACCGCCGGAACGGCGCACCAGATCCTCGGCCTCGCGGTAGTGCCGCGGCCCGTTCACGCGACCACCATCAACTCGTCGACGCCGAACCAGAGGTCTTCGTCGAACCCGAACTTGGCACTGCCGACCCGGTACCGCACCTGCGCCATCAGCGTGGGGGAGTCGGCCTGGTACTCCAGGATCTCGTCGACGACGCGCCCCGTCGACGTACGCAGCCGTATCGGCGGCCTTCGATTGCTATCGTCACTCATTGGAACTGTTGACCTTTCAGTTTCACGGGCCGTCCGGTGTGCCAGCACCGGGCGGCCATCTCATTTCCGGGATTCGAGCCCGAGACCTACTTGATTCCGGCGATCACGCCAGTGCCGGGCCAACACCCGGCCGGAGACCCACCTCGCGCCTTCACGATGTCCAGGCACTTGGACACCAGGACGTTCGGGTCATTGCTCACCGACGCCGACAGCACACGGTTCGCTTCGGCTTCCTTCTCCGCGGTCAGCTTGCGCTGCTCAGCGATACGCGTGTTCGCGACCTCGGAATTGAACGCATTCACCTTGTTCTGGGTGTCCTCGTCGAACCGGATCAGCGGCAACAACACGCGCACCACCTCGATCTGCCCACCGATCCGGTCCCGCAGCACCTCGGACACCCGACGAGCCAGGTCGTCGTTCTGCGACGCATTCAGCCCATCGCGCAAACCAGCCAGCGGGTTGTACTCGGCGAGCACATCATTCAGAGCGGACTGGAACTGCTTGAGCACCAGATGATCCCGGGTCTTCTCGAACGACCGATAGTCCAGATACAGCTTGGTCGCCGCGGCCTGACGAATCCGCCACTGCACCGAGTTCTCCACCACAGCCATCGAGTTGTTCCCCAACCGCACCCGAGCACCCGACGAATCCTTCACGGTGATCGAATCGGTCTGAATCGCACCATCCATCTCACGCACCCGCGCCAGCGGCGACTTCCAGTGAAACCCATTCGACAACGCCCCAGTCGGCTTACCGAACTGAGTCGTCACACCCACATTCCGAGGCGACACAATCGTCGACGACGCCCACCCCAACACCACCAACGGAACCAGCCACACCGACACCAACGCAGCACATTTCACACGCCACGGACTTGCAACGGCAGGTGAGGCGGCGAACACCACCAACGACACCAACACAGCGAGCACCGTCAACACGATGAACGCGATAAACACACCAGGCACAACCACTGTCCTTTCCTCAGTCAATTTCTTCGGGCCGCCGAGAATCGACGGGCCCGAACACGATCGATGTTTTCGGCGGCAACACCGCCACATGGACCTGATCACCAGGCACCACAGACACATCCGCGATCTCGAACTGCTGCATGCCGTCGGCATCTGTTCCGGTGAACCGCAACTGCGCCGGAATCCGCTGACCCGAGGCCTTGACCACGGCCACGCCTTCCGGCCACCGAACCTTCACCTCGGCGATCACCGCGACACCTCGCGGCGAGTCAGGTCGCCGGGGAGACACGCGTCATCCCCGACGACCGACGTCTCTTCTTCGGCCGGCACCCCACCGAGCGCGCCGATTAACTGCCGGCGCTGGTCGTCGTCGAGGACGAACGGCGCCCACACACCGGCGGTGTTGATGACGGTGAGCTGGGTGGCTTGCTCGCGGCGCACGACGACGAGCTCGGCGCCATCGGTGCGATGGCAATGCGACACCAACTCCAGATCCCCAGCCAAGCGCTCGTCGACCTCGTCCCGCGGCATCACGACCGACTCCCTTGCGACGGGAGGACGTAGCAACCGACCGCCGTCGGCCGCTCGTCCCACACCATCCGCAGATCGCCGCGCCACACCTCACACTTGAGCGGCACACCCACCCGGCGAGACGCCAACCGCATGTAACCGGTGAAAGATGTTGTGTACGTGCGACACTGCCAACCGGTACCGCCGAGAGGTCCGTCGATCCGGGACGCACCACCGGTCGGCGAGCCGAAGTTCTGCGACACGACCTCGCCACCAGGGGCACAAGCGATCTGCCGATACACCGCAGCCGCATCCGAGGCCGGCGCAGGCACGACCAGCACCCCGGCGGCCACCAACAGGGCAGCGGCACCAACTGCCGCCCGCCCCCGACGGTCCGACAGCCCCGCATCAGCAGACGGGGACTGTCGGACCCGGCCCTTACGCTGCAACCACCGACGCGACAAGGAGTGGATCGCGTCGGCCACATAACGGGCGCCAACCCGTGCAACGTAAGGAGTCTCTTCATGAACGATGCCGTCGACCCGACCCGACAGATCTCGGCCGTCGTCTACACCGGTGTCCGATACCCGATCACCCACGACGTCGCCGAGTCCATCCTCGCCGTCATGGACGGGCTGCACCTGCCCACGTCGACGAAGCTGTTCGAGGTACCGACCACTGATGGACGCCAGGTCATCCTGAACCTGAGTCACAGCTTCCCGATTGCTTTTGAGATTGACCACCAACAGAATTCGGGCGACCAGTAGCTGCGACTCGATCAACAGATCAAGCTGATCGGATCGGGTCAGGTCGCTGGTCATATGGAACTCGGTCATCACGCACCCACCTTCGGCACAACCCCACCGAGCGCGACGATCAGCTCGGCCACCTGATCGGCCGTCAACACGATCTGCGCGGACACCGACCCACGCCCCGGCGACGAATGCACCTCGATGAACGTCCGGTCAACGCGAAGCACCTCCAGACGCGCACCCGCGGTCGGAGGCACGGTGCCGACGAGATCGATGGCCGTCACGACGACACCGCCTTCGCGCCGCGCGGACGGCCCGACAGCCCCGACGTGTCTTCGCAGTCACGATGCCCGTCGTTGGAGTAGTGGATGAGGGCTCCCGAGCATCCCCGAGGACACCCCGCGGCCATGAGGCCATGGCCGGACTGCGAACACACCTCAGCGACATCGTCGCGGTAATGGATCGGGAGTGCATCCGGCCTGAAGTAATCGGTATGGTTGGTCACGAAACCTTGCTCCTTACTTGGTTTCTGGCCCACCCGACGCGCACCGTCGAGGCGGGCAACTTCGTATTCGGCGACCTCGTCGCCATGACGGCCCGACAGCCCCGCAGGAGAAGGCGGGGACTGTCGGACCCGGCCCCTACGCTGTGACTGCCGGCGAGGAAGGGAGACACCCCGCCGACCACATGACGGGTATCCAGCCCGCACAACGTAGGGAGTTCTTGGATGGACGCTGCGCTCGCCATCGCACTGACCGCGCTGGTAGTCGCCTCAGCGACACTCTTCATCGCCTGGCAGCAGTTGCGCACAGCCCGCGAATCACGAGGCCGGTCACTGGATGTCGGATGCTGGCCACGCGGGCAGCACTTCGCCGATGGCGAGGTCACCCGCAGATTCGGGTACTCGGTCAGCGTGTCCGGGCCAGGGCAATTCGCCGACGTCACCGGACACATTGCCGACAACACCGGCAAGGTCCGGGAACGACTGTGGGAAAAGCTCCCTCGCCTGGACAACACCGACGAACCGCTAAGCGGTGAAGTCCGGTACACCGACGACGAAGCCCGCGACTTGTACTTCCTGGCCACCTGGATACTCCCGGAAGGCAACTCGGTGAGGTCCGGCGCCATCAGAATCCGCCTTCTTCCCGAGAAATGCGGATGCTGGTGTAGCCGTTTGCGGGGCCGAACCGCGGGCGGGGAGTACTTCCGGTGGCACCGTTGGACGGGGCGTTTTCGGAACTGGACGTACCAGTGCTGGCTGCGGTGGGGTCCAGACCGGACTCCCGAGAACGGTCTTGCCCTGCGCTGGTTCGCCCAGGGGAAGTGGAAGCCTCAGCGTCGCGATACGGCGAACGAGGTGACGATGCAGGGTTTCCCGCGGCGATAATCGTCTTGAATGCCACCAACGCGATCACCAACGCAATGACGCCGACTACGAGTTCGATACTCACGCCGGTCACCCTGCGATCTCTTCGACGGCGAGGGAGGTGGTGATGGCAGCGAGAGGGACGCCTAACGTGTCAGCGATGCGGCGGGCCATGGTGGGAGTGCACCGCTTCCGGCCAGCCTCGATATTCGACATGTGAGGGTGCGTGGTGCCCACGGCGACAGCGAACTTTCCGAGGGCCCAGCCGTCCTTCTCGCGAAGCGCTCGGATCGTCGCTCCAACCCGCACCGGATCGTCGTGCCGATTTGGTTCCGAAGTCATGCCTAGAGAGTAGGAAACGATTCGGAACATGCCAACCTAGAAACCGGAAACGGTGCCTATTTCATGCATAGTGCCTGGTAGGTCGGTCTTCCAGCGATGTGATTACGCGTTTGTGTTCCCGGGAATTAGGCCCAAAACCGGAACGCGGCGAGATGGATGTTTCTCCTCGTTTCAGGCAAGGTAACGGCATGAAATCGGAAGGTTTGGTGCGTCTTGGGCGTGCCGTGGTTGCTCAGCGGAAGCGCCTCGGATGGGCGACACGCGAGGCATTCGAAGACAACATCGACCTGACGTACCGGGTTCTTACCGACCTTGAGAACGGCAATCGCAAGCTCGGTGCCAAGGCGTATGGCCAGGTCGAACGTGCACTCCGGTGGGAGCCCGGGAGTATCGACGACATCCTCGCCGGCGGCGAACCGACCGTCAGCGCGGCCCGCCACCCACAGCTCGGCGGTATGACGATCGAGGAAGCGACCAATGCCGCTCGTGCTGCTGCTGTCGGTGCGGAAGTGATGGCCTCGCTCAGTCCGCAGCAACGTCAGCAGGTCGCGACCGAGGCCGAGACATGGAGCCTCGGGCGCGACAAGGAACCGCTCACCGGGCCGATCGTGTTCCTGGGCAGCGGCATGATGCAGTTCGACCCGATCATTGAGCTGGCAGTGCGCCTCGACCGTGTGCGTTCGGACATGCCCACGGGGTTGCCGCTTGAGGCCGCCGACAATATCGATGTCGCATCAGACCTCGCCGACCGAGCTGCTGCCGCCATGATCGGTAGCCGAACCTTGATCATGCAGATGAAACGCAAGTATCACGAGGTTCTCCAGGAACGCGATGCTGTTCGTGTCAAGGAGCTTCGGCGACAGCTTGTCGCCACTCGCACCGACCAAGGCCAACAACAGTCCCAGGACGGCCAGCAGCAGGAAAAAGTCACCGGCGAGGACGACGAGCAGGGGAGCGAGAACGAGTGACCATCCTGACTGTCGATGACGACGGATATCTGCCGGCCACCCCGCTACCGACCGTCGTGCAACTCGCAGATGTCTACGACTCGTTCGTCGACGGCGCCCCGAACAGACAGGCCCGCGACCGCATCTACCGAGCGCTGGCCATGCACCTGGACATGCTCACCGCGGAGTTCGGTCCGGCAAGGACCTGGATCGGGGGCGACTTCATCAGCAGATCGATGACCCCACCCGAACACGTCGAGGTCGTCTACATCTGCCGCACAGTCGCCGACTTCCTCCGCAACCTCAAGAAGGCCCGATTCGACCGCGTCCTGTCCTTGCGGTCAGTGATCGTCGGCCACCCGCGGCTGATCGGGGTCGAAGACCTCCACCCTGTCAGTGGTCTGGTCCATACTGACCAGATTCGGCCCGAGAAGCTCCCCTTCGAATACGAGAGGCTCGGTCACATACCCAACCTGGGCCGCGCAGTCGGATTCGTGGAGGTGCACCTATGAGCGTCGACCCTGACCGCTACCACCACCTGGCCCAGCTCCGCGACGAACTACTCACGAACCCCATCGATGACCCCGACCTCACGCCCGAGGACCGCGAACTCATCCAGGCATACGAACGATCCACGATCGTGGCCGGCTGGAAACAGATGACCGGCGAAGACCTCGGGTTCGCTGACACCCTGAGTGTCCACCTTCGCGGCAACATCAACGGCATCGACAGCTACACCTCCGGCACATTGCAACGCGCCGTCCACCAGGCCGCCGCCGGCATTGCCAAGTGGCAACGCAAACCAGCACGGGTGCTCTCGGATATCACCTCCGTCGACCGCGCCATGGCACCTCTACCACAGCCGACAGTGGTCGGGAACATGATCGTATTCCGGGTCCCGGCGGAACCGTCAATGCTCCCCGGATTCCAGGTGAGCACTGCCGCCGCACCGGCATTGCGTGAACTCGTCGACACACTGCCACGCGAAGCCACCGACCACGACTCACTCCAAGGCATCTTCGGTGCGCACCCACTGATCCGCCAGGCAGTACAAGCCATCAGCAAGGCTGCAGCAGTCGTGCCCGACGGCATAGCGCTGGAACTATCAGTCCCCGGTGAGGGCAACAACGTCCGGCGATCCGTGCTGACAAAGGCGACGGCCACCGAAATTGACGACTACCTCGCCACTCCCGAGATGTCGGCGAGAACCGAGACCGTGCACGGCTACCTCGACGGCTTCCGCGCGACGCGACGCGTCTTCTACCTCATCATCAACAAGGGCCAACCCGACGAACGAGAAATCGCCGGCGCCGTTTCCGGCGACCTGATCAACGAGGTACGAGACCTGACAGGCCACAACGTGACCGCTCGCGTCGTTGTCACAGTCCGCAAGCGTCGGAACGAGAAGAGGACGCGACCCTCATACGAGCTCAACTCGGTCGTTGCATCGAGCGCCAGAGGGGATCAGCCAACGCTGACCGACTAATCCGGGCTCGCGTGTACGAGATGAATCCGGTCGATGCACTCGTGCAGACCGAGTACGTCACCGCCGACGAGGCCTCATCCGCCGGCGTCCCGCACCTGCTGGAGAGTGCGACGAACCGGCAGATCCTCGACGAGATCATGCGCCGATCCGATCCCGAGGCGACCAAGCTGTTCCGGCCCGCCGGAGGCATCAGTCCGCAATGGGGCCAGTCTCAGGCGCAGTCCTCGGACGAGGGGTAGTTCTTGTCCGCCTGTGCATCACCCGGTTGCATACTGTCAATCAGATTGATAGAATGGAGTCAGAAAGGAGGTGCGCATGGACCCACCGAGTTGGACCGAGATCATCGGACTGCTCACCATCTCACTGGGATGGGCAGAGTTCTTCCGAAGAATCTCGGAGGACCGCAAGCGCCGGAAGCGGAAACGCAAGAAGCGCAAGTAGTCCGACAAGGGAGGACCCCGGTAGCTGATACCAACCGGGGGCCTCCCGCCCAGACTAGACCCCAACTCGGAAGGTCCACCGTCATGACCAGATCTGACATCACCAGCGTGACCGTGTTCGCCCTCGGCGCCGCGGCGCTGGCGCTCACCGATCAGCCGCCGCTCGCATGGGCGCTGCTGGGCGCCGCGGCGCTCGGCACGGCGATCGTGGCAGCCAGGGCTCATCGTGGCGCCTAGCCGCTACCTATCGGCGTCGGAGGTCGCCGAGCGGCTCGGAATCGACCGCTCGGCGATCAGCCGCTACAAGATGCCCGAACCCGACGCCCTGATCGGCAAGACCCGCGGCTGGCTCCCCGAGACCATCGACGAGTGGAACGCCAACCGGCCCGGCCCGGGCAACCGGTCCAACCACCCACGCACCACGAAAGGTGCACCATGACCAGGAACGACCTCATCGGCGTGATCGGCGCCGTGCTCGTACTCATCGCCGCCGTGCTGGCCGCCACCAACGGCGACCACATCATGGCCGCCCTATTCGCCGTCATCGGCGTCGTGCTGGCCGCGGTCTCGGTGGTCACGATCCGCCGGCACCGGGAGGACGACGAGCAGGCGAGCGAGGACGAGCAGGCGAGCGAGGACGAGTAGGCGAGCGAGGACGAGTAACCGGATCGAGGAACTCGAGCAGGTTGCTTGCATAAAAGCTTGCTCAAGGTCCGTTCGCACCTCGCATTGCCGATGGTAGTTCGTTCGGGTGACAAGGTTGTCACAGGTGAGAGAATCGGTGAACCAGTGAGAGGGAGGAAGATCGATGTCTGAAACACACACCACGTTCGTCGACGCCTGCCTCGCCGGCCGAGCCGACCGCGAGGACATCGATGACTGGGTCGACCGCTGGCACGACGGAGAAGGCCCTGACCTCTCGCTGTACGAGTTCCTCGGATTCACACCACACGAAACTCGCCTGTGGCTGAAGGACTCACGCACTCTGGGCGCGATCATCTCCGGCAGGCGGAGCCTGCACCTGGTCTACACCGACTACGGCCCCGACTACGCCATGTCCCTCAGGTCGCCTCAGATCCCCGGCCTCGTAGGCGGCCGCCGGACCGCGACCGAACTCCTGCGTGACACCGACGCGATCCTCGGATTCGCCGGAGCCACCCGCCGCATGCACGACCCGGGTGTGCACGTGCACGAGCAACACGCCATGACCGACCCCAACGGCAACGAGTACCTCATCCGGTGGGCGGTGTTCCGCGACGACAGCGACAGCCGCGAAGCGACTGCATCGCGAGTAGCGGGATCGGTCGCGGACGGCTACCCCGAAGACATCCGCCTACGGCAACCCCAGCTCATCACCGGCGAACGACTCCTGATCGCCGTGGAACCATCCGACACGGTGGAATGGATCGCTGACCAATTTGGCCCGGGTGGCTGCGCGGTGCTGTGCCACGCCGAAGGCGACATGGTGTGGTCGATACCGTTAGCCGACGGCGCACTCGTCGGAGGCAACACACTCGACCGCCTCGGACTCAGCCGCGGATCGACGTTCACACAGATGAAGGATGCGGTCCTGTCCGCCGAAGTCGCCGACCTTCATGACATCGAGCAGCGAGCTGGAACCGAACTCCGATTCGAGCGGGGGATGGCCCGCGCCTGACCTGGCCGAGCCGCAGTGAGGTAGACACCGACGAGGACCCCCGGCGAATAAGGCGCTGGGGGTCCTCGCTTGACGTCCGGCCTACACCGGTCAGGTGACCGGTTCAGTCGGCGACCGCCAGTATTCCACCGATCAGTCCGACC
>NZ_JAGQTN010000034.1 GCF_020438995.1 Gordonia sp. (in: high G+C Gram-positive bacteria)
ATGTGGCCGGCGTCGCCGGACGCGTCATCTTCCTGCGCAACAAGGGCAAACTGTGTTTCGCCACCCTGCAGGACGGCGACGGCACCCAACTGCAGGCGATGATCAGCTTCAACGGGGTGGGCGAGGAGTCGCTGGCCCGGTGGAAGGCCGACGTCGACCTCGGCGACATCGTGTTCGTACATGGTCAGGTGATCAGCTCACGCACCGGCGAGCTGTCGGTGATGGCCGACGACTGGGCGATGGCGTCGAAGTCTCTGCGGCCGCTTCCGGTGGCGCATAAGGACATGAACGAGGAGACCCGGGTCCGGCAGCGCTACGTCGACCTGATCATGCGGCCCGAGGCCCGGCAGATCGCCCGCACCCGCATCGCGGTGATGACCGAGCTGCGGGCGGCGCTTGCCCGGCGCGGCTTCCTCGAGGTCGAGACGCCGATGCTGCAGACCCTGCACGGCGGCGCGGCCGCGCGCCCGTTCGTCACCCACTCCAATGCCTTCGACATGGACCTGTTCCTGCGTATCGCGCCGGAGCTGTTCCTCAAGCGGTGCGTGGTCGGCGGCATCGACAAGGTCTTCGAGATCAACCGCAACTTCCGCAACGAGGGGGCCGACTCGACGCATTCGCCGGAGTTCGCGATGCTCGAAACGTACGAGGCGTACGGCACCTACGACACCGCGGCGGTGATGATCCGCGAGCTGGTGCAGGAGGTGTCGCAGGGCGCGATGGGCACCCTCACCCCGGTGATGCCGGACGGTACCGAATACGACCTGTCGGGGGAGTGGACGTCGCTGGAGATGTATCCGTCGCTGTCGCAGGCTCTGGGCGAGCAGATTGTGCCCGCTGGTGCCGACGACTCGACGACGGTCGAGCAGTTGCTCACGATCGCCGCGAAGGTGGGCCTGGAAGTGCCCAAGGACAAGGGCTACGGCCATGGCAAGCTGGTCGAGGAACTGTGGGAACACATGGTGGGCGCCAAGCTCAGCGAGCCGGTGTTCATCCGCGATTTCCCGGTGGAGACCTCACCGCTGGTGCGCTCGCATCGCAGCGTCCCCGGCGTCGTCGAGAAGTGGGATCTGTACGTCCGCGGTTTCGAGCTGGCCACCGGCTACTCCGAACTCGTCGACCCGGTGATCCAGCGCGAACGATTCGTCGATCAGGCGCGCCTGGCGGCGGCCGGGGACGACGAGGCGATGGTCCTTGACGAGGAGTTTCTGGCAGCGATGGAGTACGGCATGCCGCCGACGGCCGGCACCGGCATGGGCATCGACCGCCTGTTGATGGCCCTGACCGGCCTCGGTATCCGCGAAACGATCCTGTTCCCCCTGGTCAAACCCCGCTAGGACATACCCCGGTAGGGTTCCGCAGCAAAACGCATGATGTCCGCGAACCCCGTCGGGGTGCGCGGACATCATGCGGTTCGTGGGCGTACTAGGGCGCCTCGATATTGACGTCCTTCTGCCAGTCGGAGGTGGTGAGGTTGATCTCGCCGGTGTCGACCTTGATGTTCACCTTCACCAGGTTGTACGGCGCCTTGCTGTCGATGTACAGCGTGACCGGGATCGCGCCGGAGAACTTGCCGTCGCCCTGCGTCGGGAAGATCACGTCGAGGACCGAGGCGTCGATCGTGCCGGTCACCTTCTGAGCCTCGACACCGTTTACGGTTTCGGTGCCCGCCGACTTGAAGTCCTTGAGGCTTTCGATCAGCTTGGCCAGGCCGCGTTCGCGGTCGAGGATGATCGCCGGATCGTAGACCTTGGACGCCTCGCCGATCGAGGTGTATTCGGTCTCGCCGTCCTTCTTGATGTACAGCTGCCCGTCGGCGACGATGAACGAGACCGCGGTGTCGTCGTTGCCGATACGGAAGGTGCCCTCGCCCTGGGCTTTGGGTGCCGGGTTGCTGGTGAGGTCGCCCTTGACCTGCCGGACGGGCAGGCCCATGACCTTGTCGTCGACCTTCAGCTCGATATGTACCGACTGCATGAGCCGGGTCGTCTGCGCACTCTGCTTGACCAGTGCGGCGGCGTCGCTGGTCGATACCGTGGGCTGTTCGGACCGGGAGGTCTCGACCATCGACGGGGCACTCGCGGCGCCCGTCGATGTGCCGCCTTTGTCGTCATCATCATCGGACGAGCAGCCGGCGACGAGTGCCACGACTGCGACGGCGCCTACCGCGGCCGACAGCAGTGCACGAGTCCGCTTGTGCGGATGCCCCGCGGGGCGTGGGAATTGCGTGAGTTGTGTTTTCATGTCGCCGTACTCTAATCAGACACGCCGCTGGTTGCAGGATTTCGTGAAAATCGTCGTTCATTTGCCGTACTTATATCCCCAGATGATGCGCTCGCCTTGATGGCACGTCATGCTGAGCTTACCAATAGCAGAAGCGGCGAACCGTGAAAGCGCGGGGGCTTTCGTGGCATAGGTGCCAGAATCAACGGTGCCGATCAGTTCGACAGAAGGAAAGCGAGGTCAGCGATGGCCAACACGGAAAGTGGCACGGACGTGCAGACTGCGGTGGTGGCGAATCGTGCGCCCGGGCAAGGCGGTATGACCGCTGAGCAGGCGTCCACGCACGAGGCCCGGTCGGGCACGCCCGACGCGCCCGCCACGGATACGTCGTCCCCCGGTGACGACGACCGTCGGCCCCCCGGTTCGCAGGGCCCGGCAAGTATTGAGGGGAGCGAAGTACTTCGCCATCCCGATATGGGCCGGCTGCCGGGTGTCGAAGGAGGTCCGCAGCTCGCCGACGTGTGGGTATACAAGGGCCGCGCCTACGACTTGAGTGACTGGATCTCCAAACATCCCGGCGGTGAGTTCTTCATCGGCCGCAGCAAGAATCGTGACATAACCTCGATCATCGGCTCTTATCATGCCAATGTTGAAGCGGTGGAACGGATGTTGGAGAAGTACGCACTCGGCCGCGACGCGGTGATCGAGGATGTGCACCCCAAGAACAACGCCCCCGATTTCCTGTTCACCGATCGTTTCGACAGCTGGCGCGATACCCCCAAGTACGACTTCGGCCGCCGTACCGATCTGCTGCACGCGATCAAGAAGCGCTTGCGCGGCAAGGATATTCAGTCCCATCTCAAGAAGCTCGACCGCTGGTTCAACATCGTGGCCGCGGTCCTGTTCCTGGCCTATTTCGCGGTCCAGGGGCTGCGACTGTACGACACGTCGTGGATGCCGTTGCCCGCGTTCGTGATTGCAATGGTGATCCTGCGCAGCTCGCTCGCCGGGTTCGGCCACTACGCCATTCACCGCGCGCAGAAGGGTGCCACCAAGGTCTTGGTGAACGCGTTCGACATGAACTATGTGGCGCTCTCGTTCGTCACGGCCGACGGTCACGCGCTGCTGCACCATCCGCACACGCAGAGCGAAGTCGATATCAAGAAGAACGTGTTCACCTTCATGATGGACCTTCCTCGCTGGTATCGAATTCCGATTCACACGATCCACAAATTCGGACATGCCGTCACGGGGATGACCTTCAGGCTGATCGACGTCTGCAAGCTCACGCGAAAAGTCGGTATTTCACAGATGTACGGCTCCCGAAGGGGTGGACTACCGCACTTCTTCGGAGCTTTCGGGATGCGCCTGCTGTTGCTCGCGGAGTTGATCGCCTTCATCATCGCCGGCGACTTCTGGGCGTGGCTGCTGCAGTTCGTCGCGACGATGTGGCTGAGTACTTTCCTCGTCGTCGCCAGCCACGACTTCGAGATGGACGCCGACGAGCTCGAGGTCGACACCGACGACTGGGCGATCAACCAGCTCGAGCAGGCCTACGATCTCAAGATCACCGGCATCCGCTACGTCGACTGCTTCCTGTCCGCGGGTCTGAGCTCCCACCGCGTGCACCATGTGCTGCCGTATCAGCGCAGCGGATTCGCCAACATCTGGTGCGAGGACATCGTCGCCGAGGAGGCCGCCAAGTTCGGCGTCGAATGGCTGCCCGCCAAGTCCTTCATCGCCGACCGGTTCCCCAAGCAGGTCGTCACCTACCTCGGTGCCCGCTCACGCACCGCGCAGGAGAACGACTGGGGCTTCTTCCGCGAACACTTCTCGCCGACGATGCTCAAGACCTGCGCCGACTACACCATCAAGGGTTTTACGGGCGTCGGCACCGTCTGACAGCCCGAGTCCAGCTCCCACATCTCATTTCGCCCCATATCCAGTTTCGGTTGAGTGCAACGCACCCCGCCGGTCCCATCCACCCCAGGAGTCACCGCCATGACCATCGACAACATCGTTTCCAGCGATCAGAGCCGGCGCTCGCCCGGGCATCCGGTGCGGCGGACCCGTAAACGGACCGTCGAGGCCCTGCCGCCCGCCCCGTCCACTGCCGTCGCCGTCATCGAGGGCATCGCCACCGGCGCGCCGGAGCGGGTGTTCGACCAGGAGGCCGCGGCCCGCGACGTCGTGTCGATGTTCGACGGAGACGAGAACCGGGAGCGGATCGCCCGCATCTACCGCAAGACCAAGATCACCACCCGGCACCTCGCGATCAACCCGCTCGACCCCGAGTTCGCCGAGTTCTCCAAGCGTCCGGCCACGATCCGCGAGCGGATGAACCTGTACATGGAGCTGGCCGCACCGCTGGCCATCGACGTCGCCCGCCGGGCCACGGCCGGAGTGAGCATCGACGACATCGGGCTCCTGGTGTTCGTCACCAGCACCGGATTCATCGCCCCGGGTGTCGACGTCGCGGTCCTGCGGGCCCTGGATCTTCCGGTCACCACCAACCGGATGGTGGTCAACTTCATGGGCTGCGCGGCGGCCATGAACGGCATCCGCTCGGCATCGGACTACGTGCGGGCACATCCTGATCGCAAGGCGCTGGTGATCTGCCTCGAACTCAGCTCGGTCAACGCGGTGTTCAGCGAGGATCCGTTCGCGATCATCACCCACAGCCTGTTCGGTGACGGCTGTGGCGCCGTCGTCATCGGTGCGGGCGGTGTGGGCAAAGCACAGCCCGCCGGCACGGTCGTGGTCCGCGAAAGCTTCAGTCACCTGTTCGACGACGCGGAGGACGGTATCGTGCTCGGCGTCAACGACGACGGCATCACCTGCGAATTGTCGCCGGAACTGCCCGACTACATCGTGCGCGGTGTCGATCCGGTGATCGTGGACATGCTGGCCCGCAACGGTCTCGGCAAGTCCGACATCGACCTGTGGGCGGTGCATCCGGGCGGTCCCAAGATCCTCGACTCGTCGCTCGAATCACTCGGTCTGCCCGCCGACAGCACCGGCCCGAGCTGGGACGTGCTCGCCGAATACGGAAACATGCTCAGCGTCTCCCTGATCTTCGTGCTCGAACGCATGATCGCGCAAGCCGTGTCGGCCGAACCGGATCGGGCGATCTCGACGGGTGTGGCCTTCTCCTTCGCCCCGGGCGTCACGCTCGAAGGCATGTTGTTCGACATCGTGGGGCGGTAGGACGATGGCGCTGCTGCGTTTTCTGGTGTCGGTGTCCTGGCGGGGTATCGCCTTCGCCGTCGTCGCCGGCCTGATCGGCGGCGCCGCGAACGCCTTCCTGGTCACCCAGATCAATTCCGTAATCTCACCCAAGCCCGATGTGCACGGCAACTGGGTCACCTTCGCGATGACCGCCGGGGTCGTACTGATCACCGGCCTCGCCTCGCAGGTCATTCTGACCAAGCTCGCTCAGGACGCCATCTACCGGCTGCGGGCCTCGCTCGGCTCGGGTGCGATCGCCGCCCCGCTCGAACATCTCGAACGCCTCGGCGCACACCGGCTGATGGCCACGCTCACCGAGGACGTGCGCACCCTGTCGCAGGCGGTGGCGGCGATCCCGAGCGTCTGCATCGACGTCGCGACCATCGTCGGCTGCCTCACCTATCTGGCGATCATCTCACCCACCATCTTCGCGGTGCAGGTGGCTGCCACGCTGCTGTCGATCCTGTGCGTCGAACTGCTCGCCACCCGGGTCCGGGAACTGTACCGGCAGGCCCGCGAGACCGACGACGAACTGCTGCGCTCGTTCGGTTCGGTCACCCATGGCATCAAAGAACTCAAGATGCACCGCGACCGCCGCACCGACTTCATGAACCGGCATCTGCTGGGCGCGGCACAAGATCTGCGTGACAAGAACGTCACGGCCGGCGTGCGGTTCTCCTACGCGCAGGGCCTCGGTCAGCTCACCCAGCTCGCGACGATGGCGCTGATCCTGTTCGGCCTCGCCGCCGCGATGAAGCTGCCGCTGGAACAGATGATCGGCTACGTGCTGGTCACCACATTCCTGTCGATGCCGATGCAGAACATCATGCACCGCATCCCGGATCTGCTGCGCGGCGATGTCGCGCTCAAGAAGATCCGACTGATGGAACTGTCGATGGAAACCCCGCACGACGAGACCACGCTCGGCGGCGCCGATCGCCTGCCCGTGTCCGCGGCCCGGATTGAACTGGCCGACGTCCACTACTCCTACCTCGGTGACCAACTGCCGACCGCCCCGATGGGCCCGCCGCCCGGTCCCCTCGACGGTCCGGATCAGGGGAAAGATGTTCCGGCGCACGGTGCTCCGGCGCCAGGACCGGGCGAACCGGCGCAATCGGGTCCGGGACATCCGCGGCCCGGACATGACCGGCCGGGACATGACGTCATGGGATCTGAGGGTGCTGGCCGACCGGACTTCGGACCGGACGGTCGCGGACACAGGGACAGGGGGCCCGCCCCGATGGGACCGGACGGCCGCGGCCTGCCGCACGTGGGGCATCCGGGGATGCCGTCGGCACCGGGACCCCGCGAACGAGCCGGCTTCCACCTCGGGCCGATGAACCTGGTGCTGCAACCCGGCGAGGTGACGTTTATCGTCGGCGGTAACGGTAGCGGCAAATCGACACTGGCCAAACTGCTTTCGGGCCTGTACATGCCGCAGGCCGGCACCCTGTCGCTCAACGGTGAACCGATCGGCCACCACAACATCGAATGGTTCCGGCACACCACGTCGGCGATCTTCACCGACTTCCACCTGTTCGAGGACTTCTTCGGCTACCTGCGGCCCGGCATCGACGACGAGGTCAACCGGCTGCTGCACCAACTGCAGATCGCCCACAAGGTGACCGTCCAGGACGGCAAGCTGTCATCGATCGCCCTCTCCCAGGGACAACGCAAGCGCCTCGCCCTGGTCACCGCCCTCCTTGAGGACCGACCGGTGTATCTGTTCGACGAATGGGCCGCCGATCAGGAACCGCAGTTCCGCGAGACGTTCTACCACGAGATCCTCGACGACCTGCGCCGCCGCGGAAAGACGGTCATCGTCATCACCCACGACGACCGCTACTTCCACCTCGCCGACCAACTCGTCAAACTCGAATTCGGCCACCAGGAGTCGTTCGTCGACGCACTCCCCCCATCGTGACCAGACATCTTTGATCCCTGAGGCCGAAGCGACGATGGCGCGGGGTTCCGAATGTGGTCGTGACCAATCGTCTTGATCCCTGAGGCCGAAGCGACGAAGTCGCGAGGGTCACGAAGGGTCCGGTGACCTTTCGCCACCTGACGCATCCACTTCCGAACTGACCCCCCGCTGATCCCGCTGATCCCGCCGGTACGCGGTGGGCGACATCCCAAGCGTCCGAGTGAAATCGGAGGTGAAATGCGCCTGATCGGCATACCCGAG
>NZ_JAGQTN010000295.1 GCF_020438995.1 Gordonia sp. (in: high G+C Gram-positive bacteria)
CTGATGACGCTGCCGTGCAGCTACGGCGAAGGGGACCTCGACCGTAACGTCACCCGCAGCGGGATTCACGTCGTGTCCGAAATGCACGAAGATTTCTATATGACCAATCCGGCCGCCGGATACTTCAATATCCACGAACGCTGGGCGGTACGGATCTCCAACAATGGAGAATTCATTCACGCCAACCCGGAAACCGTTGGGGTGCAAGGTTCGTCGAATGTCACCAATGGCTGTATCAATCTGTCGCTGGAGAATGCGCAACAGTACTTTCAGACGGCGATGTACGGCGACCCTGTCGAGGTGACCGGAACCCGCATCGACCTGTCGGAGGCCGACGGCGACATCTTCGACTGGATCTTCGGCTGGGATCAGTGGACCAGCATGTCGGCGATCACCGGGCAGGCCCGGGACCAGTCCATCACGGCCACACCCAGCGGCGCCCCGCGCAGCGTCGCGCCCAGGTGAACCCCGTTGCCGGTTGAGGTCGCGGCTACCCCGTGCGGATGTTCCGGCGGGCCGACGCCTGATCGCGGGGTTTGAGGATGATCTGGTCGAGATTGACGTGCGGGGGACGGGACGCGGCGAAACCGATCACCTCGGCGACGTCGCCGGCGGTGAGCGGGGTCAGGCCGGTGTAGGTGGCGTCGGCGCGTTCCTGATCGCCGTCGAAACGCACCAGCGAGAATTCCGTCTCGACCATACCGGGGCAGATCTCGGTGAGCCGCACCGGTTTTCCGATCAGCTCGTAGCGCAGGGTGCGATGCAGGACGCCCTGGGCATGTTTGGCGGAGGTGTACCCGGCGCCGTTGTCGTACACGTCGAGCGCGGCGATCGAGGTGACCGTCACGATCAGACCGTCACCCGAGGCGATCAGTCCGGGCAGTAGCGCCTTGGTCAGCCGCAGCGTGCCCACCACGTTGGTCTCCCACATCCAGCGCCAGTCGTCGAGGTCGGACTCGGCCACCGACGCGAGTCCCTTGGCTCCGCCGGCGTTGTTGACGAGCAGATCGATCCGGTCGAGTCCGTCGACGAAGGCGGCGACCGACGCCTCGTCGGTGACATCGAGTTGCCTTCCGGTGCCGCCGATTTCGTCGGCGAGGGCGGTGATCCGGTCGACGCGCCGCGCACCTACGACCACGTGATAGCCCTGCGCGGCCAGCACCCGGGCCGCCGCCTCCCCGATACCCGAACTGGCTCCCGTCACCACCGCGATCTTGCGGCCATCGGCCCCGACTTTGATTCCCGCTGATTCTGACCCTGCGTTCACACTCATGGAAGTCAGTTTAAGGACTGCGCCGCTGCTAGATTCGTTCTCATGCCGCCACCCGTCGTGCCTGCAACGCTGCAGTTGACCACCATTCCCGCGGCGGCCGTGCTCCAGGGAATCCGGGTGTCGGGGCCGGTGACCCGCGACCAGCTGGTGGCCTCCACGGGGCTGTCGGCGGCCACCGTCAACCGGCAGGTGCACGCCCTCGCCGCATCCGGGCTGATCGTCGAACGTCCCGACCTGTGCGATGCCGGTGCCATCGGCAGGCCCAAGAATCCGCTGACCCTAGACCGCGACTCGCTGTGCGTGGCCGGCATCCACGTCGGTGCCCGACGCAGCGTGCTCGCCATCGCTGACCTGGGCGGACGCACTCTCTACAGCCATGCCGTCGCCACCCCGGCGGGCCCGACGAAGGCGGCCGTCGAGGCTCTGTGCGCCCAACTGAAGGAACTTGCCGACAGGTTCAGCGGGCGGCGGCTGATCTGGGGAGGGGCGGCCATCGGCGGGGCCGTCGACGTCGACACCGGCGTCGTCGACCACCCGGTGCTGGGCTGGCGGCACGCCGAGATCGGGCCGATTCTGGCCCGCATTCTCGGGGTCCCGGTGTCGGTGTGCGAACACGTCGAAGCAATGGCCGCGGCCGAATTGCTGCTCACCCACCCCCGTGTCGACGGTGGCTCGGGACTTTTCATCTACGCGCGTGAAACCGCCGGCGTGGCGCTCACCATCGACGGCCGGGTGCACGTACCCGGCCGCGGCGCCGGCACAATCGCGCATCTGCCGGTCAACGCACCCGTCATCGCCGGCGGTTATGCCCGGCTGCAGCAGGTGATCGGGCGCACCGCCGCCCGCACCGCCTCCGAACTGCGTGGGATCCCGGTGACGGCGTCGCCGATCGTCGACGAACGGGCCCGGGTGCTCGGCGAATCGGTGGCGCTGCTTCGCGATGTGATCAACCCCGATTCGATCGTGGTGGCCGGGGACGCCTTCTCCGCCCACCCCGACGGGCTCGCCCCGGTGCAGGCCGCCTTCAACGCGGCGACGACGATGAGTTGGCCGCTGGAGATCACACCGTCGAGATTTGGTGTGCGGGTACAGGAAAGCGCCGCCGTGGTGGTTGCGCTGAGCGTGCTGTACGCGGATCCAGTGGCGGCCGTTGTGTGAATCACCGTCCCGAACGCCCGGCTCGTCAGGTTGTCCAGTGGCGGCGGTGGTGTGAATCACCGTCCCGAACGCCCGGCTCGTCAGGTTGTCCAGTGGCGGC
>NZ_JAGQTN010000035.1 GCF_020438995.1 Gordonia sp. (in: high G+C Gram-positive bacteria)
GCGGCGATGCGGAGCAGGCGGGCAAGGTGCTGGCCGAGGCCGTGGCCTCGGAGCAGGGCCGCGACGTGCTCGACGGCGCCGGCTTCCGCGCTCCCGACGGCTCCGGTATCGGTGACAAGGTCGCCCAACTGAAGATCACCGATCCGAAGGGGGTGGACAAGGCCCTGCGTCAGTGGCAGGTGCTGGCGACCCCGATGCGCTCGCTCGTCGTGCTCGACGGCTCCGGATCGATGCAGGCGACCATCGGGGATTCGACCCGCGCGAACGTGCTCATCGACGCGGCTCTCGAAGGTCTGCGCCTGTTCCCCAACAACGCCGAACTCGGCACGTGGCTGTTCGGTATCGACAAGGGCGGGCCCGGTGTCGACTGGGATGAGCTGGCGCCCATCAAACGCCTGGACACCCCGGGCCATCGCGAGAAGCTGGTGGCCACGGCCACCGATGCGCTGACCAACAGGCTGGGCGGCGGCACCGGCCTCTACGACACCGCGCTGGCCGCCTACATCAAGGTGCAGGATTCCTACGATCCGAGCTACTCCAACAGCGTCATCCTGATGACCGACGGCCGCAACGAGGACGAGAACAGCATCAGCCTCGAACAACTGCTGGCCCGACTCACCAAGCGCCAGGACCCGGCCCGGCCGGTGCTGCTGGTCACGATCGGTATCTCCGAGGACGCCGATACGTCCGCGCTCAAGCAGATCGCGGACGCCACCGGCGCGACCACCCACATCGAGCGCAGTGCCGCCGACGTCAAGGGCGTGTTCTACGAGGCGATCGCAGCACGTATTGCGGCGGTGGCCCGCTGACCGCGGGCTATCCTGACCGAATCGAAAGGTGATGCCTGACATGGGATTCTCCGATGACGAGTTCGGATTCGCGGGCGACGGCAGGCGCCGGCGGCGCCGGATACTGCAGGTGGTGCTGGCGGTGGTACTGGTGATCGTCGCCGTCGCGGGGGTGATCCTGTGGCGTGGCAACGCCGACGGCTGCGGTGACCGGACGTCGGTGCGGGTTGCCGCCGACCCGACGGTCGTCGCGACGGTGCGGTCGCTGACCGCGATCGCCGCCGACACCGGCTGCTTCGACTACGACGTCGACGAGGTCGCCGGTGCCGACGTACCCGGCCGGCTGACCAGCGGCGACGACAAATCACCGGAGCTGTGGGTGGCCGACTCGCAGACCCAGGCGCGCCGGGTGATCACCCAGGTGCGCAAGTCGCCGGATTACGTCACCGAGTCGCTGGCGTCGTCGCCGACGGTGGTGGCGGGTACCGGTCTGGGATCGCTCAAGACGTGGATCGACGTGATGAAGCTGCCCGACCTGCGGATAGGCAGTCCGATGGAGACATCCACCGGCGACGCGCCGATCATCGCCGCATTGGCCGAAGTGAAGGCGGGGCGCGCGAAGCAGGACGAGCTGACCCAGGCCCTGTCGATTCTGGCGATCCAGCAGAACAACGCGCGCCCGGCCAACGACAGCGAGGCCACGCGCCTGAACCTGGCCAATGTCGAGGGTATCCCGGTGATCACCACCGAACAGCAGTTCTCCCAGTTCCAGCGGCGTCACCCCGAATCGAAGCTGAAGTCGGCGATACCCGCCGACGGCACGGTGATGCTCGACTACCCGCTGCTCAACACCGCGGGCCGCGGCAGCAAGGACGACGCGGCCGCGGCCGGCAAGGAGCTGGTGGCGGCGGCATCCTCGGTTGACGGACGAAAGGTGTTGCACAACTCGTCCTTCCGTGACCCCGGCGGCAGCGGATTCGGCGCCAAGGTGACCGTGCTCGACGGTGGCGATGCGGCGCTGGTGGATAAGACGCTGCGGCAATGGCAGGTGCTCGGTATCCCGATCCGCACCATCTTCATGATCGACACGTCCGGGTCGATGCGCGCACCGGCGGGCGACTCGACGCGGGCGAAACTGTTGATCGGGGCGGCGACGCAGGGGCTCGGGCTGTTCCCCAACAACACGCAGGGCGGGCTGTGGATCTTCGGGATCAACAAGGGCGGTGCGGGACAGGACTGGAAGGAACTGCTGCCTGTCCGCCGGCTCGACGCCGCGTCGTCGCGGGGAACCCATCGCGACGACTTCGCGGCGGAGATCACCCGCGCCATGACCGACGACCTCGGCGGCGGCACGGGCCTGTACGACAGCATTCTGGCGGCGTACAAGCAAGCCCAGGCGGGTTACGACCCGACGTACTCCAACAGCGTCATCGTGATGACCGACGGTCGCAACGAGGACGCGAACAGTATCGGGCTCGACGAATTGCTCACCACCCTCGAGCAGCTCGCCGATCCGGCGCGACCGGTTCTGGTGCTCACCATCGGCATTTCCGGGGATGCCGACGCCGACGCGCTGAGCAAGATCTCCGAGGCGACCGGCGGTAGCAGCTATATCGCCGAGACCGCGGCCGATATCGAGTCGGTGTTCGTCAACGCGATCGCGGCCCGGGTGAAGGCCGCAGGTCAGGGCTGAGCCGGTGGGTATGTCCGTTTTCTGTGGATTTCCTGGCTATCGGTGGTGTGGGCGTGCGCGGTGGCATGGTGGCACGGCACAATCTGTTGGCATGACTTCATCGAAAATGGCTGAGCGCGGGGCCGTGCTGTGCGTATCCGGGTTGGCGGCGACCGTTGCGATCGTCGGACTGGCGGTAGGTGCCTGCGGCGACGACTCGGATAGTTCGGACAGCACCGCGGCCGCAGGCAGCACCGCGGTCACCACTGCCACGGACTCCACCACCGCGGACTCGGGCTCGGGCGGGTCTTACAAGGACGGCACCTACTCGGCGACCGGCAAATACGTCACTCCGGGCGGAGAGCAGTCCATCGGTGTGACCGTGACGCTCGCGTCCAACAAGGTCACCGCCCTCGAACTCGACCGCAGCCAGACCCATGGCACCTCGGCGACCTTCCAGGAGAAGTTCGCCGGCGGCATCGACGAGCTTGTCATCGGCAAGAACCTCAACGATCTCGACGACATCAAGAAGGTGTCCGGTTCCTCGCTCACCTCGGGCGGATTCAAGAAGGCGATCGCACAGATCAAGGAAGAAGCGGCCGAATAGGCCCATACATCGACGGCGACCGCGCCCACCCGGGGGTGGGCGCGGTCGCCGTCTGCGTGGGGAGTGTCCGCGATCAGAGGATCGTGAGCATCTCGTTGTAGGTCGGGAGTGGCCACATGTCGTCGGCCACAATCGATTCGAGTTTGTCGGCGATGGCCCGTACGCCGGCCATCGACGGGATCAGAGTGTCCAGGGCGTACTTCGCCTCGGCCTCGACATCCTCGCCGCCGAACCCGTCGACGGCCTCCTCGATCGATCCGAGGGCACTGTTGAAGTCCTTGACGTACGTGTTGAGCGTGAGCAGCGTCGGGGTCTCGGTCGTGATGCCGGCGGCGGCGAGTGCGGCGGCGGTACCCGCCAGCTCGCCCAGATAGCGGATCGCGGCGGGCAGGATCATCGTCTTGCCCACCTCCAGGGTTTCCTTGGCCTCCACCAGAATGGTCAGGGCGTACTGCTCGAGAACGACATCCTTGCGGGCCAGCAATTCGCGATTGCTGAGAATGCCGTAATCCGACAGCAGATCCTTGATCTCGGGTTTGTCGTACTGGGCGATCGCGTCGACCGTGGTGCGCAGATTCAGCAGACCGCGACCGGCGGCCTCGTCCTGCCATTCCTGCGAATAGCCGTCGCCGTTGAAGATAACCATGCCGTGTTCGACGATGATCTCTTCGAGAACCTTCTGGACGGCGTCGTGGAACTCGGTGCCCGTCTCGATCTCACGCTCGAGGAAGCCGGCGATGTAGTCGATGGATTCGGCGAGCATCGCGTTGATGGCGATCATCGGGTCGGCGATCGACTGATTGGATCCGGGGGCGCGGAACTCGAATCGGTTGCCGGTGAACGCGAACGGGCTCGTCCGATTGCGATCGCCGGCGTCGGCCTTGAGCGGCGGCAGCGTGTCGACGCCCAGTTCGAGCAGTCCTGATTCCTTGCTGGCCTTGGCGCCGCCCTTGGCGATCTGATCGAAGACATCCATCAGCTGATCACCGAGGAAGATCGAGATGATGGCCGGCGGAGCCTCGTTGGCGCCGAGCCGGTGATCGTTGGAGGCCGAGGCGATCGAGGCACGCAGCAGTCCGCCGTATTTGTGCACGCCCCGGATGATGGCCGCGCAGAACACCAGGAATTGGGCGTTGCTGTGCGGGGTGTCGCCGGGATTGAGCAGATTTCCCTGATTGTTGTTGCCGAGCGAGAAGTTGACGTGTTTACCCGAACCGTTGACGCCGGCGAACGGCTTCTCGTGCAGGAGGGCGACCATCCCGTAGCGTTCGGCGACCCGCTTCATGGTGGTCATCATGAGCTGCTGATGGTCGTGGGCGAGGTTGGATTTCTCGAAGACCGGGGCGATCTCGAACTGCCCGGGCGCGACCTCGTTGTGGCGCGTCTTGGCGGGGATGCCCTGCTTGAACAGCTCGCGGTCGAATTCGATCATGAATGCCAGCACCCGCTCGGGAATGGCGCCGAAGTAGTGGTCGTCGAACTCCTGGCCCTTGGAAGGCTTGGCGCCGAACAGGGTTCGGTTGGCGACGGTGAGATCGGGCCGGGCGTAGTAGAAGTGGCGGTCGATCAGGAAGTACTCCTGCTCGGCGCCCGCGTACGACACGACGGTGTCGATGTCGTTGTGCCCGAACAACTTCAGCAGTCGCATGGCCTGCTTGCTCATCGCCTGCTGGCTGCGCAGCAGCGGGGTCTTCTTGTCGAGTGCCTCACCGGTCCACGAGATGAAGATGGTGGGGATGCACAGGGTATTGCCGTTGGGGTTCTCCAGAATGTAGGCCGGGCTGGTCACATCCCAGCCGGTGTAGCCCCGCGCCTCGAACGTGCCGCGAAGGCCGCCGTTGGGGAAGCTCGACGCATCGGGCTCACCCTGCAGCAGCGTCTTGCCCTGGAATTCGGCGAGTGAGGCGCCGGCACCGTCGGGTTCGAGGAAGGAATCGTGCTTTTCCGCGGTGAATCCGGTCAGCGGATAGAAGACGTGCGCGTAGTGCGAGGCGCCCTTCTCGATCGCCCAGTCCTTCATCGCCGATGCGACGAAGTCGGCGAGCGTGGGGTCGAGCGGCTCGCCTTTGTCGATGGTGGCGGCGACGGCCTTGTACACGTTCTTGGGCAGTCGGGCCTTCATCACCGGGAGGGAGAAGACGTTGCGGCCGAAGGTGTCGGCGAGTGGTTCGGTGAATCCCGGCGCCGGGACCGAGTAGTTGGTGATGGCCTCGATGGCCTGACGACGAGAGGTGCTGCCACTCATTCCGAGCTCCTGTGGTGCGGTGGGTGATCCGGCTACCGACGCTATGGCCGTGACGTACCCAGGGCATTTCCCGAGTGTGACGCTGGTGAAAACACGTATCGGACCCCGATGTCCCGTGTGGCGTATCAGATGCCTGATTCAGGTTGGTAAAGAGGGTGGTGTCCGGATGCCGTCACTGCCTCGGTTACCATCACAAGCGCTTGCTTGCCCTGGCCGCTGAAGGAGCCCACAATGACGCAGGTACACCATCAGGCGCAGTTACCGTTCGCGCGGGAACGTGTATTCGCCTACGTCAACGACTACCGGTCGGTACCCGACTGGATGTTCGGGTTGAACAAATTCGACCCGCTGACCGAGCAGACCTCAGGCGTTGGGTCGACGTTCGACGCCTCGATGAAGCTGGGCCCCAAAACGCTGCACACCAAGATCAAGTGCACCGAATGGGTGGAGAACGAGCAGATCACGCTCGAGTCGATCGACGGTTTCAGTGTGTCGATGAGCTGGAGTTTCGCGGACGCCGATGCCGGCACCGAACTTTCTGTGGTGTTCGACTACCAACTGCCGGGCGGGCTGGCCGGCCGGGCACTCGGTGCGGTCATCGAACCCGCCATCTCCGGCGTCATCAAGCACACCGAAGCCGAGCTGCTCAAGGGTGTTACCGGCTCCGACGCAGCGTAGCCGCGCATATTCACAGGGCGCGGATCCTCCTGCACGAGGATCACGACGCCGTGTTCAGCAGCTGGCGACGGATCCTCGGCGTTATCGTCGCGCATTCGGCCAGGCTCGCATTCATCGCCCAATTGTGCGTACCGCCCCAGCGCATGTCGAACCAGATGCGCGTACCGGGCGTCTGTGCGGCTTTGCGCGACAGCGCGAAAGCATCGTGATAGAGAAGGTCGGCCGACCCGCTGTACACGTAGATCGGCGGCAGGCCCTCGAGGCTGCCGAACAGCGGGCTGGCCTGAGGGTCACGGGTGTCGAGATCGCCCGCCCACATCCGTCCCGTGATCCGCAAGAGGCTGACATCGAGGATCGGGTCGACATGAGGGGCGGCGTCGGTCATGGTGACATCCAGCCACGGCGATACCAGCACCAACGATGCGGGAACGGGTGTCCCGCGCTTCACGAGCCCCTGTGTTGCCGCGAGAGTGAGCCCCGCGCCGGCGGAGTCGCCGAGCACACTCACGTTCTCTGCCCCATGTTCCCGGATCTGTTCCGAGAAGTAGTCGGCCATGTTCGGCACCACACCGGCGGCATGACCGAGTGGCACTCCGGGATACAGCGGGATGACGATCGTGGCGCCGGTCTCACGGGCCAGGGAAGAGTAGTAAGTCCAGTACTCCGGCACCGGTGGCAGCAGATAACAGCCGCCGTGCACGGCGATGACGATCTTGTTCGTGGTGCGGGAGGCGACCGGGGACTCGGAGGTAGACCCAACCTCCGGTGCCAGCTGCCACACATTCCAGCCGCGGTACACGCTCATCGTCATAACGATGCCGTCGACCTGCGTGCTCGCCGGGTGTCCGGGGTCTTGCTGTTCGATGGCCGTATCGTCGGCGTCGCCGCTGCCGCGTCGCCACTGCGTCAGCAGCGAGATGATCTGCATCGTGCTCACTCGGTACAGGGTGAGCAGTGAAACCCGTCCGGCGAACCCTGGATTGTCCGACGGCGGCCGCATTCCGGTTTCGGGTGCCGGAATCGGCCGGGACGCCGCGTCCGAATGTGCTGCACCGGGGCGCTTGGTGA
>NZ_JAGQTN010000296.1 GCF_020438995.1 Gordonia sp. (in: high G+C Gram-positive bacteria)
GTGACGACGATGTCGTAGACGGTAAGCCCGGGCGGGGCGTCGCCGTAGGCCACGTCGAAATGACTGGCCCGCACATCGATCCCGGCGTCGGCCGCCCGGTACAGCAGTTCGGGCAGCAGCAGCGTCGACCCCGACGGAAACATGCCGAGCCGGACGGTGGCGTTTCCCGACCGGTACGCCAGCATCTCTTCGGCTGCCCGGTCGACGGCGGCGATGACATCGTCGGCCCGCAGCACCAGCGCATGCCCGGCGTCGGTGAGCCGGATCCCGCGGCCGTCGGGTTCGAGCAGTTCAACGCCCGCCTCATCGGCAAGCACCTTGAGTTGCTGCGACACCGCCGACGGCGTCATGTGCAGCGCGGCCGCCACGGCACCCACCGACCCCCGGTCGGCGAACTCCCGCAGCAGCCGCAGCCTGCGCACTTCCATGCGCAAACGTTACCGCCGATTCAGACCTTCTGTGGCTCGGCCTTCACCGGCTCCGGCTGCCAGCCCGGACCTTTGGCGACATAGCCCCAGCGGTCGCGCCAGCGCTCGGCGTGCCACACGTCACGGCCGATGGCGGTGAACTCGTGGGTCGCCACGCGCAACGGGTTGAAAGTGTTGATGTTCTTGGTGAGGCCGAAGCGGACCTTCTCGTCCTCGGCCTCGAACGTGGAGAAGATTCGGTCCCAGATGATGAGGATGCCACCGTAGTTGCGGTCGAGATAATCCTGGTTGGAGCCGTGGTGAACCCGGTGATGCGAGGGGGTGTTCATCACGAATTCGATGGGCTTCCAAAGCTTTCCGACGCGCTCGGTGTGGATGAAGAACTGGTACACCAGGCTGATGGATTGCTGCAGCATGATCATCCACGGTGAGAATCCCAGCGCGGCAAGGGGAATCCAATACGGCATCGAGCTGAACGGGGTCCAGGGCTGACGCAGCGCCGTCGACAGGTTGTAGTGCTCGCTGGAGTGATGCACGACGTGGCTGGCCCAGAAGATCCGGATCGTGTGGTGGGTGCGGTGATACCAGTAGTAGATGAAGTCGTCGGCGAAGAACAATGCCACCCAGGTCCACGGATTGTCGGCGGGCAGGCTCAGCGGACTCAGCTCGTATACGGCCGCATAAACGAACAGCACCACCAGCTTCCAGCCGGCATTGACCGCGACATTGCCCAGCCCCATCGCGAGACTCGTTGTGCTGTCGCGTAGTTCGTAGCCTCGTTCGTCGTCGTCGGGAAGGAAGTAGAACGAGGCCATCTCCAGGAACAGCGTCACCGTGAAGAACGGGATGGCGTAAAGAATCAGGTCGAACATGTCGGGCTCACTTCGTTGTGGCGATCACGTCGAGGACGCGACTGAGCAGGGTGGTGGCGAGTCGGGTGGTGGCCTCGACGTCGTGATCGGCGATGTGCCGGGCCAGGCGGATATGGGAGTCGCGGTCGGCGTATTCGTCGAGCAGCCCGAGCTTCTGCATGGCCGGGATGCCGATGGTCTCGAGCCCGGACAGCATCGTGTTCATCGCCAACCGGTAGGCGATGTTGCCCGATCCGTTGATGACGGCGATCCAGAAGGCGACGTCAGCGACGACGATCGCTTCGGGCGAGGTGTCGTCGGCGCGTTCGGGATAGGAGGCCGCGGCATCGAGGACCGCGGCGATCTGCGCGTCGTCGGCACGCTGCGCGCACAGCCGGGCGGCGTCGGCGGCGATGGAGCGGCGCATCTCGAACACGTCGCGCATCAGTTCGACAGACGGTACGGCGCCGGTGGTGGCCAGCGCGGTGAGGACGTCGAGACCCGCGTTCTCGCGCCAGTCGAGCACGCGGGTCTTATCGCCCTGCGAGATGCGCACGAGTCCGGCCTGACGAACGCCTTTGAGGGCTTCGCGGATCGCGTGCCGGTTGACGCCGAACCGCAGTGCCAGCTCGCGCTCGGCGGGAAGCGGCTCTCCAGGCGCGAGCCGGCCGGACAGGATCTCAGCGACAAGCTGCCCGAGCACCTCGTCGGACACCGCTGCACGCTCGATCGGCTGAATCTCCATGCCGATGATCATGGACCATCTCCGTATCTCTGGTCAACTGGTTGGACCAGTGCTATGTTTACTTCGGGCCACAGCTCGTCGCTGAGGCTCAACCCCGCAAGACGAACCCCGGAACCAGGCCGACGACATCGTCGTCACGCATGGTTCCGGGGTTCGTCCGGTTTCGGGAGTCGTCCGGAATAAAACGGAGGAAAGCCGAAGGCATCGTCGGTGAACCACGAGTCTCGGTGAGCCGCAGCATCTTCGCCCTCACCAACGACACCGACCGCGCCTACTTCGGCATGCGCGGCAACGACCAGGATCAGGTCGGCATCATCGACAACACCACCGCCCGCTTCGGCCGCAGCTACGCCGTCGAACCCGACAAACTCATCGAACAACTCCTCGAGGACGAGGCGATCGCCGCCGCCGACACCCTTCTGCTGACGGTCCCCAACCAGTTGGGCGTCGACTACAACGCCCACGTCATCGAGTCGATCCTCACCCACGTCGCCCCGGCCCTCGGCTGGCGCTGAAACAGAGGTGAGTTTGCCGGCGATCCCGCTTTCCGGGCTCGCCCGCAAACTCACCCGGCGTCCCTGAAACCCCCACCGAGTCAGTGGCGCCGGTGCGTACCGGGCCGCCTCCACTGAATGCCACCAGAACCGACTCTGCCCTGAACAAATCTGCAAGCACCTTACTCAACTGTTAACCAACACTACATATTGGATGCAACTTTATTCGATTGTCCTGAACTGACATCGCCCGCACGATGGATACATGACCACTCGTGACCGCGGTATCGCACTGACCGTCGTGCTGCTGTGGGGGCTGAATTTCATCGCCATCCGCTACAGCCTCGACCACTTTCCGCCGTTCTTCCTCGCCTCGCTGCGGTTCGCGGTTATGGCCGTGCCGGTGCTGCTGTTCGTGAAGTTCCCTAGGGTTCCGGTGCGCTGGTTCCTGTTGTACGCCTGCGGATTCGGCATCGCCCAGTTCCTGTTCCTGTTCCTGGCGATGCACCTGGGGATGCCGACGGGTCTGGCGTCGCTGGTGTTGCAGACGTCGGCGCCGTTCACCGTCGTGCTCGGGGTGCTGTTCCTGGGCGAACGGATGACCGGGCGGCAGGTGTGCGGAATCCTGTTGGCAGTCATCGGGATCGCGATCATCGGCTTCGCCCGCGCCACCGAGACAGACCTCGGGTGGGGTGCCGTCGGGCCCATCGCCCTCACGGTTCTCGGCGGTCTCGGCTGGGCGTTCGGCAATATCGGCAACCGGCTCACCGCCACCCACCGCGAACCCGGCTCAGCCCAGCCCGGCGACGCCCTGCGTCTGGTGCTGTGGATGTCGGTGATCCCACCGTTGCCGTTCCTGGCGATGAGTTTCGTGTTCGACGGTCCCACAGCGGGATTCGATGCGCTCACCACCATCGGCAGCCACAGCGGGCTGCTCGCGATCGCGGGGCTGACCTACACGGTGTTGCTCGGGACCGTCGCCGGATCGGGGCTGTGGGCGAGCCTCATGTCGCGACATCCGGCGAGTCGTGTCGCGCCGATGTCGCTGCTGGTGCCGGTCGTCGGCCTCACCGCGGCGTGGTTGTTCTTCGGCGAAACCCCCGGCATCGCCGAGCTTCTCGGTGCCGCCGTCGTCATCGCCGGCTGCGCGCTCGGCGTGATGGGCACCGGAAGATCACCACGGCCGACCGCCGACCGCGTTGCGGTGTCAGGAGTTTCGGGGTGGCGACGTCATGCGCTCGTCTCGCCGGACCCTTCGTGACCCTCGCTCCTTCGTCGCTTCGGCCTCAGGGTTCAAGATGCGTGACCGCTCCCTCATCGCTTCAGCCACAGCGATCAAGATGCGTAATCGCTCCTTCGTCGCTTCGGCCTCAGGGATCAAGATGCGTGATCACTCCCTCGTCACTTCGGCCTCAGAGATCAAGAAGGTTTGGTTAGAGCGTGGCGCGGACGGCGGCGGAGAGGCGGTCGGAGGCGGCGCGGGCCTGTGCCGAGAGGGCGGTCATGTTGACGAAGCCGTGGATCAGGCCGCCGGCGCGGTCGAGGGTGACCGGGACACCGGCGGCGCGGAGGCGGTCGGCGTAGGCGATGCCCTCGTCGCGGAGCGGATCGAAACCTGCGACCAACACGTAGGCGGGCGGCAGACCCGACAGATCGTCGGCCAAGAGCGGCGACGCACGGGGATGCGAACGGTCGGGGACGTTCGGCACGTAGGCGTCGGTGAACCAATCGATGCGTTCGATGCTCAGGTAGTAGCCCTCGGCGAACTCGCGCCGAGACGCCGTGCCGACCGATTCGGAGCAGTCTGTCACCGGGTAGATCAGCAGTTGCAGGGCGGGCTGCACGGCCTCGCCGCGCACATCCAGGGCCAGCACAGCCGCGAGGTTGGCCCCGGCACTGTCGCCGGCGACCACGATCTTGTCGGCGCGCACACCCCAGTGCGGGGCGGCGTCGACGACGTGTCGCCACGCGTCCAGCGCGTCGTCGGAGGCCGTGGGGAACGTGTGCTCCGGGGCCAGCCGGTACTCCACCGACACCACGTCGGCGCCGGTTCCGATCGCCAGCCGCCTGGCCACCGCATCGTGGCTGGCGCGGCTGCCCAGCGAGAACCCGCCGCCGTGGAAGTACAGGACGATGCCCGTCGACGATTCGCCGGCCCGGTATCGGGTGGCCGACAGGTCATCGTTGATACGAAAATCCTCGACGACGGCCAGCGGGGGAAAAGTCTCGGCGATCATCCCCGCCGACTCCTCCATCCGTTCGCGGGCCTGTGCGACGGTGCCGCTGACCAATGCCATCCCCGGCACGTGATCGGCCGCCCACGCGATCGCTGCCATCGGCGGATCGAGTCGGTCCCCGTCCGCGTTGACCGGGCTCCGGCGGCTCAGCCGCGCCACGAGGGCGTCGGGAAGCCTCCCAAGAGGTAATACGACAGCCCGTTTGACCTTGGCGACCCGCGACAGCGCGGGCGTGGTGGCTCGACTCACGGCGCAGAGCCTACCGCTGTGGCCGCCGGCACACCATGACAACCCCTATTGGTACATCCCCTGCCGTCCCGTTCGGCAACCGCGTACCTGTGACAGACTCTCCCCATGCCCGCGCGTGAACACCACAACTCAGCCCGGCTGCCGGCGCGCACGACGATCGCCCTGACAGCCGCCGGAGCGGCCCGCTGGGCCTCCCGTACCGCCGGACGCGGTAAGGGGTCGATGATCGGCGGCCTGATCGCCGAGAAGATCGACCCGCAGATCATGTCCCGGCTCGCCGCCGGGAAACGCACCGCGCTGATCACCGGCACCAATGGCAAGTCCACGACCACCCGGATGGTCGCCGCCGCACTCGCCGAACTCGGCGAGGTGGCCACGCAGGCCGACGGCGCCAACATGGACGCCGGCATCATCGCCACCTTGTCGCTGCAGCGTTCGGCTCCGGTCTGCGCGCTCGAGGTGGACGAGCTGCACGTCCCGCACGTCAGCGACGCCGTCGACCCGGCGGTTCTGGTGCTGCTCAACCTCTCCCGCGACCAGCTCGACCGCGTCGGCGAGATCAACATGATCGAACGCCGTCTGCGCGAAGGCATTTCGCGACATCCCGATACCGTCCTGGTGGCCAACTGCGACGACGTGCTGATCACCTCCACCGCGTTCAACGCCCCACGAGTGGTGTGGGTGGCCGCGGGCGCGGGCTGGGTGGGAGACTCGGTGAGCTGCCCGCGCACCGGCGAACCCATCATCCGCGGCGACGACGACGGCTGGTATTCGAGCGGCGACGAATCGTTCCGCCGCCCCACCCCCGACTGGTGGGTCGACGACGAAAAGATCTACGGCCCCGATGGTTTCGAGGCCGAGCTGACCCTGTCGGTGCCGGGCAAAGCGAACCGTGGCAATGCCGCCCAGGCCGTCGCCGCAGCCGTCGCGATGGGCACCGATCCCGCGAAAGCCGTTGCGGCGGTGGGTACCGTCGGGGAGGTAGCCGGACGCTACGGCATCCATCAGGTCGGCAACCATTCGGTACGAACGCTTCTCGCGAAGAATCCGGCCGGCTGGCAGGAGGCGCTGTCGATGATCGACCAGGACGCCGACGGTCTGGTGATCGCCGTCAACGGCCAGGTCCCCGACGGCGAGGACCTGTCGTGGCTGTGGGACGTGCGGTTCGAGGCGTTCGAGACGATGAAAGTCGTTGCGGCGGGCGAACGTGCGGCGGATCTGTCGGTACGCCTGCTGTACGCGGGCGCGCAGCACATCACGATCGACGACCCGATGAAAGCCATCGCCTCGTGTCCACCGGGCCGGGTCGAAGTGCTCGCGAATTACACCGCATTCCGTGATCTGGGTGTGGCTCTCGAACGCGCGGAAGGCGGCCGGAAGTGAGCGAATCGACTCTGCGCATCGGCCTGGTGCTGCCCGACGTGATGGGCACCTACGGCGACGGCGGCAATGCGCTGATCCTGCGTCAACGGGCCCGGATGCGCGGCATCGACGCCGAGATCATCCACATCACACTGGACGACGAGGTGCCCGATTCCCTCGACGTGTACACCCTCGGCGGCGCCGAAGACTACGCACAACGCCTGGCGACCCGGCATCTGACCCGCTACCCGGGCCTCCAGCGGGCCGCCGCCGCGGGCCGTCCGGTGCTGGCGATCTGCGCCGCCATCCAGGTCCTCGGCCACTGGTACGAGACGTCGGCAGGCGAACGGGTGGAAGGGATTTCACTGTTCGACCTCACCACCGCTCCGCAGGAGACGCGCAGCATCGGCGAACTCGTCACCGATCCGGTCCTCGACGGCCTCACCGATCCGCTCAGCGGATTCGAGAACCACCGAGGCGGAACCACTCTCGGCTCCGACGCGAAGCCGCTCGGCCGGGTCCGGCACGGCGTCGGCAACGGGGTGGGCGACGGCACCGAAGGCGTCGTGCAGGGTTCGGTTCTCGGCACCTACATGCACGGTCCCGCCCTGGCCCGCAACCCCCACCTCGCCGACCACCTGCTCAAACAGGCCCTCGGCGTCGAGACCCTCACCCCCCTCGACCTCCCCCAGGTCGACCGCCTGCGCACCGAACGCCTCGCCGCCGCCCGCCGCGGTTAGGCGTGTGACTGCCCGCCGCGGTTAGCACCCAGTCGGTTGACAAAACATCATATATGTTGGCAATCTCAGTTACCGGCCGGTAACCATCTGTGCGGCCGAGACGAGGGAGGGGCTCGAGTGCGTGCGACTGTAGGTATTCAGATGTGGGGACGGCGTTTCGCAGTTGCGGCGGGCGCTGCCGCGCTGGCGGTGGCCGGCGTGGGTGTCGCCGATGCCACACCCGCCAAGACCATCACCAACTATGTGGCGCTTGGTGATTCGTACGCGGCGGGCACAGCCATCCTGCCGATGTCGGGTAAGGGCGAGTGCGGGACGTCGGCGATCAACTATCCGAGCCTCGTCGCCAAGAAGCTGCGCATCAAGAACTTCACGGACGTGACGTGCGGCGGTGCGAAGGTCGCCGACTTCACCGGCAGACAGGGGTTCCCGTCACCCGCTCCTCCGCAGTTCGCCGCCCTGCGCAAGAACACCGAGCTGGTGACCGTCGGGATCGGTGGCAACGACATCCACCTGGTCGAGCTCACCGCGAGCTGCATCAATCCGGCCGCCACCGCGACCAGCCGCCAGTGCGCTCCACGTCCGGGCGGCAGGGACAAGGTCGGCGCCACCATCAACGCGTTCGGCCCGAAGTACGACAAGGTGATCGCCGGTGTCCGCGAACGCTCCCCGAAGGCCCGCATCCTGCTGGTCGGCTATCCGTACGGGATCCGTCCGGGCGGCTGTCCCGGCAGGCAGCCGATGGGCGGACCGGATGCGACCTACATTCAGGACAAGATCAGCCAACTCAACCGGGTGATGAAGGTGCGGGCCGAGGCGAACGGCGCCGAGTACGTCGATATCGAGACCCCCACGAAGAAGCACGAGGCCTGCTCCGGCAGCCAATCACAGATGGTGGGTGTATTGCCCACCGACACCCAGTCGCTGACCCCGCTGCACCCGAACGCGGCCGGTCAGCGGACGATGGCCGCCACCGTCCTCAAGACGCTCGAAAACTGAACCAAGCCGACCTGTTCCCGTGAATCCACCCCGCATCCCGGCGGGGTGGATTCGCCCTCTCAGGGTGTGCGCCGGTCGATCCCGGCGTGGTCGGCCGCTGCGGCCAGGACCTCGCCCAGCATGGCGGGCGTGAGGCGACCGGTGAACGTATTGTGCTGGCTGACGTGATAGCAGCCGAACAACGTGATCGTCTCGTCGCCGCGGTGCAGGCAAACCTGTACTCCGTGACCGAATTTCGGCCTCGGCCTGGGCACTTCCCAGCCGAACTCTCCTAGCTCCCGCAACGCCACCTGCCAGCCGAAACCACCCAGCACGACGACGGATCGCGCTGTGGGAAACAGTAATTCAAGTTCGGCGCGAAACCACTTGGCGCAGTTGTCACGTTCGGTGGTCGTCGGCTTGTTCTGCGGCGGCGCGCAATGTACCGGCGCCACCATCCGCACCCCGAACAACTCCATCCCGTCGTCGGCCGACGTCGCGGTGGGCTGACTGGCCAACCCCACCTCGTAAAGGCCGCGGAACAGCACGTCCCCGCTCTGGTCGCCCGTGAACATCCGGCCCGTCCGGTTGGCTCCGTGCGCGGCGGGTGCAAGCCCGACGATCAGCATCGCCGCATCATCCGGGCCGAACCCGGGTACCGGTCTGCCCCAATACTCTTGGTCGGCGAACGCGGCACGCTTGTCCCGAGCCACCTGTTCGCGCCAGCGCACCAACCGCGCACACGCGCGGCATTTCACCAGCGCGTCGTCGAGCTGGTCCAGCGTCCGGTAGCGCACACGATCAAGGTACGCCGGTCAATCCAGGATCCGGCACCGATCGCGGGTCCGGTCGACGCCGAACCAGCCGCGCTCGAATTGCTGCCACCGCGTCAGATGCTCCCGCTCGACTTCCCCGTCGCGAGCGATGGCGCGCGCCAGCCGCTGTTCGTCGGTGCCGCCGTCGACCCACAGGGCGCGCGTCAGCCGGGCCGCTATCGACGTGCGTGCCGACGACACCCCCTCGATGATCAGCAGCGGTTGCCACCGCACCCACACCGGCCGGCCTATCGTCGGCACCCCGTCGTGCCACACCCGTGGCCGGTACACGTAGTCGCGACACCGGAAGAACGGCCGCAGAATGTCGTCCTCCAGCTCGTGCCACCACGCCACCGGATTGTCCCAGGTGGCGAAGTCGTCGGTGCGGATCAGCACCGCACCCGTGCCGCGGTCGGCGAGCTTGGACATCAACGCATCGGCGATCATCGATTTACCGGCACCCGACGGTCCGTCGATGGCGACAACGCCGGAGGACAGTTCGGCGGCCAACTCGTCGAGATGCCGCTCCACGTCCGGTGCCAGAACCATTCCGATCACACCAGGATTCTTCTGCCCGACAATGCCCGGCCCAGCGTGAGTTCGTCGGCGAATTCGAGGTCGCCGCCCATCGGCAGACCCGAGGCGAGACGGGTGACCGACAGCCCTGGGAAATCCTTGAGCATCCGCAGCAGATAGGTGGCGGTGGCTTCGCCTTCGGTGTTGGGGTCGGTGGCGACGATCACCTCGGTGACGTCGACGCCGTCGGGCTGGTTGGCCAGGCGGCGCAGCAGTTCCCGGATACGCAGCTGATCGGGCCCGATCCCCGACAGCGGGTCGAGCGCCCCGCCGAGCACGTGGTACCGACCGTGGAACTCTTTGGTGCGTTCGATGGCGTGCACGTCTTTGGGCTCTTCGACGACGCAGATCTTGGTGGCATCGCGCCGGGAATCGGCGCAGATGCGGCACAGCTTCTCGGCCGACACGTTGCCGCAGTAGTCGCAGAAGGTGACGTCGTCGCGGACCCGGGCCAGGGCGCCGATGAGGCGGTCGATGTCGGCGTTCTCCCCGGCCAGGAGATGAAAAGCGATGCGCTGGGCACCTTTGGGTCCGAGGCCGGGTTGTTTGGCCAGTTCGTCGATCAGGTCCTGAATCGGGCCCTCATACACCGGCGCTCAGCCCAGTCCGGGGAATCCGCCGCCGAGTCCGCCGGCCAGGGGACCCATCGCCTCCTGGGCGAGTTGATCGCGTTTGGCGGCGAGGTCGTCGAGCGCGCCGAGGACCAGGTCCTGCAGGGTGTCGACATCGTCGGGGTCGACGACCTTGGGGTCGATGGTGACGGCGGTGATCTCACCGGTGCCGGTACCGGTCACCGTGACCAGCCCGTTTCCGGCGGTACCGGTGATCTGGGTCGCGGCGATCTCGTTCTGGGCGGCCAGCAGCTGCGCCTGCATCTGCTGGGCCTGCGCGAGCAGCCCGGCCATCGGGTTGTCGCCACCTGCACCGCCGCCGAAGATCGCGCTGGGATCGAAAGGTTCACTCACACCGACCAGGGTAGACGAGGCACCCCCGCCAGCAGCCGCCCGACATGCGTCGACAGCTCATCGACGGTGATGTCGACGGCGGTGACCTCGAACGACAGCAAATTGTCGCCGAACAGCCGCCCGGCTTTGGGTATCAACGCGAACTCGAAAGTGGCGCCTCCTGCCGTGGTGTCACGCGTGCGCCACTGGCGGATCGCCCCGTACACGGGTGCCGATGCTCCGGTGGTGACGCAGTACTCGCCGTCGGGCAGGTCACGCTGGATCTGGAAACACGCGTCGGACTCGTCGTCGATGAACACGACCGCCTCGCAGGCCAGGTCCCGATGGTGTTCGTAGGACGCGTAGATACTCATGGAACCCCCAGACTCATACGGCTGACGAATTCGCGGCGCTCACCGGTCATCGGGTCGTCGAACGCCAGCGACGACGCCAGCAGCCGCAGCGGCCGGGTGAAATCGCCGTCGTCGGGAAGCGCGGCCAGGTCGGTGCGGACGTCCGGGTACAGCGGGTCGTCGACGATGGGCGCGCCGAGCAATGCCATGTGCAGGCGCAGCTGATGGGTGCGCCCGGTGTGCGGGACGAGCCGGTAGAGACCGATTCGCGCGTCGATGAGGGTGATGTCGCTGACGGCGTTGATCTCGCCGTCGACGACGAGTGCCCGCAGGTCACCGGCCGTTTTCTCGATGCGGTTGCGGACGGTGACGGTTCCGGCGAGCTCGGGACGGACCGGGGCGAGTGCCCGGTACTCCTTGATGGCCCTGCGTTCGGCGAAGATCGACTGGTAGCCGGCCCGCACCTGCGGGCGCAGCGTGAACAGCAGCACCCCGGCGGTGAGCCGGTCGAGCCGGTGCGCGGGCGCGATCTCGTCGACGCCCAGTTCGCGGCGCAACCGCACCAGCGCCGACTGCACCACGTGCCGTCCGCGCGGCATCGTCGCCAGGAAATGCGGTTTGTCGACGACGACGATGTTGTCGTCGCGGTGCAGGATCGGCAGATCGAACGGGATGGGCGGTTCGTCGGGCAGCTCCCGGTACAGGAAGATCGTGGTGTTGCGCCGGACCGGCCGTTCCAGGTCCAGCGCCCGGCCGTCGATGTCGACGATCTCGCCGGCACGGGCTCGGCTTTCCAGCGCTGCTGGGTCGAGCCCGGCCAGCGACGGCGCCGCGAGCAGCGCTTCGCCGACGCTGAGCCCGTCGGCCCGCACCACCACGCGCGTCGCGTCGACGCCGTCGCGTGGTGGCAGCGGCGACGGCCGCGTCCTACGGCTCACGCGCGTTCGACGCGGGCTTTCAGGTTGGCCAGCAGGGCGGCCTGGATCTTGTTCAGGCCTTTCGGGGCGAAGGTCTTCTCGAAGAAGCCGCCTATGCCCCCGGCCCCGGTCCACGACGTCGTGGTGGTGACGGTGGAACCGCTGCCCGACGGCTTGACCGTGTAGGTGGTGACCATCGACGAGTTGGCGTCGGTTTCGGTGATGGTGTCGGGGGTGACCCGGACGCTCGCCTTGACGTCGCGCTGACGCTTGGATGTGGCCTGCAGGATCCAGTGCACGACGGTGCCGTCGCCGTTGCCGCCCGAAACGACCTGGTAGTCGCGGTACTGCTCGGGCAGGATCGCCGGGCGTGCGTCGTTGTAATCGGCGAGCACGCCGATTACCGCGTCGGTCGTGGCGGCGACGTCGATGGACTGTGTTGCGGAAACCTGACCCATTCCGATGGGCCTCCTTTTCGATGGTGTGCGATTGACGGCATGGCCTGATTGGCGGCCTCCCGGCTTCCGTCCTAGGCTAACGAAGTGGTGTCTGTGACGCGGGAGATGGGGCCGGAGGCATTCAGCGAGGGGGTTCGCGCTCTCCTCGCGAGCTATCGGGCGATCCCGCCCGGGGCCACTGTCCGATTGGCGAAGAAGACATCGAACCTTTTCCGCAAACGTGCCGTAAACCCCAATCCGGGCCTTGATGTGTCCGGTCTGGGCGGGGTGATCTCCGTCGATCCGGCCACCCGCACAGCCGATGTCGCGGGCATGTGCACCTACGAAGAGTTGGTCGCCGTCACGCTTCGCTACGGACTTGCGCCAAAAGTGGTGCCGCAGCTCAAAACGATCACGCTGGGTGGTGCGGTCACCGGCCTGGGTATCGAGTCGACGTCGTTCCGCAACGGTCTGCCGCACGAATCGGTCACGGAGATAGACGTTCTCACCGGCACCGGCGACATCGTCACCGCCACTCCCACCAACGAATACGCCGACCTGTTCCATGGTTTCCCCAATTCGTATGGCACGCTGGGATATTCGGTTCGGTTGCGGATCGAGCTGGAGTCCGTCGCACCCTTTGTCACGTTGCGGCACATCAGGTTCGGCAGTATCGGCGAATTGCAGGACGCGATGGACCGGATCGTCGCCGACGGCAGTCACGACGGTGAACGCGTCGACTACCTCGACGGCGTGGTGTTCAGTGCCGGAGAGTCATATCTGACATTGGGCCGCCAGACCGACAAGCCGGGGACCGTCAGTGATTACACCGGAATGGACGTCTTCTATCGGTCCGTTCAGGAACGCACCACCGACCGGCTCACGATCAGCGACTATCTGTGGCGCTGGGACACCGACTGGTTCTGGTGTTCGCGCGCATTCGGCGCACAGAACCCGAAGGTACGGCGGTGGTGGCCGAAACGGCTGCTACGCAGCAGTTTCTACTGGAAACTGATCGCCTACGATCATCGCTGGAACATCGGCGACAAGCTCAACGCCCGCAAGGGGCTACCGCCGAGCGAGCGGGTGGTACAGGACATCGAGGTCCCCATCGAGAACACCGCCGCCTACGTCGAATGGTTCCTCAAGAACGTCCCCATTGAACCGATCTGGCTGTGTCCGTTGCGTTTACGTGAAGACTCCGCCACCCCGCAAGCAGACTCGCGGCGTTGGCCGCTCTACCCTCTCGAGCCGGACCGGACGTATGTGAATGTCGGGTTCTGGTCAGGAGTGCCGGCGACGCCGGGCGACCCGGGGTTCACCAACAAACTCATAGAGCGCAGGGTCGCGAAATTGGACGGCCACAAGTCACTCTATTCCGAATCATTCTACGACCGTGAAGAATTCGATCTTCTGTATGGTGGAGAGAACTATCGGATCCTCAAGAAGCGGTACGACCCGGACGGACGGCTACTCGATCTCTACTCGAAGGCGGTGAAGCGACAATGACCACGTACAAGGACCAACCGACACGATCGCAGGAGGACGGGGCGGGCAGGCTGACGCTGGCCGAGATCCTCGAGACGATGATGGGCGGCGACCTGTCGGTCCGCATCACCGCCTACGACGGCAGCTCCGCCGGACCCGAGGACGCCCGGTACGGGCTGGATCTGAAAACCCCGCGCGGCACAACCTATCTGGTGACCGCACCCGGCGATCTGGGCCTGGCACGTGCGTACATCTCCGGCGACCTGGAACTGGTGGGCACGCATCCGGGTGATCCGTATCCGGCATTGCAGGCACTGGCGAGCGACCTGAAGTTCAAGAAGCCGTCACCGTTGCAACTGGCGAACGTGGCGCTGTCGCTGGGCTTGGAGCATTTCAAACCGATCGCCCCACCGCCACAGGAGGCGGTGCCGCGCTGGCGCCGGTTCGCCGAAGGTCTGCGCCATTCAAAAACCCGTGATGCCGAGGCGATCTCATATCACTACGACGTATCCAACGCCTTCTACGAGTGGGTGCTCGGCCCGTCGATGACGTACACGTGCGCGGTGTATCCCGACCGGGACGCCTCACTGGAGGCGGCGCAGGACAACAAGTACCGTCTGATCTTCGAGAAGCTGCGCCTGCGGCCGGGCGATCGGCTGCTCGACATCGGTTGCGGCTGGGGCTCGATGGTGCGCTACGCGGCCCGCCACGGTGTGTACGCGATCGGTGCGACGCTGTCGGCGGAGCAGGCCGAGTGGGCGCAGAAGGCGATCGTCGACGAGGGTTTGAGCGAGTTCGCGCAGGTCCGCCACAGCGACTACCGCGATGTGCCGGAAGGCGATTTCGACGCGGTGTCGTCGATCGGTCTGACCGAACATATCGGCGTCGGTAACTATCCGGCGTATTTCGGATTCATGCGGGACAAGCTGCGCCCGGGCGGAATGTTGTTGAACCACTGCATCACCCGGCCCGACAATCCGAACCGCAACCGGGCGGGCACATTCATCGACCGATACGTCTTCCCCGACGGCGAGCTGACCGGGTCGGGCAAGATCATCTCCAAGATCCAGGACATCGGTGGCCTGGAAGTGGTGCACGAGGAGAATCTGCGCGAGCATTACGCGATGACGTTGCGCGACTGGAACGTCAACCTCGTCGAGCATTGGGACGAGACGGTCGCGGAAGTAGGTGAGGGCACCGCCCGCCTGTGGGGCCTGTACATGGCGGGTTGCCGGATCGGCTTCGACCGCAACATCGTTCAGCTCCACCACGTCCTCGCCACCAAGCTCGACGACCAGGGCAGCAACCATCTCCCCCTGCGCCCCTGGTGGCAGGCTTAGGAGCCTCGCCTCACCGGACCCTTCGAGACGCAGTCGGCTCGCAAGCTCGCGCGACAGCCCTCAGGGATCAAGAAGCACAGCCACAACCACACACCTTCACCCCAAACACCTCAAGAAGCACAGTCGCGACCACACACCTTCACTCCAAACACCTCAAGAAGCACAGTCGCGACCACACACCTCCACCCCAAACACCTCAAGAAGCACAGTCGCGACCACACACCTCCACCCCAAACACCTCAAGAAGCACAGTCGCGACCACACACCTTGATCCCTGAGGCCGAAGCGACGAAGTCGCGAGGGTCACGAAGGGTCCGGTGACCTTTCGACACCTGGCGCCCCCACCTCAGACCCCGCTACTCGATAACCGTGGCACCCAGTTCGGTCTTCAGGAGATCCAGCGCCACGGCTCCTTGATCGTGGTGGCGGTCCGGGGTCCCGGAGTGCGCGTCGGCCACCATCTCGGCCTGTTCTTCCTCGGGAATGTCCTCGTCGGCGCGAGGCGGCTCGGGTTCCGGTTCCGGCTCGGGTGGCGGAGGTTGCTTCTCGACGACCGGCTCGGGCGCCGGCGACGTTGCGGCAGTCTGATTCTGGACGCTCGGCCGCGCATAGGTCTGAGCGCGTTTGGGCTGCGCCTTGGCCACCGGCCGCGGACCACCCGATACGGGCGCACCGGCCGCCGGAGCGGAGCCAGGCGCCAGGTGTACGGCCCGGACATCGAGTTCGGTGCCGAACACCTCGCTCAGCGCCTCCCGCATCACGGCGACGGCATGCGGTGCGCCGAGCCGCTGGACGAGCACCTCGTACGGGTGCGCGAGCACCACCGTCCGGTCCTGCAGATCGTGCACGACGGCCGCCGACAGCATCGGTTCGAGGGTCTTCGCCCGTTCCCGTACCGCGTTACGGAAGTCCTGATACCGGGTCCGAACGGTATCGAGGTCGAGACCACCGGTCTGCGGCTCGGGCTCCGGTTCGGGCGCCGGCCGCACAGGCCGGACTCGCGGGGCCGAATCCTCCGGCGGCAGAGCGTATTCGTCGACGGGTTCATCGGGCAGCGGTATATCATCGCCGGGAACCTTTGTCGCCGTACCGGACTCGTCGTCGGCAACACTCCGCGGCGGCACTGTACGCTCCGGCCGGATCGTCGTTGCCGGGGAGGATTCGGTGACGACCCGTTCCGGGACAGGGGATTTCGAGACAGGGGATTTCGGGCCGGGAGATTGCGGGCTGGAGGATTCGGGCACGATCGGTTCAGGGACAACCGGATCCGGCTCCCACGGTGGCGTCTGGTCGATGGTTGCCGGCACCACCTGTGCGGGCGGGGCCTGCGCCGGTATCTCCTGTTTCAGTGGCGCCGGATCCTGCGTCACGTGATCGGCTTCGACCTCTTCGGCTTTCCGACGATCCGCCTCCGCGGCAGCCTTGCGTTCCTCCATCGCCTTGCGTTCGGACGGCCGCATGAAACGCGACTCGGCGACCGGCTGCTGGGACACCGATTCAGCCGGGGCCGCAGCAGTATTCGTGGGTGTTGCGGTGCGTGCGGCACCACCCCCGGTGACCACACCGGCTTCGAGTTGTTCGATCCGCTGCAGCAGCGCCGACCCGTCCGCCGATGTCGCGGGCAGGAGCAACCGCGCGCACAGCACCTCCAGCAGCAACCGCGGGGACGTGGTTCCACGCATCTCACCGAGCGCGGCGTGGGTGGTCTCCGCGAACCGGGTCAGGGTGGCGGGCCCCAGCACCTCGATCTGCTCCCGCATCCGGGTCAGCTGCTCCCCCGGTGCCTCCACCAGACCACGATCGACCGCTTCCGGAACCGCTTGCAGCAGAATGAGATCCCGCAAACGTTCGAGCAGATCGATCGCGAACCGGCGCGGATCGTGCCCGGCGTCGACGAGCCGTTCGACCGTCGCGAACACAGACGCCCCGTCACCGGCGGCCAGGCCGTCGACGACGTTGTCGATGAGCGCGACGTCGGTGACACCGAGCAGCGCGAGCGCGCGATCGTAGGTCACGCCGTCCTCGCCCGCCCCGGCTAGCAGTTGGTCGAGGATCGACAGCGAGTCACGCGGCGATCCCCCGCCCGCACGGATCACCAGCGGATACACGTCGGGTGCGACGGTGACGTGTTCCTTGGCGCAGATGTTCTCCAGCAACCCACGCATCACCGGCGGCGCTAGTAGCCGGAACGGATAGTGGTGGGTGCGCGAACGGATCGTCGGCAGCACCTTCTCCGGTTCGGTGGTGGCGAATACGAAGATCAGGTGTTCCGGCGGCTCCTCGACGATCTTGAGCAGCGCGTTGAAACCGGCGTTGGTGACCATGTGCGCCTCATCGACGATGAACACCCGATACCGCGATTCCGACGGCGCGTAGAAGGCGCGGTCGCGTAGTTCGCGGGTGTCGTCCACACCGCCGTGGCTGGCGGCGTCGAGTTCGATCACGTCGAGATTGCCGGGGCCACCGGGCCGCAACGCCACACACGACGAACAGGTGCCGCACGGCGTCGACGTGGGTCCCTGCGCGCAATTGAGCGAGCGGGCGAGGATGCGCGCCGACGACGTCTTGCCGCAGCCACGCGGCCCCGAGAACAGGTAGGCGTGGTTGATCCGGCCGCTGTCGAGGGCACGGCTGAGCGGGTCGGTGACATGCTCCTGACCGACGACTTCGGCGAACGTTGCCGGGCGATAGGTGCGATACAGGGCCACGCGTCGAGACTACCGGCGGCCACCGACGGTCGGCCCATCAGGCAAACTCGGAGGGTACGCGAGTTTCATCGGGGCTGCCACACCCGCAGCCCGATGTGGGGGGCGGCATGGACGAAGTCGCGATCCGCGGTGAGCAGAGTGTGTTTGTTCACGATCGCCAACTGAGCGAGTAGTGCATCGATTGTTCCCAACTGCACCCCCGCTATGCGGCACGTATTGCGCACCGAAGCCGCACCGACGTGGTCCTCGATCGAGGGGACGAGCACGGGAACGGACGCGAAGCGAGCAAGAATCTGCTCCTGCGCGTGCCGCGGAACGAACCCTTGGAGCAACTCCTGAAGGACAAACCCGGTGGTGATCACCACGTCCCCGCCCACCAGAAGCCGACGAAGCTCATCAAGTTCAGGCGTAGCCGGCGGGAAATCCCGGCGAAACGCCAGCGACCACACACTTGTGTCGACAAGAACGCTCATCAGCGCGCGCGCTCAGCCTTGTAGTCGAAACCCTCGTCCCAGTCCAGCGTGCCGAACAGGTCAAGGATCGCCGCCTGTTCGCGACGCGCGATGAACTCCTGAAGCGCGAGGGTGACCGTTGCCTTCTTGGTTCGCTCTCCGCTCACCCGAAGAGCGTGTTCGAGAAGTTCAGGATCAATTGCGAGGTTGGTAGCCATGTGCGCCTCCTTACACACTAAGCTACACAGCACGCGCTTAGGCTGCCAGAGTTCCCACACCTGGTTGGGATCGTCGAGTGCGGCCCGGATCTGGGAGAGATCGCCGAGATCGGCCAGGGGCGACGTCTGCAGGCACCCGCGACTGCCCAGGGGCCACCCAGTCAGACACGTCAAATCGCTGTCTCCGCAACTCGCACCGGCCGGTACGCGACGATGGTGGCCACCGCGGACACGGCGAAGAGCCAGCCGTACGGGAAGATCGTGAACCATCGCAGCGAGTCGACACCCGTCTTGAAGAACAGCCCGATCATGTAGCCGTCGGGGACCGATCGGAGCACGAACCAGATGGCGTGGTCGTAGTGGGTGCGCCAGGAGAACGCAGCCAGCAGCATAGCCACCAGTCCCGCACCCACCAGCAACCGGCGCGGCACCGAAAGACCGACCCGCAGCAGCAGGTCGACACCGATCACCGTCAGCGGCACGAACCACACCCAGTGATGCCCCCACGACATCGGCGACACCGCGCAGCCGGTCATCCCCACCATCGTCAGCGCCAGCAGTTCGTTGCCGCGATGATGCGCCAGGTACGCCGCGTACATACCGATACCGAGCGCCACCAGCGCCGTCACCAGCCAGATTGTGGTGCTCGGGGTGTCGGTGTCGGCGAGATTGGCCAGCCAGCCGCGCAACGACTGATTGCCCACCGACTGTGGCGACCCCACCCGGTTGGAATCGGAGATGCGGGCGGTCCAGAACTTGAGTGCGGCCTTCGGCATGATCAGGAAACCGATCGCGACGGTCGCGGCGAACCCGGCGACCAGCCCCGCGACGGCCCGCCACCTGCCGACGATCACCAGGTACAGCCCGAAGATCAGCGGGGTCATCTTGATGCCTGCCGCCAGTCCTGTACCGAGGCCGCGCACACGCGAATCGTCGTCGCGGGTCAGATCGGCGAGGACCAGCAGCATCAGGAACACATTGATCTGCCCGTACCAGATGGTGGTGCGGACCGGTTCGAGCAGCATCACGATGGCCACCAGCGACAGCGCGATCACCCGCAACTGCCACGTCGGACGCCGGCCCAGCACCCGGAAACTCAGCATGATCACCAGGTACAGCGCGACGAGAATGCCTGCGCTCCACACGATCCGCGCCGCACCGAACGACATCAGCGCGAACGGGATGAAGAACGGGATGGAGATGGGGGCGTACGTGTAGTCCATCTGCCCGAGCAGTTTGACGTCGTACAGCTTGCCGCCGTCGAGGACGGTCTGTGCACCGGCACGATACACGTCGAGGTCGAGCTGGTTGTCGAACAAACCCCAGAAGGGCATCGAGTACGGGACGATCACGTCCTGCAACCACAGTGCGATGATCGCGAGCACCACGAAAGCCGCAGCGGCAGACGTCGGACGGACGGATCTCACAGACGGATATTGTTCACGACACGCGACGCTGGTCAGTCACTTTGTGCGGTGAGCAACGTCTCAGTCGCGGCGAGCAGCACACAGGTGGCGACGCCCTCCATCGCGGTCCGCAGATCGTCGATGCCCGGATAGGTGGGGGCGAGCCGAATGTTGTGGTCGCGCGGATCCTGCTTGTACGGGTACGTCGACCCGGCCGCGGTAAGAGCGATGCCGGCGTTCTTGGCCAGTTCGATGGTGCGTTTGGCGGCACCGTCGAGGACGTCGAGGTTGATGAAGTAGCCGCCCTCGGGATGCGACCAGTCGGCAACCTTCGCGTCGCCGAGCCGGTCGTCGAGGATGTCGAGAACCAGCTTGAACTTGGGCGCGAGCAGCTCACGGTGCTTGGCCATGTGGGCGCGCACGCCGTCGGCGTCGCCGAAGAACCGGACGTGCCGCAGCTGGTTGATCTTGTCGGGGCCGATCGTGGAGACGCCGAGATGTTTGGTGAACCAGGCCACGTTGGCGGCGGACGAACCGAAGAACGCCACACCGGCGCCGGCGAAGGTGATCTTGGAGGTGGACCCGAGCACGTACACACGGTTGGGGTGACCGGCTTCGGCCGCCCATTGCAGCACCGGATGCGGTGCGGGCGGCGCCTCGACGAGAGTGTGCACGGCGTACGCGTTGTCCCAGTAGATGCGGAAGTCGTCGGCGGCGGGCACCGCGAGCAGCGCCTTGGTGACCTCCTCGGAGAAAGTCACACCCGTCGGATTGGAGTAGGTGGGCACCACCCACAGACCCTTGATCGACGGATCGTTCGCGGTGAGTTCGGCGATCGCGGCGACGTCGGGGCCGTCCGGGTTCATCGGGACGGTGATCATCTCGATACCGAACGATTCGGTGATCGCGAAGTGCCTGTCGTAGCCCGGTGCCGGGCACAGGAACTTGACTGTCTCCTCTTTGATCCACGGCCGCGATGAGTCGGGGGTTCCGTGCAGCAGCGCGGCGACGGTCACGTCGTGCATCAGTTGCAGGCTCGAATTGCCGAACGCGATGAGGTCGCCGGCGTCGACGCCGAGCAGCTCCCCGAAGATCTCGCGCAGCTCTTTCAAACCGGCGATGCCGCCGTAATTGCGGGTGTCGGTGCCGGCCGCATCGAGGTAGTCGCCGTCGCCGGGCAGGCTGAGCAGGCCATTGGACAGATCGAGCTGGTCGGGAGCCGGCTTGCCGCGGGTGATGTCGAGGGACAGGCCCAGCGCGCACAACTCGTCGTAGAGCTTTCGCAGTTCGGCTTGGGTGTCGCGGAGAGTGTCGGCACTCATCGAGTGGTAGTTCAACGCGGGACCTCTCACCGTGACCGGGAACCATCGCCAGAAGATAGGGGACCCCGCGCACCCGGCAGAGCCCGTTGACCCTTGCTGCCTTCCGGCCCTGGGGGAGTTCACAGGATGCGCGCCGCGCGGGATCCGTCGACCAGCATAGCCCACCCGCAACCGGCGTCACACGGGGCCCGCGGTGCCGCACGGTTTGGGCGCTCGCTCCTCATACCGCTATCATCGCCATGTTGGAGGATTCGCCTAGTGGCCTATGGCGCTCGCCTGGAACGCGGGTTGGGTTAA
>NZ_JAGQTN010000297.1 GCF_020438995.1 Gordonia sp. (in: high G+C Gram-positive bacteria)
GAGTCCCTTAACATCCTGTTCGACCCAAGTATTGTCCAGCACGCCACACTCGCATGACAGCAGGCTACGGAGGAATCTGGACTTAAACCTGAAACGTCGTCGGTTTGAACGATGACGTTCTGGTGGAGCCTAGGAGATTCGAACTCCTGACATCCGCCTTGCAAAGGCGGCGCTCTACCAACTGAGCTAAGGCCCCGTCGAGTCCGTGATGTGGGCTCTCGGGTGTGCGAATCGTGTGAGAATTCACCTCTCGCAGTGGGCCTAGGAGGACTTGAACCTCCGACCTCTTCGTTATCAGCGAAGCGCTCTAACCGCCTGAGCTATAGGCCCTTGAACCGAGAAGTGAGATTACCCGACCGATGCCGTCGTTACCAAAACGGCAGGTCAGGGGCTCTATCTCGGAGTCAGTCGAGATCGGCGATGGTGATCTCCACACCGCCGACGAGGTCGGCGCAGATGTTGTAGATGTACGCACCGACCGTCGTGAGGGCCGTGATCAGTACAGCGCTGATCGCACCGATGAGGGCGGACCAGAAGAACACCGAACCCGCGCCGATCACGTCGGAATCGATCGAGGTGCCGTCGGTGGTCAGCGTGTTGAACGAGCTGTTGAGCTGATCCCAGACACCCATCCCACCGAGAACCAGATAGAGGACGGCCACCGCGATCATCCAGATGAAGAATCCGACGACGGCCAGCACCGCCGCCACCTTGAACGTGGCCCACGGATCGATCCGGCGCACCTGAACCGCGGCCCGGACGCCACCGGAGCCACCCACCTGCACCGGCCCCGTCCGCGGACCCGCAGCGGTACCCACGGCTTCATCGACGTGGTGGATCTTGTCGAGGTTCGGCAGTTCCTCGCCCGGTAGTTCCCTGCGTTCGATGTGGGTCGTCGGCGACTCGGCGAACCGTTTGGGCGGCGTCGCCGGGGCAGCCGCCGGGCGCTGAGCACCGGCCCCCTGCTTACCGACGACCGGATGCGGACCTGTCGGCGGTCCCTGCGGCCGGATCACCGGCTGCGGCCCTGTACCCGGCGCTTGCTGACGGATCGCCGGTTGCGGCCCTGTGGCCGGTCCCTGCTGGCGGATCACCGGCTGGGGGCCCGTCGGCGGTCCTTGCGGCCGGATCACCGGCTGTGGGCCCGTACCCGCCTGCTGCACCGGACGCTGCGGGCCGGCACCCGGAGGAACCTGGCGCGCCTGCGGATTCACCGCCTGCTGTGGGGGCCTGGGACCTGCCGGTCTCGCCGGTCCGGAGGCATTCGCCGGTGCGACGGCTTTGGGAGCCGCCTGCATCGGGCCGCTGGGCACGGTGCCCGGCTTGCTCACGGGGACGGGCTGCTCGAGTCGCGTCGTCGGGATATCCCGGGATTCCTGCAGATCGTCACGGGAATTGCCATTAGCCGGCTTCGCCGCGACCGGATTTCCCGTGCTCGTCCTGCCGTTCACGGGGGCGGTCTGCGTGCGGGAACCACCCGACTCACCCTGGCCCCGGTGCCACGGCTGCACCACGGCACCGCGCGTGGGTCCCGACGCACCTGCGTTCGGCGTCTTGTCCGGCTCGTTGGGTGTACTCACTTCGGTCCTCACTCGGAGATCGTCGGGCTGCGTCCTCGCGGCGCATGACTGCTCGCGATCCAGACTAGCGGGTAGCTCGGTGCGCGCCCGGCAGATGCGCCCGAGGGGATGTCGGCCGTAGTGTCTTCCCCCCGGGGTGGTGGTCCCCGGGGTGGTGGTCCCCGAGGTGGTGGTCCCCGAGGTGGTGGTCACTGTGGGGTCGGCTTCGACACCGCCCCACAGCAGGAGTCACTGCCGTTCTTCCTCGGGTTCGTCGGCGTTTCGGGCGATCGCGATGACGGTGGTGCCCTCGTCGATGTTCATCAGGCGCACCCCCTTGGTCTGCCGGCCCGCCTTGCGTACCTGCTTGGCGGCCGTACGGATCACGCCGCCACCGGAGGTGATCGCGTACAGCTCGGTGTCGAGGTCGACGATCAGCGCGCCGATCAACTCACCCCGGCGCCGATCATGGGCGATCGTCAGCACACCCTTGCCGCCACGTCCCTGTACCGGATAGTCGTCCATCGCGGTGCGCTTGGCGTAGCCGCCGGAGGTGGCCACCAGCAGGAAGGTGTCCTCCTGCACGACGTTGAGCGAGAGCAGCGAGTCATCGTCGTTGAACCGCATACCCTGCACACCGGAGGTCTGCCGACCCATCGGGCGCAGCGTCTCGTCGTCGGCGTTGAACCGGATCGACTGCCCCTTCGACGACACCAGCAGCAGGTCGTCCGACGCACTGCACAGTTGCGCACCGACCAGCTCGTCCTCGCCACGCAGGTTGATCGCGGCGATACCACCGGACCGGTTGGAGTCGAAGTCGGTGAGCTTGGACTTCTTCACCAAACCGTTGCGGGTGGCCAACACCAGATACGGCGCGTCGTCGTAACCCTTGATCTGGATGACCTGGGCGATCCGCTCCTCCGGCTGGAAGGCGAGCAGGTTGGCCACATGCTGGCCGCGCGCGGTGCGGTTGGCCTCGGGGAGCTCGTACGCCTTGGCCCGGTACACGCGGCCCTTGGTGGTGAAGAACAGGATCCAGTCATGCGTGGAGCACACGAAGAAGTGTGCGACGATGTCGTCCTGCTTGAGTCCGGCCCCCTGCACGCCCTTGCCGCCGCGCCGCTGGCTGCGGTACAGGTCGGTCTTGGTGCGCTTGGCGTACCCGGTCTCGGTGATGGTCACCACCACGTCCTCACGGGCGATCAGATCCTCGTCGGTGACGTCGCCGTCGGCGGGGATGATCTGCGTGCGCCGTTCGTCACCGAACTTCTCAACGACGGCCTTCAGTTCGTCACGCACGATGGCGCGCTGGCGTTCCGGCTTGGCCAGAATGTCCTGCAGGTCGGCGATCTCGCGTTCGATCTCGGCGAGTTCGTCGATGATCTTCTGGCGCTCGAGCGCCGACAGCCGGCGCAACTGCATCGCCAGGATCGCATCGGCCTGGATCTCGTCGATGTCGAGCAGATCCATCAGGCCGCGGCGGGCCTCGTCGGTGTTGGCCGACGCCCGGATCAGTGCGATCACTTCATCAAGGGCGTCAAGGGCTTTCACCAGACCACGCAGGATGTGGGCACGTTCCTCGGCCTTGCGCAACCGGTATCGGGTGCGGCGCACGATCACGTCGATCTGATGGGCGACGTAGTAGCGGATCATCTGATCCAGGCGCAGGGTGCGCGGCACGCCGTCGACGATGGACAGCATGTTGGCACCGAAGCTGGTCTGCAACTGCGAATGCTTGTAAAGATTGTTGAGGACGACCTTGGCGACGGCGTCGCGGCGCAGCGTGATCACGATCCGCATACCCACGCGGTCCGACGACTGATCCTCGATCTTGCTGATGCCCTTGAGTTTTCCCTCACGGACCTGTTCGGCGATCGACAGGATCAGGTTGTCGGGATTGACCTGATACGGCAGTTCGGTGACCACCAGGGTGGTGGTGCCCTTGTTCTCCTCGATCGCCACGACGCTGCGCATCCGGATCGAACCGCGGCCGGTGGTGTAGGCATCCTTGATGCCCTGGCTGCCGACGATCAGGCCGTGCGTCGGGAAATCCGGTCCCTTCACACATTCCATACACGCCGCGAGGGTGGTCTCGTCGTCGGCGTCGGGATGCTCGAGAGCCCAGAACACCGCGTCCGCAACCTCATTGAGATTGTGCGGCGGGATGTTGGTGGCCATACCGACGGCGATACCGCCCGAACCGTTGATCAGCAGATTGGGTACTCGCGCCGGCAGGACCGTCGGTTCCTGGGTCTTGCCGTCGTAGTTGGGGATGAAATCGACTGTCTCCTCGTCGATGTCGCGAAGCATCTCCATCGCCAGCGGGGTGAGACGGGCCTCGGTATAACGCATGGCGGCCGCGCCGTCGTTGCCGGGGGAACCGAAGTTGCCCTGGCCGTCGATGAGCGGGTACCGCATCGACCACGGCTGTGCCAGACGCACCAGGGCGTCGTAGATGGCCGAGTCACCGTGCGGATGGTAGTTGCCCATCGTCTCGGCAACGGGCTTGGCGCACTTGACATATCCGCGGTCGGGGCGGAAACCGGCGTCGTAGGAGGCGTACAGCAGGCGGCGGTGCACCGGCTTGAGGCCGTCGCGGACCTCCGGCAGGGCGCGGCCGACGATGACGCTCATCGCGTAATCGATGTAGCTGTTCTGCATCTCTTGGCCGAGGTCGACCGGTTCGATGCGGTCGCCTCCGCCGGTGGGTGGGAGGGTGGTGTCTGTCATGTCTGGGTTCCTTTGTGGGGAAAGGTGGTTCGCTGTGTGCGTGTGGTCGCGGGCGAGATGGTGACGTCAGGTGTCGAAAGGTCGCCGGACCCTTCGTGACCCTCGCTCCTTCGTCGCTTCGGCCTCAGGGATCAAAAAGGTTGGTCACTCCTTGGTCGCTTCGGCCTCAGGGATCAAGAAGGTTGGTCGCTTCGGCTTGGTCGCTTCGGCCTCAGGGATCAAGATGACGCCTTACGACCTGCTGCATCACACGTCCAGGAAGCGAACGTCTTTCGCGTTGCGGGCGATGAAACTGCGGCGGGCGGCGACGTCCTCACCCATGAGGATGGAGAACAGTTCGTCGGCCGCAGCGGCGTCATCGAGGGTCACCTGGCGCAGCACGCGAACTGCCGGGTCCATGGTGGTCTCCCACAGTTCCTTGGCGTTCATCTCGCCGAGACCCTTGTAGCGCTGGATGCCGTCGTCGGAGTTGATCTTCTTGCCCGCCGCCTTACCGGCCTCGAGCAGGCCGTCGCGTTCGCGGTCGGAGTAGGCGAACTCCGGTTCGGCGTTCTTGCCCTGCCACTTGAGCTTGTACAGCGGCGGCTGCGCGAGGTACACGTGGCCGTGCTCGATGAGCGGGCGCATGAATCGGAACAGCAAGGTGAGCAACAGAGTTGAGATGTGCTGGCCGTCGACGTCGGCGTCGGCCATCAGCACGATCTTGTGATAGCGCAGCTTGGCGATGTCGAATTCGTCGTGGATGCCGGTGCCGAAGGCGGTGATGATCGACTGCACCTCGGTGTTCTTCAAAACTCGGTCGATGCGGGCCTTTTCGACGTTGATGATCTTGCCGCGGATCGGCAGGATCGCCTGATACATCGAATCGCGGCCCGATTTGGCGCTGCCGCCCGCCGAGTCGCCCTCCACGATGTACACCTCGCACAGGGTGGGATCGTTGCTGCGGCAGTCGGCGAGCTTGCCAGGCAGGCCGCCGATATCGGTTGCGGTCTTGCGGCGCACCAGATCTCGCGCCTTACGGGCGGCGGCGCGGGCCTGGGCCGAATCGACGGCCTTCTTGATGATGACCTTGGCCTCGGCGGGATTGGACTCGAACCAGTGCGCCAGATGTTCGTTACAGATCTTCTGCACAAAACCCTTGACCTCAGTGTTGCCGAGTTTGGTTTTGGTCTGCCCCTCGAACTGCGGGTCGGAGACCTTCACCGAGATCACCGCAGCAAGACCCTCACGGATGTCGTCGCCGGTGAGCTTGGTGTCCTTCTCCTTGATCAGCTTCTTGTCGGCGGCATACTTGTTGACCGTCGACGTCAGCGCGGCGCGAAAACCCTCTTCGTGCGTGCCGCCCTCATGCGTGTTGATGGTGTTGGCGAAAGTGTGGATCGACTCGGAGTAGCCGTCGTTCCACTGCATCGCGATCTCGACCTCGTGACCGGTGCCCTTGCCGCTGAACCCGATGACGGACTGGTGAATCGGAGTTTTGGAGCGCTTGTTGATGTGCTTGATGTAGTCGATCAGACCATCGGCGTAGTAGTAGGTGCGGGTCTTCGGTTTGGCGGCGGCCTTCTCCGACTGCGACTGCACCGCCTCGGCGATCTCGGTGCCGCCGGGCGCCGGGCCGTCACCGTTGGGGTCGCCCGGTGCCTCGATGGCCTGTGGCCGATTGTCGGTGAGCGTGATGGTCAGGCCCTTGTTGAGGAAGGCCATCTCCTGCAGGCGCCGCGCCACCGTTTCGGCGTTGAACCTGGTGGTCTCGGTGAAGATCGCCGGGTCCGGCCAGAAGCGGGTGGTGGTGCCCCGCTTGCGTGTCGGCGCACCCTGATGCAGAGTTTGCGGCTCGGAATTGAGGTACGTCTGACTCCAGTTGAAGCCGTCTCGTCTGATCTCGAGCTCGACCTTCGTCGACAGCGCGTTGACCACGGAGATGCCGACGCCGTGCAGACCACCCGACACCGCATAGGAGTCGGAGTCGAACTTGCCGCCGGCGTGCAGCTGGGTCATGACGACCTCGACGGTGGGGACGCCGGTGGCGTGGGTGGCGACGGGGATGCCGCGGCCGTCGTCGACGACCTCCACGCCGCCATCGGCCAGCAGGGTGACGTCGACGCGGGTGGCATAACCTGCCATCGCCTCATCGACGGAGTTGTCGACGACCTCCCAGATCAGATGGTGCAGGCCGCGCTCACCGGTCGAACCGATGTACATGCCCGGCCGTTTGCGGACAGCCTCGAGCCCCTCGAGAATGTTGATGGAGTCCGCGCCGTACTCCCCCGGCTTCTTGGTCGGCCTGCGGTTGCTACTGGATGCGTCGTTGGTCTCGGCCACGAGTTGCGTCCACTCCTTTTCGTCTCGTCCCACGTCGACACGGGTGGTACGGGGCGGCCGACCGCATACGCACAGGTCACGGCGTTCTTCGTCAGTCGAAGACCCGGTGCCCCCTCAGCGCGCGGACGTGCCCGATCCTCACCCGATCGGCACAACAGGTCCATACTACTGGCTTATCCACCCAGGAACGACCATCAGCAGGCGCTGATTTGCACACAGACCGATTTTTTCGCTGTTACCCCCAACCGGGTGTGGTCGGTGGATCAGCGATCGTTCACAGGCCCATCCCGACGGTTGAGGTGCGAGGCCGACCGGCGACCGAGCCTCGAAACCTCGCGAGATGACCTCGCGAGATGACATTGTCATCGCAACCAGCGGCTGGGTTGCTCAGCCGTAGGTGTCGCGGGGGCCGCGGCCGGGGACGCTGCGCGGACCCTTCTTCCACGACGGGGCCTTCGGGCCGGTGATGCGCAGGCTCGTGACCACCCCGTGCCCGACGCCCGCGGCAATCTTGGCGAGTACCTGGGACTGGATGTAGCGTAGCTGCGTGGCCCAGGCCGTCGACTCGGCTTGGACGTGTAACACCTTGTCGCGCAACAGGGTCGGCTGGGCATGCGCGGCGATGTCGGGGCCGACGATGGTGTCCCACATACCGAAGACCATGCCTTTGCCGAGGTCGGCCTGCCAGCCGCGGCCCGCGGAGATCTGCGCGGCGAGCCTGCCGAGCGGCTGCGGGTCACGGGAATCGGGGCCGGCTCCGGACCAACGGCGACGGGTGCCGGTGACCCGTCGGCGGCGTACCGGCGAAGCCCGGCCCTGCCCGACGGACTTACCCGCGGCGCGGGCGGCGGCCCGGGCCTCCTCGAGAGCTTTGCTGGCCAGTTCGTAGCCGCCCCTGTCTTTGGGGATATGCGCGCCGGTGTCATCGGTCATGGCTGCGGTGACCTTTCGTCAGGGCGTGCTGATCAGGGAATGACGGCCGGTGTCGTCGGTGACGGTGTCTATGTTCAGGGTACGACCGCCGACACCGTCGGGAATGTCATCGGCGACGGCCGCGGTGATCAGCAACTGCTGCGCGGATGCGGTGAACTCGACGAGATGCCGTCGGCGGGCGGCGTCGAGTTCGGCGAACACGTCATCGAGCATGAGGACCGGCTCGATGCCGTCGGCGCGTAGCAGTTCCACCGATCCGAGTCGCAAAGACAGTGCCAGAGACCAGGATTCACCGTGGCTGGCAAACCCCTTGGCCACCTGGTCACCGAGGATGACGTCGATGTCGTCGCGGTGCGGGCCGACCAGGCACACCCCACGCTCGATCTCCTTGCCGCGCAGCTCTGCCAGACCCGCGAGCAGGTGGTCGCGTATCTCGTCGATGGCCGCAGGCTGCCCTGGTACGGGCAGCAGGTGCGGGCCCGCGGCCGGCCGGTAACGCAGATCGGCCGGCCGCGAATGCGGTGCGATCGCGGCGTACGCGGTGACGACATGTGGGCGCAATGCCTCGAGAACGTCGACGCGGGCCGCGGTGATCTGGGCGCCGAGATCGGCGAGCTGACCGTCCCATACGTCGAGAGTGGAGATCACCGACGCCGCGTCGCTGCCACCACGTCGCATGACCGCACCTGCGGTCTTGAGCAGTGCCGTGCGCTGACGCAGCACCTTGTCGTAGTCGGCACGGGCGGCGACCCAGCGCGGACCTTGTTGTGCGACAAGCTCATCGACGAAACGCCGGCGGTCTCCGGGGTCGCCGCGCACCAGCAACAGGTCCTCGGGGGCGAACATCACCGACCGGAGGATCCCGATCAGCTCACGCGGCCGGCGCGCCGGCGCGGTGTTGATGCGTGCCTTGTTGGTGCCCACGGCGTTGACGGTGAGTTCGGCGGTGAGCTCACGACCGTTGTGCTCGACGGTCGCAGCGATCACAGCCGACGCACAGCCGTGATGAACCAGCGGGGCGTCGGTGCTGACCCGATGTGAACGCAGAGTCGTCAGGTAGTACAGCGCCTCGAGGATATTGGTTTTCCCGAATCCATTGTGTCCCACAAAGATCGTGGTCTCCGGCGGGAGATCGAGCTCGAAGGAACGCCAGGAGCGGAAATCCCGCATCGACAGATGACGGACGTACACGCAATCACCTCACGCCACGGGATGCCTTGTCAGCCAGGATTTTTCAGGTCAGCCAGGATTCTCAGCCCGGGAGGCGAACCGGCATCAGCAGGTAGGTGAACACGCTGTCCGGGGCGACGAAGGCACCGGACTCGTCGGCCACCGGCTCCTCGCCCGACGATGGTCGCAGCACCGCGGGCCGACTCGGGGTGGTGAAACCGAAATCAACGCTCGGAGAACCGATTGCGCTGAGTCCGTCCAGCAGATAGCCGGGATTGAAGGCGATGGTCAGCGGCTCGCCGTGGAAGTTCACCTCGAGGGACTCCTCGGCCTTGCCCGCCTCGTCGCCGCCGGCGGTGAGCAGCACCGAACCGACGCTGAACTCGAGGCGCACCTGCGCGCCACGTTCGGCGACGAGGGCCACACGTTTGATGGCTTCGATCAGCGGGGCCGCCTCGATGGTGGCGATCGCGGTGTGGCTGGCCGGCAGGAGCTGGCGGAACTTGGGGAACTCGGCGTCGAGCAGGCGGGTGGTGGTGCGTTTGTTCTGACCGAGGATACCGAGGATGCCCTCGGAACCCACACTGCCGCCGGATCCGAACGCCAGCTCGACGTTGCCCTCGGAACCGGCCGTCTTGGCACTGTCGGAGAGCGTTTTGGCGGGAACCAGCACGGCACCGGAGACGCTGGCCGTGGTGGGCTGCCACTCGAGCTCGCGCACGGCGAGGCGGAACCTGTCGGTGGCGGCCAGGACCACGATGTTGCCCTCGATCTCCAGTCGCACACCCGTCAGCATCGGCAGGGTGTCATCGCGCCCCGCGGCGACCGCGACCTGGGTGATGGCCTCGGCGAAGATGCCCGCGGGCAGGGAGCCGGTGACGTCGGGAACCTTCGGCATCTCCGGGTAGTCCTCGACCGGCATGGTCGGCAGGGAGAACTTGGCACTACCGCAGCTGATGGCGACGCGCGAACCGTCGAGGCTGACATCGACAGGCTTGTGCGGCAGGGCCTTGGTGATGTCGGCCAGAAGCCGACCGGAGACCAGGACGCGACCGGGTTCGGCGACTTCGGCGGAGATGGTCTCCTCCGCGGACACCTCGTAGTCGAAGCCGGAGACGGTCAGGCCGTCGCGACCGGGTTCGATGTCGCCGGCGGTGAGCACCACACAGCCCAGCACGGGGACGGGCGGCCTGCTCGGCAGGCTGCGCGCGACCCACGTCACCGACTCTGCGAACTCGTCACGTGCGACACGGAACTTCATGCTGCGTGGCTGCCCTTCTGTCCGGCGCAGGCCGCGCTTGGTGTGAGCGCCGGGACATGCGTGGACATCTTGTTGCGTGCGGTCGGGAGGTCACCCGATGCCAGTGGCATGGGGAGTTCCACTGTAGAACGCTCGCTGGGTTCGTGGGGTCGGTGGGTTCCAAGTGCCGGCTCTCCGGATGCGCGCGCCACGGCGCGGTTGTGTACACACGCTGCTTTTAAGAGTTTTTCTCGAGATAGAGATTCATAGTGGTAGTAGGCCCTGTGAGTTCTGTGGATAACTGGGCATTCGTCGTAGTCAGAGCCGTTCGGCCGCTGTGAGTCCTTAGTGCACTACGTGCGGACGATCGGCGCGAGTGCTGTGCATTACGGGTTCTGTTAGTGCGCTGTCCACCGTTGGTGCACACGGCGCACTAAGTTATCCCAGGGTTTGTCCACAGCTGGGAGTAGTTCGTAACGCAGTGGAAATATGTCTTCGTGGCCGTGTCGACACGCCGGTACCACTCGTCGAAAAGTCTCAAGTAAGCGTTGAGTGTTTGGGTAGGCATCCAGGCTGCCCGAAGCGCCGTCCGATGCCTCCGGAGAAGTATCGGACGGGCAGAACTACCAGGTCAGACGGCTCGCTGCTTGATCCGGGCCGTGAGCTCCTGGACGTGGTCGTAGACCTTGCGGTTCTCGTTCATCAGCTTGCGGATCTTGCGCTCGGCGTACATGACCGTGGTGTGGTCCCGGTCGAACGTCTCGCCGATCTTCGGCAACGACAGATCGGTCAGCTCCCGGCACAGATACATCGAGATCTGCCGGGCATTGGCGATCGAGCGGGTCTTCTGCGGCCCGCGCAGCTCGTCGACGGAGATGTCGAAGTACTCGGCCGTGATCGCCAGGATGCTCGCGGCGCTGATCTCCAACGACTCCGAATTGGGCAGTAGGGCTTCGAGAACCACCTCGGCCAGCGACTTGTCGAGCTCGGTGTTGTTGAGCGAGGCGAACGCCGTCACCCGGATCAGCGCACCCTCGAGCTCGCGGATGTTGCGTTCGATCTTCGAGGCGATCAGCTCGAGCACGTCGTCGGGCACCGCGATGGTGTCCATCTGCGCCTTCTTGCGCAGAATCGCGATCCGCGTCTCGAGATCGGGCGGCTGGACGTCGGTGATCAGACCCCACTCGAACCGGGTACGCAGCCGGTCCTCGAGAGTCGCCAGCTGCTTGGGTGGACGGTCCGAGGAGATGACGATCTGCTTGCTGTTGTTGTGCAGTGTGTTGAAGGTGTGGAAGAACTCCTCCTGGATACCTTCGCGGCCGACGAGGAACTGGATGTCGTCGACGAGCAGCACGTCGATCGCGCGATAGCGGTCCTTGAACTGGACCCGGCGATCGTCACGCAGTGAGTTGATGAAGTCGTTGGTGAACTCCTCGGTGGAGACGTACTTGACCCGCATACCGGGGAACAGCCGTTGCGCGTAGTGGCCGGCGGCGTGCAGCAGATGCGTCTTGCCCAGCCCGGACTCGCCCCAGATGAACAGCGGGTTGTAAGCGCGGGCCGGAGCCTCGGCAACCGCGACGGCCGAGGCGTGTGCGAATCGGTTGGACGCGCCGATCACGAACGTGTCGAAGGTGTACTTGGGGGTGAGATTGGCGCTGGTGGGTTGCGGTGCGGGTGCGTTGCGGCCGGTGAAATAGCTCGACCAGTTCGAGTCCGATTCCGAGTCGGTACCGGGTGGGCGCGGGATCGGCCGGCGTTCGTCAGCCGAGTAATGGGTGGGCTCGGTGTACTGCTGGGGTTCGGTACGGTAGCCGGCTGCCGGCGGAAGATCGGTGCCGGGCGGAAAGTCGGGGTTTCCCGGCCGGGCTGTGGATGGATCGGTGACGAGCGTCTCGGTTCCGGGTGCAGCGGTACCGTTCACAGGCATCGGCGCCGTCGGTGCCGCGATGCGTACACCGAGGTCGACGGGATGGCCCAGATGACGGGTCAGAACGGTGTTGATGGTGTCGCGCAGATTGCGTTCGATCTGCTCCTGCACCAGCGGTGTCGGTACTGCCAAGAGCGCGAAACCCTCGACGAGCGTCAGCGGCTGTACCAGCGACAACCAGGCCTTTTGCTGACGTGTCAGCGGGTCGTGACCGATCGCCGAATCGCTGTTGAGTTCGGCGACGACCTGCTGCCACACCTCGCTGAACGAATCCCGGTCCGACGTCACGTGTACCTGTCCTCCTGCCGGATGAGACGAGCCGGCGTCGTGGGTGAGACTGTCACCATGCCCGAGAACCGGCCGTGTTGTCCACATGGTTATCCACAGTTGTGGAAAGAAGCCGCCGGTGAACGACGTCATCGGCGTGCGATGCGCTCGTTTGATTTGGGCATCGCGAATCAGTAGTCTCGACTGGTCATCCAGGTAACGGATTTGCGCGGCAGAATCGGACCTCGGCGGGACTTTACCCGTTGACTACGGCGCTGTCAGCAACCCGGCAAGAGTCCGGCACCGTGATCTGGAAACCGGACCATCTCGAAACAAGGAGTCAGCTGTGACCAAGGGAAAGCGGACATTCCAGCCCAACAACCGTCGTCGCTCGCGCGTGCATGGATTCCGTCTGCGCATGCGGACGCGGGCCGGTCGTGCGATCGTCAACAGCCGTCGTAGCAAGGGCCGCGCAAAGCTCACCGCCTGACCGACGGCATCACCGAATCTCCGGCACCCTGCTTCCGGCGCCGATCCGGGTTTTGACCGGGCAGTCGCCAGAGCAGGGTTCGTCGGTGAAGTGCCGGTGAATCGCAACCGTGTGGACGCCGAATAGGCCGCACCTACTTCCCGCTATCCCAGGGCCGCGATTCACCCGCACCGAACCGACCGCCGGTTCGGTATGATCCTCGATGGTCGCAGCACAGCATCGGATCTCGTCGGGATCCGACTTCGCACGCGCACTCAAACACGGTGCGCGTGTTTCCACACGTGACCTCATCGTCCACGTCGCCCAGCCCGGGATCGTCCGCACGGACCAGCCGGGACCGCGAGATGACGTCGCCACCCTCGGTGGTCCCAGACTGGGGCTGATCGTCAGCAAAGCCGTCGGCAATGCCGTCACCCGGCACCGCGTCGCACGTCGGCTGCGAGCCGCGTTCGTTGATGTGATGGCACTGATTCCGGCCGACACGCTGGTTGTCGTCCGCGCCCGGCCGTCCGCTGCCGGGCCGAGCAGCGTCACACTCGCCGACCAACTGAGTACCGCGCTCCGGCATCGTCGAGTGCGAGCGGTTCTCGACCCGGCACCGGTTCCCGAGGCGGTGCGGACATGACCGATGCCCTTGCTGACGTCGCCCCTACGACTGAAGCCCCGACCGACGTCTCTGCCGTCTCCGGGCAAACATCCGTCTCTGAGCAAACATCGGCCGCGCCGTCTGCGCTTCGCCGTCTACGCCTGTTTCCCCGCCACGCCGTGATCTTCATGATCGAGCTGTACCGATCGTGGATCTCCCCGATGCGCATGCCGACCTGCCGCTTCGAGCCCAGCTGCTCGGCGTACGCCGTCGACGCGCTCAATACCCACGGCCTGATGCACGGCGGAACACTGACTGTCATGCGTCTGCTCAAATGCGGGCCGTGGCACAAACCGGGATACGACCCGGTACCTGAACGTGGTCTTCGCTTCTACCTCCCCGGAGGACGGCGTGAGACCGAACCGGCAATCCGTTCGACACACACTCGACGTAAGGGGTAACCGACCCGTGCTCAACTTCATCTACTGGCCGGTCTCCTGGATCATGTGGGTCTGGCATTGGCTGTTCGACCATCTGACCCCCAACACCCCCGGCGGCGACGGTATCGCCTGGGCCCTGTCGGTGGTCTTCCTGGTGTTCACCCTGCGCGCGATCCTGTACAAGCCGTTCGTCAAGCAGGTCCGCACCACCAAGAAGATGCAGGAGATCAACCCGCAGCTTCAGGCGATCCGGAAGAAGTACGCCAAGGACCGGGTCAAGATGACCGAGGAAATGCAGAAGCTGCAGAAGGAGCACGGCTTCAACCCGCTGCTCGGCTGCCTGCCGATGTTCATGCAGATCCCCGTGTTCATCGGCCTGTTCCACGTGCTGCGCTCGTTCAACCGGATGGGCACCGGCATGGGTCAGCTCGGCATGGGTGCCGAGGAGACCAGGTCTATCGGCAACTATGTCTTCAATGCCGACCAGGTGCAGAACTTCCTCGACGCCCGGCTGTTCGGGGTGCCGCTGTCGTCGTACGTGACGCAGCCCAAGACGGAATGGGTCGCGTTCGTTCAGTGGGACAACGGCATACCGGCCGCCATCGACTTCACCCGTGGTCATATCGCAATCCTCGTCGTGCCGATGATGATCGTCGCGTCGGTCTCCACACACATGAACTCGCGCGCCTCGGTGGCCCGTCAGCCTGCGGCGGCGCTCGAGAACCCGCAGACGCGGATCATGAACAACCTCGCGCTGTACGTCTTCCCGCTTGGCATCCTCGTCACCGGCGTGTTCTTCCCCGTTGCGATCCTCCTCTACTGGATGAGCAACAACATCTGGACCTACGGCCAGCAGCACATCGTGTTCGGCCAGATCGAGAAGGAAGAGGAAGCCGCCAAGCAGGCCAAGCAGGAGAAGCGCAAGGCCAACGCGCCACAACCCGGAGCGCGGCCGAACCGCACCAAACGCGGCGTCGCAGCACCGGCCAAGGCAGCTGATGAGTCCGCTGATTCGGACGGTGCCGGCACTGAATCATCGTCGGTGGACATGACGAAGCCAGGACAGAAGCCGACCAAACCGCAGGCGGGCGCGAAGCCGGCAGCCAAACCGGCCCCGGGGGCCAAACCTGCTGCGGGCGCGAATCGTAAGTCCGGCTCGGCGGGAAAGTCGTCGGGAGGCAAGTCCTCGGGGGGTAGGTCGAAGGGCGGTTCCGGCGGCGGTAAAGGTGTTGGCAAGGGTAGTGCGGCCAAACGGAACCGCTCCGGTGGCAAGTAGTAACCCCGCCGTTCTCGGCGCAGAGACTTTTTCTAATCACCAAGATTGAGGCGGTTGATATGACAACTGAGACCACAGCGCAGGACGAACTCGTCGACGAGGAGGTCGTCGACGAGCAGGCTGCGCAGGAACTTTCCGACGCCGGTGAGGCCACCGATGATGAGGCCACCGGACAGGTCGATGACGTCGAGGGCGGTACCGATGATGACGAGCTCGATGACGACGAGCGGCTCATCGAGGAGGGTGAGATCGCCGGCGACTACCTCGAGCAGCTGCTCGACGTGCTTGACTTCGACGGTGATATCGACCTCGATGTCGACGGAGATCGCGCGGTCGTCAGCATCGACGGCGGTGACGACCTGAGCAAGCTCGTCGGACGTAAGGGTGAGGTGCTCGACGCCCTGCAGGAACTGACCCGGCTCGCCGTGCAGCAGGCCACCGGCGACCGCAGCAGGCTGATGCTTGACATCGCACGATGGCGTGCTGATCGTCGTGACCGCCTCGCCCGTCTCGGCCGCGAGGTCGCTGAGCGGGTGCTTGCAAGCGGTGAGAAGGAATCACTCGATCCGATGACCCCGTTCGAACGCAAGATCGTTCACGATGCGGTCGCCGGTGTGGACGGTGTGGTGTCCGAGAGCGAGGGTGCCGAGCCGAAGCGCCGGGTTGTCGTGCTGCGCTCGTCGTAGCAGTTCGTGTTGACGCTGCGGTTGTGTCGACGTGGAGAGTCCTGGCTTCGGCCGGGACTTTTCCCGTTTCGGTAGGGTTTGCGATTTCCGGATCGCGTTCATCGGTATCAGAATGACGAGAGCCGTCGCTGTGTTGTTTCACGTGAAACAACACAGCCGGCGGCGTAGGGAGGCAGCAGTGGGCACACTTGACGAGGGCGACGACCTGGCATCCGGGAAAGCCGTGTCCGGCGAAGTTGCCGAGGGCGTGCACTCCCCTACCCCGCCGGCCGCGACAGGTGTCTTCGGTGACCGCCTGAACCTCGCCCAGGACTACCGAGACATCCTTGCCACAGAGGGGATCGTTCAGGGACTGATCGGTCCCCGGGAGGTCGATCGGCTGTGGACTCGGCACGTGCTCAACTGTGCGGTCATCGGAGAGGTGATCGCTCCCGGGTCCACCGTGATCGATATCGGCAGCGGTGCGGGCCTACCCGGAATTCCGTTGGCCATCGCGCGTCCCGACCTTTCGGTGACGCTGGTCGAACCGTTGCTGCGACGGTCGACATTCCTCGATTCGGTGATCGCGCGGCTCGGCCTCGACGGTGTGCGGGTGGTTCGTGGCCGTGCCGAGGAGAAGTCGGTGCGTGCCGAGATCGGTACCGCCGATGTCGTCACCTCGCGGGCCGTCGCCCCCCTCGAACGTCTCGCCGGCTGGTCGGCTCCCCTGGTCGCGTCCGGCGGCGTGATGGTGGCGATCAAAGGATCGTCGGCGGCCGAGGAGATCGAACGCGACAAGGCCGTCGTCGAGAAGCGTGGCCTGACTCGGCTGCGTGTGGTCACCTGCGGTACCCGGTTCCTCGATGACCCGACGACAGTCGTCGTCGGCGACAAGGTCGCGAACAACCTGCCGGATCGTCGGCGCGGAACCAAGTCGCACGGCACGAGGGCAACCAAGCGCCCACGGCAGTGACCGCGCTTCCATGGTCGGGCATGGGGCTGGCCAGATAGGAAGTGCTCGTGACTTCGCGCCACCCTGTCAGCGACACCCTGCGATCCGATGTCCCTTCCTGAGGCGGCGAGCATGTTGAGGAGTCCGGCGGCAGTGTGGCCGGTCACCGGTATGGTCAGGAAGTCGTCAAGGACGAGCAGATCGCAGTTGTGCAGGTCGGTGAGGAAGTCCAGTCGTTGATGGGTTGTCGGGTCGAGAAGGTCGAGTCTGTTGGCGCCGGGTCGTTGGCCAGTTCGATGACGGTCGGCCCGAATGCAGTCATCCGTAGCTGGGTGACAAGGGCATGTCGGCAACAAGGGCATGTCGGCTTCGGTGAGGTGACGGTCAGGCATGCGGGCCTGCCTCGTCGCCGGTGGTGGTGGGCGTGGACTTTCCTGTGTGCGCATCGAGGCTGAAGTGTTCGGGCCGGCTAGATGAGCTCCCGTGGTGTCTCGGGGTCTGGACAGTGTCGTCGGCGGCGAGTCTGGTGCCGATGGCGTGATGCGGCGGCCGCGCGCAGCGCCGCCAGACGTTGTTTCACCACGCCCGAATTTCACCGCGCCCGAATGCCGCGTGCAAAACCGATCCGAGCACGCCAGCGCCACCACTGCCAGTGTCATCGGCGCGGAGGCGAGCATGGGGCGGGCGTGGACGGCGGCGTAGCCCAGTGCCCAGTCCACATCAGCGGGAGTCCCGAGGGCGGCCAGTTCCACGGCGTGGACCATTTACTGCCGCATCTGTTCGGTACCGGTCGCGGCAGCTTCTTTGAGCCAGGTCGCTGCGCCCTCCCCGATTGCGAGGAACATCCGGTCTTCGATGGTGCGGGCCCAAATCCGGTAATCCCCAGGTGTTTTGGGGTGAGAGCCGGGGAAATGGTCATCATTGATCGCCGGGGTACCGCGGGTGGTGCGGGCGTGGCGGGCCCCCCGATCAGCCCACCGTCGTTGACCGCGCAGATGATCACGTCACCGCCACCACCGGAGTAGCGGACCCACACCGATTGACCTAAAAGTGTTGCCGGAACAGAGTATTGGCGTATTGGCAGTGATCGATGGTGATCATCGGGGTGTTGTCGGGTACTTTGCGGGTCACCCCGAGCCCGGCGGTGTGCGGCAGCTCCGGGATCGCGTGCAGGTGCGGGCGTTCGGTCTCACCACGCCAGCCACGCCACCGACAGCACCACCTTACGACCATCGGACCGTCGCCGAAGTCGTACTGCAACCATAGTCCCGGCTCAGTGACCCACGGCCGGTGCACACGTGTATGACCAAGGCGCCATTGAGATTTCACCACCGACACCGCCCGGCCGTCAGTATTTCCATGAGTTCTCCGTCAGACTTCACGGTGGACCGCTCCTGTAGTTCGGTTCGACTAGGCATCGCCATCGAACACACAGGAGAGGTCCCCTACGGTGCAGACGCGCCGCACAAGATGGATAGGTCCGGGCGGATTCATGATCGCCCACGGTCAGTTTCATGACCGCGGGCGGGCAGTTCTGAATGGCGGTCAGTGGTCACTTTCATGTCCGTCTACGGTCAGATTCCCATGTCCGTCGACAGCTGGTACCGGCGCCCGGCGCCGCAAGGGAGGTCTGCCGCCGAGCAGGCCGAGATCGCCCGGCTTACAAGGAACTGGCCCAGGCGAATAGGAAGCTCGCCATCACCGAGACCGCGCTGGACAAGCCCCACCGACGTGCTTTTCGGCCGCGCCGACGACAAGACCACCGCCCGGGCGAGGTCCTGGTCTGAGCCCGTCAAGTGCACCCCGAACGGTTCCGCGCCGACACCGCCGCCCCCAAGATCCTCACCCCACCCACAACGGTCTGGATTAACAAACCCACCGAACCCGACCAGAGACCGGCACTGGCAACTTGAGGGCGCCCTCCCGTATGCGCGGTAGTCCTTGAGAGTCCTTGAATCTTCGGGTCTTGGTGTCGTCGTCAAGGTTCGAGGTTGTCATGCTGGGCCATCCATAGCTCCTTGACGCGCGCAATGTCCTCGCGAGCTTCGGCGAGTTTTTCGGGCGTAGGCATGGTCCTTACCCGTCGACGAACTCAACCTCGGAGGGCGGTGGCGGGCCTAGTCGGTACCTATACGCCGATTCGGACTTTCGACTCACAGTGTCTCCTCGATTGGGCTGACCTGCCGTCGAGTAAGAATTGAGGATGCGAAAAGTCGACTCCGCAAGTTCGGCGACCTGGTATCCATTGACAGTTGCTGGGCTTCGAGGCAGGACGTGAGTTGTCGCGTCGCGAATTCTGTCGACCAACTTCCCTGTGTGCGCGTGCTTGCACTCTCTGCGGCTTGTCCTAGATGTAGATATCTGTGGCCCGATGGTGTTTGTCAAGCTGCTGCGGAATCTGACATCGCGGCTACCTCGGCACGCATAGGGCGGCGCACGAGGGTCGCTGGGGCATGGGTGGTGGTCAGTCGTGTTTCACGTGAAACACGACTGACCGAGCTAACCCAGAACTGCCTCGGCAGCCAGCCGCTCCCCTCCCCCACCGTCACCGCTTGAGGCTGTCGGAGGTGGCCTTCTTGGTTCTGCCTTTTCGTTGCTTCTCAGCGTAGGTAGGCGGTATGTCCGCCGGCGTTGGGTGGGCGCGTTTGGGTCAGCGCGATCTGGTGGATAGCGTCAGGTCATCGCGGTGATCGACGAGCAGTCGGAGCTAGCGGAGCTTGCGGGCGACCTCCTCGAGAACAGCGACGGGAAGGTTAGGTCGCGCAGCGGTATGCGCATATGGCAACAGCCAGAGCATGGGACTGCTGCACCGATCGGCATCGGCGTGGATGGAGGCCATGGCCCGCTTGACGGTCGTATACGACGGATACCCGCCCCGGTTGAGCAGGTCCTGGCAGGCGGCTTCGAGGAGTTCGCGGCCCTTCTTGCCCAGCGTCGAC
>NZ_JAGQTN010000036.1 GCF_020438995.1 Gordonia sp. (in: high G+C Gram-positive bacteria)
ACTTCATCCGTTCCCACCGGATCGACTACGTGGACGCGGTGCCCGCACTACAGGCCGAGTATGTGCGTGCGGGTCTGGTGAATCCTACTGGTGGTGAACATGTTCCGCGATGGCTCTCAACGGGCGGTGAGGCGTTTTCGCCCGCGTTGTGGACCGAACTGCACGCCAATCCCTCGGTCACCGTGTTCAACCTGTACGGCCCCACCGAAACCACCGTCGAGATCACCTTCGCCACCGTCACCGAGACACCCGAACCATCGATCGGAGTGCCGTCGCGCGGTGCCGACCTGCACGTGCTCGACCGACATCTGCAGCCCGTCGCGGCCGGAGATGAGGGCGAGCTGTACATCGGCAGCCGGCAAATGGCGCGCGCCTACCATCGACGCCCCGACCTGACCGCGCAGCGATTCATCGCGAGCCCGTTCATCGCGGGTGAACGTCTTTACCGCACCGGCGATCTCGTGCGCTGGAATAGCTACGGCCAACTCGACTACCTCGGCCGCGCCGACGACCAGGTGAAGGTCCGCGGCTACCGCGTCGAACTCGGCGAGGTGGAGTCCGCCGTCATCGCCGCCGCCCGCACGCTCGACATTCCGGTGGGTGCGGTGGTCGCCGACGTCCGGGCGTCCGCAGGCTCACCGGCGCGGCTTGTCGCCTACCTGACCGGAACCGACACCACGGACTTCTCGGCACTGCGCGGGGAGATCGCGCGCGTCGCACCGTCGTACATCGTCCCGTCGGCATTCGTACCGATCAACGCGGTCCCGCTGAGCCCGGCGGGCAAGACCGATCGTCGGGCCTTACCCGATCCGTGGCACGGTCAACCCGTTGCCGCGCAACCGGTGTCGGGGGATTCGCCGGTCGCGATCCTCTGCGGTCTGATCGCCGACATCCTCGAATTGCCCACGGTCGATCCCGGCGAGGACTTCTTCACCCTCGGTGGTGACAGCATCATCTCCATCCAGTTGACCTCGCGGGCAAGAGAATTCGGCATCGTTGTGACCCCGCGCCAGGTGTTCGAGCTGCGGACCGCGCAGGCGTTGGCCGACGCATCCGCGGATTCGGCCACACCGGCCGTCACCGTCGACCCGGCACAGGCCGTAGGAGATATCCCGTTCACACCGTTGATGCACCGGGTGCTCCGCAACGGCGGCCCGCTCGACACGTTCGCACAGGTCCGCGCGTACCGGATCCCGCCCGGGACGACGCCGGACCAGTTGGCCGGTACCCTCGACGCGGTGCGCAGGGCGCACCCGATGCTGCGTGCCCGTCTCACCGACGACGGACTCGTGGTCGATTCAGCACCTATCGATGGCGCCGACGGCACCGTCGAGGAGATCCACACGCCTACGGGCGTCGATGCCGCGGCGGCGCAGACGTGGGCCGAGCGGCGCATCACCGAGGCAGCACACCACCTGCACCCGCGCGCCGGGCTCATGAGTCGAGCTCTGCTTGTCCGCGAAGTCCCGGCCGGGGCCGGAGTAACCGACGCGTTCGTCCTGATCGTGCATCACCTGGTCGTCGACGGGGTGTCCTGGCGCATCCTCGGCGAGGATCTGCGCAGCGCTTTCGACGCCGTGTCCCGCGCCGGGGCACCCCGGCTTCCCGCGCCCACCTCCTCGTTCCGCGAATGGTCGCGCGGGCTGGCCTCCCGAGCCGACGATGCCGACATCGCCGCAGGTGCCGGTCTATGGGAACATCCCCCGGCCGTTCCCGGCCCCGGCGACATCGCGGTCGCGGGCCGCCCGTTGGACGCGGCCATCGATGTGGCGTCGGCCGTCGAACGGTTCGAGGTCGAGCTGCCCGCGCGAGAAGCCATCACCGATGTCCCCGACCTGTATCGCACCGGACCCACCGAAGTGCTGCTTGCCACGCTCGCGCTGGCGATCGCACGGGTGTACTCCGGCGAGCGGTCCGGTCCGCGGCGACTGTTCGTCGACCTCGAAGGGCACGGCCGCGACGAGACCCTCATCGACGACGTCGACCTGTCGCGCACCGTCGGCTGGTTCACCGCCTTCTGGCCCGTATCGATCGAAGTCCCCATGACCGATCACACGGCACCGACCCGATCGGCCGACACCGTCATCAAACAGGTGAAGGAACGACTGGCCGCGCCAAAGTTCGGAGGCCTCGAATACGGTCTGCTGACCGAACTCTCACCCGCCGCGCAGCCACAGCGGCCCAGCGGTGTGCTGTTCAACTACCTCGGCAGGCTCACCACCGGCGAAGGCACCGGACCGTTCTCCGCGGTGTGGCCCGGCAAGCCGATCATCGTGGTCCGCGACGACGCCATGCCCGTGTCCCATCCGCTGGAGATCAACGCCGTCGCCGTGGCCGTCGATGACGAACTTCGGCTGCGCGCCGAGATCTCCTACGTACGCACGCTCATCACCCGGGAGCAGGCGCGGCGGATCGTCGACGAATGGTCGGCGATCCTCGCTGCGCTGGCCGCCCCCGACACATTCGGCGAACTCGGCGGGATCACCCCGTCCGATTCACTGATCGATGACCTCACCCAAGACGAAATCGACGAATTCGCAGATGAATTCGCCTGAGAACCCCACCACTGCGCCGAAAGAGTCACCAGATCATGGCATTGCTTTTCACCGTTGACACCGTCGAGGATCTCTCGCCGCACATGCGCCGGTTCACCTTCTCCGGCGATGCCGTCGGCGCGTATATCGCCACCGGCCAGTTTCCCAATATCAAGATCTTCCTGCCGCACCCCGACGGCACCTACGACGTCCCCGAACTCGACGACCCGACGTCCGGCACCGAAACCGTCCTGCGGTCCCGCCCCGAACTGCACGCCCGCGTCCGCACCTACACGGTGCGCCGGTACGACCGCGAAAAGAACACCCTCAGTATCGATTTCGTGCTGCACGGCGACGAGGGCATCGCGTCGGCCTGGGCGATGCGGGCACGGCCCGGCACCACCCTGGGCATCGCGGGTGGAGGTGGACGGCATATCGGGCAGGGCGATCACTACCTGATCGCGGGCGACGAAACGGGCCTGCCCGGTATCGGTGACATCCTCGATAATCTACCCGCCGACGCTACCGGCACCGCCTACATCGAAGTCGCTGGCGACTCCGGGCGCATCGACCTCACCAAGCCCGAAGGCATTGAGGTGGTGTGGCTGTCCCGCGACGGTGCCCCCGGTGGCACCACCACTCTGCTCGTCGACGCGGTGAAATCCCATGAGCTCAAACCGAATACGTTCGCCTGGGCGTCGGCCGAGTCCGCCCAGGTGATCGCCATCCGCAAAAACTTGCGGGCCCGCGGCGTGGACCGCAAGTCCATGCTGGTGATCGGCTACTGGCGACGTGGCCTGTCGGAGAACGGCTACGCCAAGGCCGCCAACCACGACCGCGACCTCAAAGAATACGACGACCACGAACACGACCATGATCACGGCGTGGGCGCCGCCATGCGCGAAGGCGCCGCCCACCTCGCCGGACGCCTCCGCCGCCGACGCCGCACGTAGACCGTTGGGAGCCATGCGTCACCGGACCCTTCGAGACGCTGTCGGCTCGCAAGCTCGCGCGACAGCCCTCAGGGATCAAGAAGCCTACCGCAGCCGACGCGACGAAGATGCAAGACACCTTCTTGATCCCTGAGGCCGAAGCGACGTAGGAGCGAGGGTCACGAAGGGTCCGGTGACCTTTCGACACCTCGCCCGGCCACCTCTAACTGCGCAGACCCGGAAGGCTCACTCCCATTCGATGGTGCCCGGCGGCTTGCTGGTGACGTCGAGGACGACGCGGTTGACGTCGGGGACCTCGTTGGTGATGCGGGTGGAGATGGCTTCCAGGACGTCGTACGGGACGCGGGTCCAGTCGGCGGTCATCGCGTCCTCGCTGGAGACCGGGCGCAGCACGATCGGGTGGCCGTAGGTGCGGCCGTCGCCCTGCACGCCGACACTGCGGACGTCGGCGAGGAGCACGACCGGACACTGCCAGATCTGGGCGTCCAGGCCGGCGCGGGTGAGTTCCTCACGGGCGATGGCGTCGGCGCGGCGCAGGATGGCCAGCCGCTCACCGGTGACCTCGCCGACGATGCGGATCGCCAAACCAGGACCCGGAAATGGTTGGCGCGCAACGATTTCCTCGGGCAGGCCGAGTTCGCGGCCGACGGCGCGCACCTCGTCCTTGAACAGCAGACGCAGCGGTTCGACAAGGGAGAATTCGAGGTCGTCGGGCAGTCCGCCGACGTTGTGGTGGCTCTTGATGTTGGCGGTGCCGCTGCCGCCGCCGGATTCGACGACGTCCGGATACAGGGTCCCCTGGACGAGGAAGTCGACCT
>NZ_JAGQTN010000298.1 GCF_020438995.1 Gordonia sp. (in: high G+C Gram-positive bacteria)
GACCTACTCGATGCGAACGAGTCGCGCTACCAACTGCGCCATAGCCCCGGGCAACCGCGATGCGGTTGACCGTGTGCCACTCTAGCAGCCTTGGCGGCAGTCTTTCCAAACCGGTCGGGTCCGGGAGCGGGGCACGATACAACCGGGGGATGGGTGTGCGGTTGATGTGGATGGTGCTGTCGGTGACGCTGGTCGGGCTGGTGTGCCGGGCGCCCGTGGCGGATGCGGCGGTGCCGTCGCTCGGGGCCGATTTTCAGTTCGGGGTGGCGCAGGCCGGGTTCCAGTCCGAGGGGTACAGCCGGGACTCGAACTGGGTGCGGTACGGCGATCAGGGCAAGGTCGAGCAGAAGGTGGGCAACAGTGTCGACTTCTATCACCGGTATGCCCAGGACATCGCGCGGGCGAAGTCGCTGGGTGTCGAGATTTACCGCACCAGCGTCGAGTGGGCGCGGGTGCAGCCGTCGCCCGGACGGTACGACGATGCCGGGTGGGCGTTCTACGACCGGGTGATCCGGGCGATCGTCGACGCCGGGATGCGGCCGATGATCACCCTCAACCACTGGGTGCATCCGGGCTGGGAAGTCGATCGTGGTGGCTGGAATCGGTCCGGCATGGCCGACGATCTGGTGGCCTTCGGTGAGCGGGTCGTCGACAGGTACGAGTGGGCCGATCCGCTGTGGATCACGTTCAACGAACCGACCGAGTACGTTCGGCGCGAACTCATGTACGGCGGCACCCGCCCCGAGAACGCGGGCCGGATGGTCGACGGGATCATCGACGCCCACCGCCGCCTCTACCGACACATTCACCGAGTACAGCCGCGCGCGGAGGTGTCGACGAACCTCGCCTACTTCCCGGTGCCCGGCCTCGGATCGTGGCTGGAAGGGCTGTTTCCGGAACGGCTTCGGGACAGTATGGATTTCGTCGGCGTCGACAACTACTACTCGATCTCGGTCACCGACGTGTCCACGGCCAACGCGATCACCGGTGAACTGTGGAAGGCCACCCAGGCACCCGAAAGCATCTACTACGTGCTGCGGCATCTGGCCAAGAGGTATCCGGGAAAACCGATCCGCATCATCGAGGCCGGAATGGCGGGCGCTCCCAACGGGATTCGGCCCGATGGCTATCAACGCGGAGACCATCTGCGCGACACCATCTACTGGGTACAGCGCGCCAAGCAGGACGGCATCAAGGTGGTCTCGTTCAACTATTGGAGCATCACCGACAACTACGAATGGGGCGACTACCGGCCCCGATTCGGACTGTATTCGGTTGATGTGCAGGGTGATCCGGCGCTGACCAGGCGGCCGACGGATGCCGTGGCCGCATACCGGCAGATCACGAAGGCACGCGGCGTCGCACTCGGCTATCGCCCCACCCGCTCGCCGGTCCCGTGCTCCCTCGTCGCGATCCCCGACAGCTGCACCCACCCGGCCGTCGTCCGCTGACGCCGTTGTGCACCTAGTAGTGCGGGGAATGCGGCGGCGAGGCCCAAAGCCGCCGGGTCGGCGACGATCTGGCCGACGACGCTGCCCAGCAGCGCACCCAGCGGCCAGGTGATGAGCACCGCGACCCCGGCTATCACGTACATGGCACGGGATTTGGTCGGCTCGGCCTGGGCGGTGGTGAGCGCCACGGCCTCGGGGCCCAGTGCGCACGCGCACAGTGGGCGAGGTCACCACAAAACCGGTTGGCCGCCGGGGTTACCGGCGGGTAGTGTAGGACGAAGTGTCCGCGCCACGGTGCGGCAACGCGTCGTAGAACGCTTCGTTGCGGGTGATCAACCCGCCACCAGACTTTCGTACGGCGAACGAGCTCGCAAGCCCGCGTGTTCGCCCATTGACATCCTCCGCTCAGAACCGGGCGTCGTAGGCGTGTCCAGATAGTGAAAGCACATACTTTGACCACGACATTCGAATCCCTCGGCGTGCCCGCAAGTCTTGTGAAAGTACTTGCCGCAGAAGGGAAGACAGAAGCCTTCGAGATCCAGGCGGCCACCCTGGCCGACACCCTCGCCGGCGGCGACGTGCTCGGCCGCGGCAAGACCGGCTCCGGCAAGACCCTCGCATTCTCGATCCCCGTCGTCGCACGCCTGGCCCAGGCCAAGGCCGAAGGCCGGATCCGCCGCACCTCCGGGGCGCCGACCGGTCTGATCCTGGCCCCCACCCGCGAACTGGCCACCCAGATCGCCGCCGCCATCAGCCCGCTGGCGCAGACCGAGAACCTCGTCGTCACCACCGTGTTCGGTGGCGTCAAACAAGGTCGTCAGGTAGAGGCGTTCCGCCGCGGCGTCGACATCGTCGTCGCGTGCCCCGGCCGTCTCGAAGATCTGATGGGCCAGGGCATCGTTCGGCTCGACAAGGTGCAGATCACTGTCCTCGATGAGGCCGACCACATGGCCGACCTGGGCTTTCTGCCCGGCGTGACCCGCATCATGAAGGCCACCCCCACCGACGGCCAGCGGCTGCTGTTCTCGGCCACCCTCGACAACGGCGTCGACGTCCTGGCCCGCAAGTTCCTGCATTCGCCGACGCTGCATTCGGTCGACGAGGCGTCCTCGCCGGTGCCCGCGATGACCCACCACGTATTCGAGGTGGCCCCCGACCGCAAGA
>NZ_JAGQTN010000299.1 GCF_020438995.1 Gordonia sp. (in: high G+C Gram-positive bacteria)
CCGCACTCTCCACCGCATCGACGTCAGTCCCACACAGCCGCGCGACGACGCGCATAACAGCCGACTTCTTGCCCCGACACGGAGGCCGCCATGGCCACTCGATCCGCTCAGCCCGACGTCTCCACGCTGCCACCACCCCCACGCTGCCCGCTCCCCAAGTTGCGCCAGTTGCGTGAGATCCGGGAGTTCCACACATTCGCCGAAACGGTTCGCGACTCGGCCGGACCTGTCGTCATGGTCAAGCTCGGTCCCAAGTCGCTGATGCCCCCGATCGTCTTCATCACGTCGCCACAAGGCATCCGCGATGTTCTCACCGCCCCGCACGGCAGCGCGGACAAGACCTCGCCGCTGTTCGTCGAGATGCGATATGTCCTGGGCTACAACCTCTTCGACATGCAGGATCACCCCTGGACCGCACACCGCAAAGCCGTACAGCCGCTGTTCACCAAGAATCGAGTGCAGGACTACGCCGGGGACATGAGCGCCGCAGCGCGATCACGGATGACCGAGTGGGGTCCGGCGGCGACGATCGACATCGACGCCGAGGTTCGCAGGATGACCCTCGATGCGGTCACCCGGGCCATGTTCGGCATCGACATGGACGTCGCCCGCACCGAATCACTGGGACACGCGATCCGGACTGTGCTGGCGCACATCACCGACCGCGCACTCGCACCACTGCGCCCGCCACATCAACTTCCCACTCCCGCACACCGTCGTGCGTATGCGGCCGCGAGGGAGATCCGATCGGCCGCCGACGACATCGTCCGGCGCTGCCACGAGGATCCCACGGTCGATGCGCCACTGGTACGAGCTTTGATCGGTGCCCACGATGCCGACACCGGCGAGACCCTGACCGACGCGGAAGTGGCGGAAGAGCTGGCGGCCTTCCTGGTCGCCGGCCACGACACCACCGCCACCACGCTCGCCTACTCCCTGTGGGCTCTCGGCAATCACCCCGAGATTCAGGAGCAGGTGCGCGCCGAGGCGTCATCGTGCGGGCCGGAACTGTCCCCGCAGGACGTCGGCGGCCTCGAATGCACTGTGCGTGTTCTGCATGAGGCGTTGCGATTGTGCCCACCCGGTGCCGGGGCGATCCGCACCATCGAACACGACCTGGCGGCGGACGGTTTCCGGTTGAGTCCCGGCACCGTCGTGTCCCTGTCCTTCTATGCGATGCATCGCGATCCGGCACTCTGGGACGATCCGCTGCGCTTCGATCCGGACCGCTTCACCCCCGACAAGATGAAGACGCTCGACCACTGGCAGTACCTGCCATTCGGCGGTGGGCGTCGCAAATGTGTCGGCGACCAGTTCGCGATGCTGGAGGCGACTCTCGCCCTGGCGACCCTGGTCCGCGACTACGAGTTCACCTCGCAGAGAGCCGATTTCCCGATCGCCGTCCCGTTCACGGTGGTCGCCGCAGCCCCCGTACCCGCCCTCGTCCGCCGCAGGCGAACTATCGAGCCGGAAGATGTGACCTGATGCGGAAGCCGACAGTCACACTTGCGGCTACACTGTAGGACATGGCTACGGCAACGCATATTCGACTGCCCGACGACGTGGACAAGGCGCTGTCGAGTTATGCCGCGCGCGTGGGCGCGGGCAAATCCACCGTCATCAGCCAAGCGGTCAGTGAGTGGTTACGCGCTGAGGCGCACCGCGGGATCGTCTTCGTCACCGAGGTGACCGGCGAACGCCGGGCTGCGCTCATCAGTGGCCCACAAGTGTGGACTGTTGCCGAAGCATGGCTACAGCACGAGCCTGAGCACCGCACAGCACGCGACCTGGCCGACACGTTGGGTTTGAGCATGAAGTCTGTCGAGACCGCCCTGGCCTACTGGGCCGACAATCGTCAGGAGATCGACGGCCTCATCACCCGGCACCACCTCGCACAGGACGAGGCGGTCGCCGCGTGGGAGCGTCGCCAAGCCCTCGGTAACGCGTGAGCATCACCTACCTGCTCGATGAACACTATCCGGGACGCCTCGCCGACGACCTCGCTTCGGCCGGTGTCGATGCCGTCGCCCTGGCCCGTGATCGACCGGAACTCCGCGGAGCCGACGACCGTGCGGTACTGGAGCATGCCGTGGCCGAGCACAGAGTCGTCGTCACGGAGGACGTGGCAACATTCGGTGTAGCAATCAGCCTGGTGCCCAACCACTTCGGAGTGGTGTTCTGTCATCACAGCAGATTTCCACGGACCCGGCCGGGCCTAGCCAAACTCGCACAGGCCCTCATCGGCCTTGCCGAAACACCACCGGAAGGGCTCGGCGAACACCCAATCGTGTGGTGGCTCGCCGAATAGTTCCACACCGGCGACGTTTGGTGGCCCATGATGACGGAAGATGACCGTCAGCGGTTGTTGTAGCCGGCGTCGACGGGGAGGGTGACGCCGGTGATGTAGCGGGCCTCGTCGGAGGCGAGGAACACCATCGCGTTGCTGATGTCGACGGCCTCGATCATCTCGACGGGCATCGGGTTCTTGAAGGCCGGATCGCTGGCCACGTCGGGGTGGGTGTTGATGAACTCGCCGTATTCGGCGTTGGCGACCATCGGGGTGTTGACCGCCGACGGGTGCACGGTGTTCACGCGGATGAAGTTCTTGGCCAG
>NZ_JAGQTN010000037.1 GCF_020438995.1 Gordonia sp. (in: high G+C Gram-positive bacteria)
AGGGCGGGCTGGCTCAAGGCGATGCCGTCGAATACCGAATCACGTTTCTTCTCAGCAGCTTTGAGTTCTTCCCATTCGCGGATCTGGGTGTCGAGGTCGGCGTGTGCACCGTCGAGGATGCCCTTGGTGCGGCCCGATACCTTGGCGGTGAAGGAGCGGGCGACGTCGTTGATGTCGAAGGAGGCGCTGCTACGGTCGGCGGCGATGCGGGCGTGAAAGAGCACCTGTAGCAGCAGGTCTCCGAGTTCTTCGAGGAGATCGGCCGGGTTGTCGGCGTCGATGGCGTCGAGCAGCTCGTAGGTTTCCTCGATCAGGTAGCGTCGCAACGACGCATGCGTCTGGGTGCTCTCCCACGGGCCGTTGCGCCGCAACGTATCCATCAGTGCGACGGCCTCCAACAGCGCTTCGCCGGAACGCTTCTCGGTCATGCCGCGAGCGGTCGCATCGTGATGAGGAACTTGGTGAGGTACTCGATGAGCGCGTCGTCGCGCAACCGCGCCGATCCCACGCCCCCGGTCCGCGGCAAGGGCAGCGTGATCACCGACGTCGTCGCCCGGTACGTGGCCGAGGAGTAGATCCGTTTGAGCCGGACCTGTTCGCTGTCGAGGAGGGTGAGCGGGGAGATCTTGACCGACGTGCCCACCACCCCGAGTTCGGCGACTCCCCGTTCGCGGCACCGCAGTCGCAGTCGGGCTATCGCCGCCAGACGCTGTGTCTCCTCGGGCGGTTCGCCGTAGCGGTCGGTGAGTTCGGCGAGAATCCCGGTCACGGCGTCGTCATCGGTCGCCGCGGCCAGTTTGCGGTAGGCCTCCAACCGCAGGCGGTCCGAATCGACGTACTCGACGGGGATGTGTGCGTCGACCGGCAGATCGATCCGCACCTCGACCGTCTCCTCGGTCTGTACGGTCTGCCCGTCGGCGGCCGCCCGGTACGCTTCCACCGCCTCACCGACGAGCCGCACGTACAGATCGAAACCGACACCCGCCACGTGCCCGGACTGTTCGGCACCGAGAACGTTTCCGGCGCCACGCAACTCGAGGTCCTTGAGCGCGACGGCCATACCGGCACCGAGTTCGTTGTTCTGCGCGATCGTCGCCAACCGGTCATAAGCCGTTTCGGTGAGCGGCTTTTCGGGACTGTACAGCAGATACGCATAGCCGCGTTCCCGGCTACGGCCAACGCGTCCGCGCAACTGATGCAGCTGCGACAGGCCCAGGTTCTCGGCCCGGTCGACGATCAGCGTGTTGGCGTTGGAGATATCGAGACCGGTCTCGATAATCGTCGTACACACGAGCACATCGAAGTCGCGGTTCCAGAATCCGGCGACCGTCTTCTCCAGCTGGTCCTCGTTCATCTGACCATGCGCCACAACCACTTTGGCCTCAGGAATCATTGCCGCGATCTCTTTGGCGGTCTTGTCGATGGTGGAGACCCGATTATGTACGTAGAACACCTGACCGTCGCGCAGCAGTTCACGGCGAATCGCCGCGGTCACCTGTTTGGCAGCGTACGCACCGACATAGGTGAGCACCGGATGCCGTTCCTCCGGCGGAGTCAGGATCGTCGACATCTCCCGGATACCGGCCATCGACATCTCCAAGGTGCGCGGGATCGGGGTGGCCGACATCGTGAGCACATCCACGTGGGTGCGCAACGATTTGATGTGTTCCTTGTGTTCGACGCCGAACCGTTGTTCCTCGTCGACGATCACCAGCCCGAGGTCCTTCCACACGAGTCCGGTCTGCAGCAGGCGATGGGTGCCGACGACGATATCGACCTCACCCGAAGCCATTTCGTCGATGATCTGTTTGGATTCCTTGGCGTCGGTGAACCGGGAAAGCCCTTTGACACGCACCGGGAAACCGGTCATCCGCTCACTGAACGTTTGCAGATGCTGTTGCGCCAGAATGGTTGTGGGCACCAGCACGGCCACCTGCTTACCGTCCTGCACCGCCTTGAACGCCGCCCGCACCGCGATCTCGGTCTTGCCGTAACCTACGTCGCCGACGACCACCCGGTCCATCGGAACAGGCCGTTCCATATCGGATTTGACCTCGGCGATCACCGTCATCTGGTCGACGGTTTCGGTGAAGTCGAACGCGTCCTCCATTTCCCGCTGCCACGGAGTATCGGGGCTGAACGCGAAACCGGGTGCGGCGTGGCGGGCCGCGTACAACTGCACCAGCTCACCGGCGATCTCCCGAACGGCCTTGCGCGCTTTACGTTTGGTGTTCTGCCAATCGGAACCGCCGAGCTTGGACAGCGACGGCTGCTCGCCGCCCACGTACCGGGACAATTGATCGAGGGCGTCCATCGGCACGAACAGCCGATCGCCGGGCTGACCGCGTTTACCGGCCGCGTATTCGATGACCAGGTATTCGCGGCGCGCCCCCGACACCGTGCGTTCGATCATCTCCACGAACTTGCCGATGCCGTGCTGGTCGTGCACCACCAGATCACCGGCGGTCAGGGCCAGCGGATCAACCTGGTTGCGGCGCTTGGCCGGAAGCTTACGGCCGTCGCGTACGCCGGCGACGCGCGTTCCGGTGAGGTCGGTTTCGGTGACGATCACCAGCCGCGCCCCCGGGCACACCAGTCCGCCGCGGAGAGTGCCGTGGAATACCGACACCTGGCCCGGTTCCGGTGTCGCACCGGATTCGGCCAGGCCAGACGGTACCTCGGCGTCGGCGAGGCGTTCACACACGCGTTGCGCGGTTCCCTTGCCCGCCACCACGATTGCCGCAGTGCCACCGTCGGTGACATGTGCGCGCAGCATCGCGAAGGTCTTCTTGATCTCCGGTTCCTCACCATGCGGTGCGGGACCGGCGGTCAGCTCCAGTTCCACCTCGTCACCGGAGCCCGACGACAGCGGGCTGATCGTCCACCACGGCTTGTCGGCACGCAGGGTGGCCCGGCGCACCGCCTCCAGCGAACGATAGGCGCTGGCCTCCAGATCGATCGCGGTGCCGCGGGTGTCGATCGGGGCGTCGGCGCCGATCGCCGCCGCCTGCCAGGAGGCTTCCAGGAACTCGGCGCCCGTCTCGGCCAGACCCGCTGCCCGCGTGCGGACCTTCTCCGGGTCGAGGATCAGTACGCGGGTCCCGTCGGGCACGACCTGGGTGAGCAGTTGCATCTCCCCGTCGACAAGCGCCGGGATCAGCGCCTCCATGCCGGCCACCGGGATGCCTTCGGACAGTTTGGTGAGCATCTCCCCGAGTTGCTGGTCGTCGCCCGACTCACCGGCGAGTTCGGCCGCCCGCACCCGGACTTCGGTGCTGAGCACCAACTCTCGGCACGGATGGATCCGTACGGCGGAGGTGTCGATCTCGGGCTGACTGCGCTGGTCGGCGACAGAGAAGGCGCGGATCTCGCTGATCTCGTCGCCCCAGAACTCGACCCGCACCGGATAATCGGCCGTGGTCGGGAACACGTCGAGAATGCCTCCGCGGACAGCGAATTCGCCGCGACGGCCCACCATGTCGACGCGTTCGTAGGCCATCTCGACGAGTTGGGCGAGCAATCCGTCGAAGTCGATCTCGATGCCCTCGGTCAGGGTGATGGAGCGAGCCTCCCCCAGGCCTGGCGCCATCGGCTGCACCAGCGAGCGGACCGTCGTCACCACCACCCGCAGCGGATCACCCTCGGGGTGGGCGAGCCGGTGCAGGACCGCCAGCCGGCGGCCGACGGTGTCCGCGCTCGGGGACAGTCGCTCGTGCGGCAGCGTCTCCCATGACGGGAACTGCACCACAGCATTCGGATCGCCGAGCAGTTCGGCCAGTTCGGCGGTCAGATCGTCGGCCTCACGACCGTTGGCCGACACCACCAGCAGCGGCGAGGAATCCCGTTCGGCAAGGGCGGAGACGACGAACGGCCGCGCCGCATCCGGTGCGGTGATGTTCAATTCCGGCTCGGTGCGCCGATCCACGAGCCCGGCGAACGCCTTGTCGTTACATGTGACGGCGGCTAATCCATGTAGGGCAGGCGTAGACACCCGGTTGAGTCTAGTGTCCCGTGCGGTACCGAGCCCGAGCGACTACAACTTTGGGCATGAGTATCGTCGTCCGGCCCGCCGGGATCGCTGACTGCCCACAGATCGCCGACATCTACCGGCACTACGTCGAGCACACCGTCGCCACCTTCGACACCACCGCACCGGCCCTGGACGTGTGGGAACAGAAATTCACCGCGATCACCACCGCGGGCCGCCCGTTCCTCGTCGCCGTCGACAGCGACGAACGGGACGAGGTCGCCGGATTCGCCTACCTCGGTGCCTTCCGCAATATGCCCGCCTACGGTCAGACCAGCGAGGACACGATCTACCTGCGACCCGGACTCGGCGGCAAAGGCATCGGCTCGGCCCTGATGAGCAGGATGCTTGCCGACGCCGAACACACCGACGTCCGGCAGATCATCGCCGTCATCGCCGCGACGGGCGGCGAGGCCTCGATCGCGCTGCATCTCAAACACGGCTTCACCCACGCCGGACGGCTGCGTGCCACCGGCTACAAGGCCGGCCAGTGGGTCGACACCGTCTACCTGCAATACAGCGTCGGCGCCCAGTAGCGATCAGTCGTCGGCGACCGTGTCGGACGAACGTTTGCCCGACGCATCGGTGGAGATCAGGCGCGGGTTGGGGTTGAGGCGGGCCAAACCGTTCCAGCACAGGTTGACCAGGTGCGCGGCCACCACCTCCTTCGACGGTTCACGCACGTCGAGCCACCACTGCGCAGTCACCGACACCATCCCCACCAGCGCCTGCGCGTACATCGGAGCGAGTGCGGGATCGAAGCCACGCCGATCGAACTCGCCGGCCAGGATGTGCTCGACCTGGCTGATCGCATCGTTGAGCAGACTGGAGAACCCGCCGGTACTGGTGCTCTCACCACGCATCAGGATGCGGAACCCGTCGGTGCGTTCCTCCATATAGGTAAGCAACGCCAATGCCACCGACTGAATGCGGTGCAACGAGCTGTTGCGTGAGAGCGACGCGGTGACCATCTCGAGCAGAGTTTCCATTTCGCGGTCCACCACCACCGCGTAGAGACCCTCCTTGCCACCGAAATGCTCGTAGACGATGGGTTTGGACACGCTGGCGCGCTGCGCGATCTCCTCGATGGAGGTGCCCTCGAAGCCGCGCTCGGCGAACAACCCCCGCGCTACCTCGATCAGCTGGGCGCGACGCTGCGGAGCCGTCATCCGCGTACGCGGAGCCCGCACAGCGGCATCGGACTTGGTCGGTCGACTCACAGCCATGCGCCCCACACTATCGCGGCGAGCCGCGGACCAGCGCTCATCCGCGTCCATGTCGGGCTCGGCTGGACGCGACCCCGACCACCCCACTGATCGGTATGCCAGACTTCCGGTCAGTGGGGTGGCGGGGCTTCCGGATGCGTACAGGCCGCGGCGGCGAGTTGCCGTGATCGTGCCTCGATGACGTCGCCGAGCCCGTGCCACCACGCCACGACGAGTGCCCTCATCGGTGCATCGGAAACCATGTCGCCTCCTGTCCTGATTGTCCGCAAGTTCAGTGCGCCGCAAATCGCGCGCCGGCGCCAGGGTTTGAGTCAGTGAGATCGCATCCGGCCACTGCGGAACGGGCCACGAACCGGCGGTGTTGCCGCCACAGAAGCGACGACGACAGCGGCACGACAACGACAGTGGGGAGAAGCGGTGACCGGCACGAATCTGCACCTGGGAGTGGCGCTGACCGGAACGGGATGGCATCCGGGTGCCTGGCGGGCGGCCGATGCCCGGCCCCACGACCTGCTGACGGCGCGGTACTGGGCGGATCTGGTCATCGAGGCCGAGGCCGGCCTACTGGACTTCGTCACGTTCGAGGACGGATTCACCCCGCTGGGCACCGGGATCGCCGAAGATCGCACGGACCTGGTTGCCGGCCAACTTGATTCGGTTCTCGTAGCGTCCCGGGTGGCACCGCTGACCCACCACATCGGGTTGATCCCCACCGCGGTGGTCACGCACACCGAACCGTTTCATCTGTCCAAGGCCGTCGCCACACTCGACTTTGTCGGTGGAGGCCGGGCGGGTGTGCGGCTCAAGGTTTCCGGTGATGCCCGGGAAGCGGCGCTGTTCGGCCGCCGCACATTCCCCGATCCGCATGATCGCGGACTCTTCGACGAAGCCGCCGAATACGCCAGAGTGCTGCGGCTGCTGTGGGATTCGTGGGAGGACGGCGCCGAGATCCGGGATACGGCCACCGGACGTTTCATCGACCGCGACAGACTGCATTACGCCGATTTCACCGGCGAGTATTTCTCCGTGCGCGGGCCGTCGATCACACCACGACCGCCGCAGGGCAGACCGCCGACCGCCGCGCTCGGACACACCGATGCCGAGTACGGATTCATTGCCGGCTCAGCCGATATCGGGTTCATCACACCGGCCGATGCGACGTCCGCCGCCGCAATCGTGGCCACCATCGGCGACGGTCGCACCGACGCCCCAGCGCGCCTCTTCGTCGACATCGCGGTGACCATCGGCGACACCGACTCCGACGCGCACCGCCGGGAAGAAGACCTGAATAGCCTTTCCGCACAACCCTATTCCAGCGACGCGGACGTCATTGTCGGCTCAGCGACAACGATCGCCGACCGGATCGAGTACTGGGCGTCGCAGAGTGGAATCGGCGGTGTCCGGTTGCGTCCGGCCACGCTTCCCGACGATCTGAGGGCCATCACCCGGTCGGTGGTGCCGATCCTCCAGGACCGTGGCGTGTTCCGTAAGTCCTACAACGAGCACACGTTGCGACGCCGACTCGGCCTGCGTCGGCCCGACAATCTATTCGCCGGAAAGGTTTCCGTGTCATGAGTAAGCAGGTTCACCTCGCCGCCCACTTTCCCGGCGTCAACAACACCACGGTGTGGGGCGATCCGGCCGCGGGCAGTCATATCGAGTTCAATTCCTTTGTGCACCTGGCGCAGACGGCCGAGCGCGGCAGATTCGACTTCTTCTTCCTCGCCGAGGGGCTGCGGATCCGCGAGCAGAACGGACTCATCTACGAACTCGACGTGGTCGGCCGGCCCGACACCTTCACCGTGCTGTCGGCGCTCGCCGCGGTCACCGACTATCTCGGCCTGACCGGCACCATCAACTCCACGTTCAACGAACCCGTCGAGGTGGCAAAGCAATTCGCCACTCTCGACCATCTGTCGGGTGGCCGGGCCGCATGGAATGTGGTGACCTCCTGGGACGAGTTCACCGGCGAGAACTTCCGGCGCGGCGGCTACCTGACGGCCGATCAGCGCTACACCCGGGCCAAGGAGTTCCTCGACGCCGCCACCACCCTGTGGGATTCGTGGGCCGACGGCGACGTTGTCGCCGACGCCTCGTCGGGACAGTTCCTCGAACGCGACGACGCCGGCGTATTCGACTATCACAGCTCACAATTCGACATCACCGGCCGGTTCGCAGTGCCCCGCTCACCGCAGGGCCGCCCGGTGATCTTCCAGGCCGGCGATTCCGAGGAGGGCCGTGAGTTCGCCGCGGCCACAGCCGACGCCATCTTCTCCCGGCACGCAAAATACGACGACGGACGGGCTTTCTACGCCGACGTCAAACGCAGACTCCCCGCATACGGGCGGGCGAACGACGACCTGCTGGTGCTGCCCGCGGCGTCGTTCGTGATCGGCGCCACCGACACCGAAGCCGCCGACATCGCTCACGACGTCCGCCTCGCCCAGGTCAGTCCCGCGACAGCGATCAACTTCCTCGAACAACTGTGGAACCGCGACCTGTCCTCCCATGACCCCGACGGCCCGCTGCCGACCGTCGACCCCGTCCCCGGCGACAACACCATCGCCAAAGGCCGGGCCAGCACCCGCCATCACCGCGACCCCCGCGACATCGCGAACGAATGGCGCCGGATCGCCGAAGCCGGCAACCTCACCACCCGCGAACTCATCATCAAGGTCACCGGCCGCCAATCATTCGTCGGCTCGGCGTCGACCATCGCCGCCGCCATCAACAAAAACGTCCAGGACGAGGCCGCCGACGGCTTCATCCTGGTACCACACATCACCCCCGGCGGACTCGACCGCTTCGTCGACGAAGTGATTCCTCTGCTGCAGGAACGCGGCGTCTACCGCACCGATTACGAGGGCACCACCCTGCGGGACAACCTCGGCCTGACCGCCTCCGCATAAGCAGCAAGGTGGGGTGCGGCACGACCGAGAACCGGTCCCGACCTACCGCGGAGCAAGCGCTACAGGCCGAATCCGGCCTGCATCTCGCGCAACGTCTGCGCGGAGGCGAGCAGGCCGGCGCGCTCGTCGTCGGACAGTTTGACGTCGAGGCGCCGACCACAACCGGAGCGGCCGACCACCGCCGGCAACGACAGGCACACGTCATCGAGGCCGGCGAACCCTTCGGCGACCGTGGACA
>NZ_JAGQTN010000038.1 GCF_020438995.1 Gordonia sp. (in: high G+C Gram-positive bacteria)
AATGCATGATCTCGGCACCCTCGGGGACGATGTCCTCGTACGGGTCGTCGAGCCAGCCCTCGGGCAGGGCGACCTTCGCCGGTGACCCCTGTCGGCCCCGCGGGCCGTGGCCGTCGGTGGGGAACGGCGCGTCGGCGGGTAGCGCACCGACCAGCTCGCGCAGTTCGTCGAGGGTGGTCACCAGCGACATCCGCGAGCGGATCTCCGAACCGGCGGGGAATCCGCGCAAATACCACGCCACGTGTTTGCGGATCTCGCGGCAGCCCTTGAACTCGCCGCCGCCCTCCAGATGGTCGTAGTGCGCGATGAGCAGCTCGCAGTGCCGGATGATGATGTCCGAGACCTGCCCGAGTGTCGGGGCCTGCGGTGCCGGCCGACCGTTCAGCAGCGCCGACAGCTCGGCGAACAGCCACGGACGGCCCAGACAACCGCGCCCGATGACCACGCCGTCGCAGCCGGTGCGCTCCATCATCGCCACCGCGTCGATGGGTTCGAAGATGTCGCCGTTACCGAGCACGGGGACGTCGGTGACGTGCTCCTTGAGCCGGGTGATCTCGTCCCAGTCGGCGGTGCCCGAGTATCGCTGCGACGCGGTCCGGGCATGCAGCGCAACGGCTTTGGCGCCTTCGGCGGCGGCGATGCGGCCGGCGTCGAGATGGGTGCGGTGCTCGTCGTCGATGCCGATGCGGAACTTGACCGTCACCGGGATGTCGGTGCCCTCGGTGGCGCGGACCGCGGCGGCGACGATGCGCTCGAACAGCTTGCGCTTGTAGGGGATCGCCGATCCGCCACCCTTGCGGGTGACCTTGGGCACCGGGCAGCCGAAGTTCATGTCGATGTGGTCGGCGAGATTCTCGTCGACGATCATCTTGGCCGCGGCGTAGGTGTACTCCGGGTCGACGGTGTACAGCTGCATCGACCGCGGATTCTCCTCGGGGGCGAACGTGGTCATGTGCATCGTCACCGGATGCCGTTCGACGAGAGCGCGGGCGGTGACCATCTCACACACGTACAACCCCGACACCGTGCCGGTACGTTCGAGCTCGAGTTCGCGGCACAGGGTGCGGAACGCGACGTTGGTGACACCGGCCATCGGGGCCAGCACGACGGGACTGGCGAGTTCGATGGAGCCGATGCGCAGGCGTTCGCGGGTGTCGAGTGCGGTGCTCAGGACGCCTTCTTCTCCTGCTGCTGCCGGGCTCGCTTGAGGGCTTCGCGGGCCAGTGAACGGTCGCGCATCTCCTCGAACTTGACGGTGTCGCGTTCGAGCTGTTCGAGGAACGAGGCGAGTTCCTCGCGGGTCTGCTCGCCCTCGGGACCGAAGTCGTCGCGGCCGAAGACGTCCCACTTGCGCAGCACCGGCATGATGACCTCGTCGAGGTGCTGGCGCAGGTCGTAGATGCCGTGCTTGGCCATCAGCACGCCGTGCCGGCGGAAGTTGGGCATGCCGGCGCCCGGCATCTGGAAGTTGGTGACGACGTCGGTGACCGCGCGCAGCGTCTGGTCGGGGGCGATGTCCATGCCCGCACCGCAGATGTTGCGATAGAACTGCATGTGCAGGTTCTCGTCGGCAGCGATGCGTTGCAGCAGCTTGTCGGCGATCGGATCGTTGCAGGCCTTGCCGGTGTTCTTGTGGCTGACGCGGGTGGCCAGCTCCTGGAACGTCACGTACGCGACCGACCGCAGGATGCCCATCTGGCCGGTGGGGGTGGTGAACTCGTCGATGCGGTCGCCGGCGGTCAGCTCGGGGGAGTAGCCGCTGGTCATGTGCAGCATGCGGGCCTGTTCGAGGGCCACCGGGTCGACGCCGCGGGTCACCACGAGGTAGTCGCGCATGGCGATGCCGTGCCGGTTCTCCTCGGCGGTCCAGCGGCCCACCCAGTAGCCCCACGCCGAGTCCATCGAGAAGTTGTCGGCGATCACCCGGTGGTAGGACGGCAGATTGTCCTCGGTGAGCAGGTTGGTGATCATCGCGGCCTGGGCGACGTCGCTGAGTCGGGACTGCTCGGGCTCGTAGTCGACACCGCCGAGCGCGGCGAAGTTACGGCCCTCGTCCCACGGCACGTAGTCGTGGGGATTCCAGTCCCGCGCCGCCTTCAGGTGGCGATTCACGTTGGCCTCGGCAACGGACTCCAGTTCTCGGAGGAGTTCCAATTGCGTCAGTTCACGAGTCATTACAGTCCTTCGGGCGGATCAGAGTGTGGGCCGGTCGGTGCCCTACCATACGGCACACTCGGGCGCACGCCCAAGTCCAGGTTACGGTTCCGTAGCCTGGGTGTCGGGTGCGTGCGATCCGCTTTCGAAGGGTCTGTTGTCAGCTTCGGCGCCGGAACATCGCCCCCGGCCCGGTCATCCATTCACGTGCCGCGTCGTCGAGAGTTCCCAGCTCCAGTGCCTTTTCGCACCAGCGCATCGCCGCGATCGCGAACTTGAGCGGGTTGTAGACGTCCTCCTCGCGGCTCCACAGGCCGTCGCCGGCGTAGGTGAGGATGGTGATGTTCGTCGCAGTGATGGCGGTGCCGTCGCCGGGGTCGCGCATCGGGTTGTCGACCTCGCAGATCACCCGGCCCCGTTCTTCGTCGACGACATGCCACAGCGACGGATAGCCGGTCATGTGGCTACCGGGGAAGGCAGTCATCGTCCGCCAGATCCATTCGCGGATCTCCTCGCGGCCGTGCATGGTGCCCAGGGCATGTTCGATGTAGTCGGCGTCGACGGTGAACTGCTCGGCGAACCGGTCCCAGTCGCGGCTGATCGCGATCTCGGCGACGGTCGCCTGGAATGCGGTGAATGCGGCGTCGAGTTCGGCGGCGGTGAATCGGGGCGAGGTGGATGTCATCGCCCATAACCTAGCAAGCGCTAGGTTGTTGTGGCGAGACCGTTTCAGTATCCCGCGATGGTCGGGGTCCGCAGTCTGCAATGATCGTGACGCGCCCGCTCGTCGGCGGTGTGCGATGGAAAACTGGCCCGGCGCCGTCCGGGTGTGATGGAGGTGCGCGGACCGATGGAACGTCTGAGCGGTTTGGATGCGTCGTTTCTGTACCTGGAGACCCGATCGCAGCTGATGCACGTGGTCGGTGTCATCGAGATCGACCCGTCGACGATGCCCAACGGCTACTCGTTCCACGCGATGCGCGACGAGCTGAGCCGCCGCATCTCAGCGATGCCCAACTTCCGGCGCAAACTCGACAACTCGCTGCTCAACATCGACCACCCGGTGTGGGTCGAGGACGCCGACTTCGACATCGAGAAGCATGTGCGGCGCGTCGGCGTGCCCGCCCCCGGCGGCGAACGCGAGCTCACCGAACTGATCGGCCACATCGCCGGCCGCGAACTGCACCGCAGCAAACCGCTGTGGGAGATGTGGGTCATCGAGGGGATGTCCAACGGCAACGTGGCAGTGGTGCTGCGCATGCATCACGCCAACGTCGACGGCGTCACCAGCGCCGAGATGCTCTCGCAGCTGTGCACCATCACCCCCGAGCCGCCGCAGCTCGACGCCGACAAGATCAAGGAGACCGCGGGCGGCACATCGCGGCTGACGATGGCAGTCGGCGGGGCGCTGAACTTCGTGCAACGGCCGTTGGCGCTGGCCCGGCTGCTGCCCGGCACCGTCCAGGTGCCGATCGGCTGGGCCAAACGCGCACTCGAGGGTTCGGCGATGCCGCTGCCGTTCCAGGCTCCCGGCACGCCCTTCAACGCTCCCATCACGCCGCACCGCTCGCTCGCGCTCACCCAGCTGCCACTCGACGACGTCAAACGCATCAAGAACAAGTACGGTGCCAAGATCAACGACGTGGTGCTGGCCATCGCCGCGGGCGCGTTGCGGACGTACCTGGACAATCACGGGGGTCTGCCGGACCGGCCGCTGGTGGCGATGGTGCCGGTGTCGGTGCACGGCACCGACGAGACCGCACTCGTCGAATCCGGGACCAACAAGGTCAGCGGCATGTTCACCCAGTTGGCCACCGACGTCGATGATCCGGTGGAACGCGTCGACCGGGCTGCCGAACTGGCCCGGCGGTCCAAGGACCATCACGCTGACATCGACGCCAACATCCTGCGGGCGTGGGCTCAGTTCGCGCCCGGTGAGATCCTCCAGCAGCTGATGAAATCCTATGGTGGGCGCAAACTTTCGGCGCTGCACCCACCGGTGTTCAACGTCGTGGTGTCCAATGTTCCCGGTCCGCCGCTGCCGCTGTACTACCTCGGCGCGCGCGTGGTGGGCGTGTACCCGCTCGGCCCGATCTTCCACGGTCTCGGACTCAACATCAGCGTGTTCTCCGTCGACAAGTCCATCAACGTCGGCCTCCTCGCCTGTACCGAGTTGGTCCCCGAACTCGACAAGCTCGCCCACTCCTTCGAGGACGAACTCGCCAAACTCCTCGAAACCTGTGACTAGCGGTTTTGCAGTTCGTCCAGCCAGGTGCGGGCGGAGACGTCGGACGGGGACCGCCAGTCCCCGCGTGGTGAGAGCGAGCCACCCGAACCGATCTTGGGGCCGTTGGGCATCGCGGTGCGTTTGAACTGCGCACCCATGAAGCGCCGCAGGAACTCGGCGAGCCAGTGCTCGATGGTGTCGTCGTCGTATTCGTTGCGACGGTCGGCCGGCATCATCTCCGACCACGGGCCGCGGGTGCGATCACCCCAGGCGTGCCGGGCCAGGAATGCGACTTTGCTTGGGCGGTAACCGAATCGGGTGGTGTAGTAGAGGAAGAAGTCGTGTAGCTCGTACGGGCCGACGGTGTCCTCGGTGGACTGCACCGCGCCGTCCTCTCCCGGCGGGACGAGTTCGGGGGAGATGACGTCATCGAGGATCTCCGCCAGCGTCGTCGTGGTGCGCGTGGAATACTCGCCGGTGTCGATCATCCACCGGATCAGGTGCTGGATAAGGGTTTTGGGCACCGACGTGTTGACGTTGTAGTGCGACATCTGATCGCCGACACCGTAGGTGCACCAGCCCAGCGCCAGCTCCGAGAGATCGCCGGTACCCAGCACGATCGCACCGTGATGATTGGCGAGCCGGAACAGATGTGAGGTCCGTTCGCCCGCTTGCACGTTCTCGAAGGTGATATCGAAAACCTTCTCGCCCTTGGCATACGGATGGTCCAGGTCGGCGAGCATCTGTTCGCACGAGGGCCGGATGTCGAGTTCGGTACCCGACACACCGAGCGAATCCATCAGTTCGTGCGCCCGGCGCAGGGTGGCGCCGCCAGTGGCGAACCCCGGCATCGTGTAGGCGAGAATATTGGTGCGCGGCAACCCGATCCGGTCGAACGTGTCGACGGCCACGAGCAGTGCGAGCGTCGAGTCGAGCCCGCCGGACACGCCGATGACGATCTTCTGTAACCCGGTGGACCGCAACCGTTGTGCCAGACCCTGCACTTGGATGTTGCGGACCTCGCGGCAGCGTTCGTCGCGGTCGGCGGTACCGGTGGGCACGAACGGGAACCGCGGCACCAGCCTGCGCAGGTCGTTGTCGGTGCCATCGAGGGCGCCGAAGGTGAAAGTGATGCGCCGCAACGGTTTCAGCTGTTCCCGGAAATCCCCGGCCTGGTCGCGCAGGCTGATCATCCGCAGCCGTTCCTGGCGCAGCCGGTCGAGGTCGATGTCGGCGGTGATAATCTGATCGGCCATCGAGAACTGCTCACTGCGGGCGAGGAGCGTACCGTTCTCGGTGATCAGCGCGTCGGCGTCCCACGCGAGATCGGTGGTGGATTCGCCGTATCCGGCCGCCACATACAGATGCGCGGCGATGCAGCGGGCGGAATGCCCGGTGCACAACGACTTCCGGTAGCTCTCCTTGCCGACGGTGACCGGGCTGCCCGACAGATTCGCCAGCACCGTCGCACCCGCGAGCGACGCCCAGGTGCTCGGCGGGATCGCCACCCATCCGTCCTCGCAGATCTCCACATGCAACGCGAAGCCGGGCAGGTCGGTGGCCTCGAAGATGAGGTCGGCGCCGAACGGCACCGTCTGCCCGAGCACGGTGACGGTGTTGGTGACGGCGTCGCGGGCCGCGGAGAAGTACCGCTGTTCGTAGAACTCGCGATAGTTCGGCAGATACGACTTGGGCACCACCCCCAGCAGTTCGCCGTCGCGCAGCACCGCCGCGCAATTGAACAGCGCGTCACCGACATTCAGCGGCAACCCGACCGCCACTACCGGCCGCAATCCCCGGCTCGCCTCCAGTACCTGCGCCAACCCGGTCAGCGCGGCGTCGAGAATCGCGTCCTGCTGCACCAGGTCGTCGATGCTGTACCCGGTCAGCCCCAGCTCGGGGAACACCACCAGCGCGGTGTCTTGCTCAGCGGCCTCGCGCAGCAGTTCGACGGTGCGTTCGGCGTTGAATGCCGGATCGGCGGCCCGGATGACCGGCACCGCCCCGGCAACCCGGGCAAACCCATGTGAGTAAACAGACACGGATCGAGCGTAGCGGCAGACCGCCGCTGACCTTGCGGTTGAACCCGGAAACCGGGTCTGCCGGCAAACTCAGGTGGCTGCCACCGACCAGCGTTGGGGGAGTTCGCCGTCGTGGGTGAGGATGCCGCGGGACTCCAGGACGGTGAGGTGGGCGTGGGTTTCTCGGGTGGCCATGCGTTGTAGGGGGAGGAGTAGGTCGTCGAAGGGGCGGGACCAGGACACCGAGCGGGCGATCTCCCAGGCGGTGATCTGGGGGTCCGCGGCGACGGCGGCGGCAATCTCGTCGAAACGTTCCTCGTGATGGGACAGCAGAGTGGTGACTCGGTCGGCCAGGCCACGAAAACGGTATTCGTGCGACGGTAGTGCTTCGACGTCGGGGAGTTGTTCGGTGTGTGCGAGCGAGACGAGGTAGGCGGCGAGCGGGTCGGTCGGCTGGAAGATCGTGGTGGATACGTTGGGGCTGATCCGGGGGAGCAGGTGATCGCCGGTGAATACCGTTCCGGCGTCCTCGTCGAGAAAGCACAGGTGGCCGGGGGTGTGGCCGGGCGTCCACAAGGCTTTGACGTTCCAGCCGGGCAGGTTCAGCGGCGCGTGGTCGTCGAGTTCGACGTCGACGGTGCGGCCCTTGGGTAGGCGGGTGAAGTGCTGCATACCCGTTTCGGGGATGTCGGTGGGGGCGCCGAGACGGGCGAGTTGTTCTGTGGCCCAGTCTTGTTCGCGCTGGATCTCGGAGTCACTGCGAAAGCGCATGAACTTCGCGTCGTTGCTGTGCATCGCGAGGGTGAAGTCGGTGTGCTCCAGCAACCGGGGGACCAGCCCGAAATGGTCGGGATGCAGGTGGGTGATGGCGACGTAGCGGATCTCGCTGATGTCGTGGCCGGTGACGTGGATGCCGTCGACGAGGGCCCGCCACGACTCGTCGGTGTCCAGGCCGGTGTCGATGAGGGCCAGACCGTCGGGCAGGACCAGCGCGTAGACGAGGGTGTAGCGCAGCGGCGACACGGGCATCGGGACCGGGATCGACCACAGGCCGGGACGGACCTCCTCGATGGGCGGCATGGTCTTGGCCAGCCACGCCTCGTGCTGGCTGTGACCGGTGATCTCGATCGTCGATGTCATCGTCGCCTCCTTCGAAGGACGCCCCGGGGCTGCACTTCCATGAGATCACAGTTCCCGACAGGTGTTCGGGAAGGGTTACGATAACGAGCCGATGATGCGGTCCGCACAGCCCGGACGCCCCGGGCCGCGGGGGTGAGCCGGAATTGACCGGCCCCGGCACCATCGGCGATCGTTGCGGAATGGATCGAGAACAGGCCGGAACTCTGCCGCTGGACGGGATCACCGTCGTCACCCTCGAACAGGCCGTGGCCGCACCGCTGGCCACCCGGCACCTCGCCGACCTCGGTGCGCGCGTAGTCAAGGTCGAACGCCCCGACGGCGGCGACTTCGCCAGACGCTACGACGACGACGTGAATGGCGTTGCGTCCCACTTCGTCTGGCTCAACCGCGGCAAGGAATCGATCGCCCTCGACCTGCGCGACTCCGCCGACAATGCCCTGCTGCACAAGCTCATCGCCCGCGCGGACGTGTTTGTGCAGAACCTGGCACCCGGCGCCGCTGCCCGCCTCGGCTTCGGTGCCGACGAGCTGCGCGCCGGCCATCCGCGGCTGGTTGTGGTCGACCTGTCCGGATACGGTGACGACGGCCCGTATCGTGACCGCAAGGCCTACGACATGCTCATCCAGGCCGAAACCGGCCTCATCTCCGTCACCGGTACCCCCGACGCCGCCGCGAAAACAGGTATCCCGGCCGCCGACATCGGCGCCGGACTGTATGTCCTCACCGCGGTACTGTCGGCGCTGGTCCGCAGGGGTGTCACCGGCGAGGGCGCGGCCGTGTCGGTGTCGATGTTCGACGCCATGGCCGAATGGATGAGTCACCCGCTGTACATCCGGCTGTACGGCGACAGGCAGTTGCCGCGAGCCGGCGTCGGCCATGCGGCGATCGTGCCCTACGACCGGTACCCCACCGCCGACGGCGAGATCCTCATCGGGGTGCAGAACGAACGCGGCTGGGCGGCGTTGATGACCGATGTCCTGGGCCGTCCCGAACTGGTCGACGACCCGCGCTATGCCACCAACATCGCCCGGGTGGAAAGACGCGCCGAGGTCGACGCGCTGGTTACCGACGAAACCCGCAAGTACACCACCGACGACCTCGACGCACGCTTGGCCGCTGCGGGGGTTCCGGCCGCCGAGATCCGGGAACTCGATGGTCTGGCCGATCATCCGCAGCTGAGTGCCCGCGACCGCTGGCGCACCATCGGCACGGAGAAGGGCGACGTGCGTGCGATCCTGCCGCCGATGACGTTCGGCGACGTCGAACTCGCCATGGGCGATGTGCCCGCACTGGGTGAGCACACCGAGAAGATCCGCGCCGAACTCGCCTGACGGTTACTCCGGGGGCGGTCCGCCGACCGGCCCGAACACGTAGGCACCCGACCGCAGGAAGGTGACCGGGGAACGTTCCGGCCCGCCGATGAGCGGGGCGAGTGCCTCCCGCAGCGCGACCCGCCACCGCGCGGCGACGATCGGCTCGGTACGCCGCATCGACTCGATGTCGCCGGGCACCGGCACCACGACGGTCGCCGAGTCGGTGATCACCTCGGGTTTGCCCTGTGGGTGGTCGTGGTCCTGCAGGTCGACCGCGTACACGACACCCGGACCGCCCGGATCGACGACCGGCGGGTCGGGAACAGGAACGTCGAGCGGCCACGACATGAACAGCCGGTCGCCGGCGGCGAGATCGGTTCCGTCGGGCCGATAGAAGTCGACGAGGTACTCCCGCGGCCGTGCACCGAGTTTGACCAGGTTGAAGTAGGCGTTGCGGGACACCAGCGGATCGAACGTCCAGGTGATCTCCGACAGTCCGCGATCGATGGCCCATTGGCGTTGATACAGCTTCAGCGCGCGGCCGAGGTTGTGTCCGCGGCCCAGGCGGGAGACCCCGGTGATGTGGCTGTGCAGCGTCGTGCCGACGGGCGCGCCGAAGAACCCGACGCTGCCGCCGGCGAGCACACCGTCGATGAACGCGCCCACGACATAGTTGCCGGTGTGCGACAGCGCCCGCAGCGAGTCGGTGTCGGTCACCCGGTTGCTGGGGTCCGGGCGCCACACGTCGTCGAAGACCTTGGCCAGCGTCGCGAGATCGTCGGAGTCGGTGAGTTCGCGGATCACGACGCGCTCGGTGGCGGGGGTGTCGTCGGACTGCGCGCCTGATGTCTGCGCCGGTGCGGAGTCCGCGGGCGAAAGGGCCATACCGTCGATTCTGTCATCTGTTCCCGGCGCCGGTGGCCGTTCCCGATTGCGGTGTGTCCGCGAACCGGACACGGGCGCGGGTGGCGGACGTGGGATGCTGTACCGCGTGAGTTTCGAGCGAGGAGATGTGCTGCCCGTCCGGGCTGCTGTCGTCCTCGCAGTTCCCGCTCTGGGTGCCGCGGCCCACGGTTCGGCGGGGGGCGAATCCGCGTCGGCGTCGAACCTGGTCCTGCTGACCGGTGTCGGTGCGGTCTCCGCGATCGCCGCCGCCCCGTCGCAGCAGAGCGCTGCCGCCGTTCTGCGTCGTCCGGCGCCGACATGGTTACGGTTGGCCGCGGTCCTGTCGGCGGCGCAGGCCGCCGCGCACGCGCTGCTCGCCGCCGGTACCCACCCGATGCCCGGGCACTCCGGCGGCGTGTCCTGGCCGATGAGTGCCGCGCACGCGGTGGCCGTCGCGCTGACCGCGGTCGTGATCGTGATCGCCGCGCAACTGGCACAGCTCGTCGGCGCGGTGCTGGTCGCTGCTCGCAGGCTCGTCACCGGCCGGTATGCCCAGCGACGATCGGCACCGCGGATCGCCGGGGTCGTGCGGGTGGGGCCGACAGCGTTGCTGACCGGCGCAGGCGGTGTCCGGGGGCCTCCGGGAATGGTCGCAGTCTCCTCTGTAGTCGACCCGCGCGCCTGGCCCGAAGCCTCGGCGCGCACCCGATCTTGCCTGAAAGGCTTTGAACTCCATCATGTTTCGTATGAATCGATCTTCGCTGACGGCACTGTGTGCCGTCGCCGTCGTGGGCGGCGCGAGCACCACTCTCGGCGCCGGTGCGGCCGACGCCCATGTCAGTGCCAACGCCCCGACTCTCACCCAGGGTGGATACGGGGTGGTGACCTTCGTCGTGCCCAACGAGTCCGACACCGCGGCCACCACCGCCCTCACCGTCACCCTGCCCCGGCTCAAATCGGCTCGCCCCGAGATGATCAACGGCTGGAAGGCCGAGGTCGCCAAGGACCCGAAGACCTCGGAGGCCACCTCGATCACCTGGACGGCGTTGCCGGGTACGTCGGGTGTCCCCGTCGGCCAGTTCGGCCAGTTCCGTGTCGCCGGTGGCCCGTTCCCCGAGAAGAAGACCGTCGAACTGCCTGCCGTACAGACGTACGCCGACGGCCAGAAGGTGAACTGGAATCAGCCGACCAAGAGCAACGGCGACGAGCCCGATCATCCGGCACCGACACTGACACTTCCCGTCGGCACCGGCGGCCACGGGGGTCACGGCGAGTCGTCGGCCGAGGACGCCGACGACAGCTCGGACAGCACCGCACGCTGGCTCGGCGGGGCGGGTCTGGCCGTCGGCGTCATGGGTGTGGCGTTCGGTCTGGTCGCCTCACGGCGTCGCAGAGTCGGTGGTCATGCGTAGCCGGTATCCGGCCACGGTGGTCATGCGTAGCCGGTATCCGGTTGCGGTGCTTCTGCTGCTCCTGGCCGCGTTGCTCGGTGTGGCGTCGGCCGGGACCGCTGCTGCGCATTCGTCCCTGAAGTCATCGGTGCCGGCCGAGGGAGCGCAACTGTCGGCGGGTCCGCCCGAGGTGGTGCTGACCTTCAACGAGCCGATGCAGGAGCAGTTCGCGGTGCTCACCGTGGTCGGACCGGACGGCAACTTCTGGCAGGACGGCAAGGCCACCGTCGACGGGCCGCGGTTGAGCGTCGTGCTGCGCCCGCTCGGCCCGGTCGGCACCTACACCGTCAACTACCGCATCACCTCCGCCGACGGACATCCGGTCGAAGGGCAGCGGCGATTCACGCTCACCGTCGCCGGGACCGGGACACCGGGTGCGTCGGCGAGTGACGAGTCGGACTCGGGCAACGGGGTTCCGGTGTGGCCGTTCGTCGTCGGTGCGGTCGTCGTGATCGGTACCGGCGTGGGAGCGATGGTCGCGATGTCACGCCGCCGCAGGAGCTGACACTGTCGACGAACCCGGCCGACGGCCGTTCACGGGTGCTGCTGGTGGTTGCCTGCGTGCCCATGATGGTCGTCGGTCTGGTCGCAGCCGCGGTGCTCGGCGCGGCCGGAGATTCCGCGGACCCAGCCGGCGCGACAGCGCTCCCGGCTGTCGCGGCGCTGGCCGCGGCGACTCTGTTGGTGGGTTTGGGCGGAATGCCCACGCTCGGCACCGAACCTTCGCCGACGGCGATCGGTGTGACGGGCGGGGTATGGGCGGCCGCGTCGCTGGTGGCGGCGTGGGCCCGGGCCGCCGATCAGGTGGGCACCGGTATCGGCGACATCGGCGTCGGACAGTTCTCCGAGGTGATGAGCCACGGCGCACCTGACCTGGTCGCGGCGGTATGCGCGCTGGCGGTGGTGGGATGGGCATGCGCCCACCTGCTCACCGGCGCGGTCGTGCCTGTGCAGGTGGTGGCGATGCTCGGTGGCGTCGGACTCGTCGCGGTGGCGATCTCGGCGCACCCCGGCACGCACGCGGTCATGCCGGTGCTGGTGGCCGCACACGCGCTGGCCGCGGCGTGGTGGTGCGGCACTCTCGCCGCACTGGTGTTGACCGTGCGCGGCCGGTCCGGCTGGGCGCGGAGCCTGCCGCGGTTCTCCGAACTCGCCTTGTGGGCTGTGCTGTTGCTGGTGTTGTCCGGGATGGCGTCGGCCGTCATCGAACTGGGGTCGGTGACAGCGCTGGCCACCACCGGCTATGGCTTGATCGTCGTCGGTAAATCGGTAGGGCTGTGCGGGCTCGTCGCGTTGGCCGCCCGGCACCGTATCACCTGGGTGCCCGCCGCAGTACGGCACAAAAGCACTCAGACCCAGGCCATCCGCCGCGCCGCGATACAGCTCGCGATGATGGCGGTGGTCCTGGGTCTGGCGGTGGGGCTGTCGGTGACAGCTCCCTGAACTACTTCTTGGACGGCCGTTCGATGTCCCACACGGCGTTGAGCTCGTCGATGATGTCGGTCGCCTGATGCAGCGTCGACAGGTGACTGTCGCCGGGCAGCGGGTACAGCTTGGCGTCGGGCAGCAACGACACCATGTGTTCGCCGTGTGAGAACGGGATGATGTGGTCGTCGTCGCCGTGCCACCAGCGCACCGGCACCTTGATGTCGGAGACCTGGAAACCCCAGTCGCTGGCGAAGGCCAGGATGTCGGAGAACGGGGCGGTCATCTGCCTGCGTCCGCCGAAGATCAGGTCGTCGAGGAACATCGCCGAGAACTCCGGCCGGTTCAGCGCCTCGCGGTCGGCTTTGGTGGTGGTCAGCCCGTACAGTTTGACGGCCGGCCCACCGAAGGGCTTGGCCACCGACAGGATCGAACTGAGCACCTGCCCGATGGGGGCACCCGCGACCCGGACCAGCGGTGCGGCACGCACACCGAGTTCCATCGCGCCGCCGCCGATGCGTTCGGGACCGACGGTGGGCGCGACACCACCGAGGATGCCGGCGGCCACCACCCGGTCGGGGAACGCCGACGCCGTGGCGAGGGTGTACGGTCCGCCGCCCGAGAGGCCGATGACCGCGAACTCATCTATGTCGAGCGCGTCGGCGACCGTGATCAGGTCGTTCGGGAACTCCGAGACCGACTTGTACCGGTATGCCGTCGATGCTCCGACACCCGGCCGGTCCAGACCGAGGAGCCGGAACCCTTTCTCCGCAGCGTAGGCGCGTGCCTGAAGAGGGATCTGACGACGTGCGCCGGGAGTGCCGTGCAACCAGAAAAAGGTTCGTCCACCGGGCTCGCCCCACTCGGCGAAACCCATCCGCCTGTCATCGCCGACTTTGATCGACCCTTCGATCTTCGGACGTTCGACTTCCATCATGGGAAACAGAATGGCATGTCTTGTATCACACTGTCACCATCGGGTCCTGCTGATCACGAAAATCGGGTTCGGTGTGCTTGCTATTGAGCGTTCCCGAGTGGCGATCGGTGCGCGTACCGTTCAGGGGGTGAGTCCAGAGTTGCTGCAGCGCACCCGGCGCAGTGTGCGTCATCTCGTGCGTCCCTACCCGCTGCGGGACCTGCCCGCCGGGACGATGCTCGATCTGCCCGGCCGCGGGCAGACGTTCGTCACCGACTCCGGGCCCAAGGACGCACCGGCTGTCATCCTGCTGCATTCGGTGCTGACCACCGGACTGCTGTGTTGGTATCCGGTGATTCCGGCCCTCAACGAGCGTTACCGCGTTATCACCCTCGACCATCGCAGGCATGGCCGGGGTATCGCCTCCCCCGACTTCTCCCTCGATGACGCCGCCGACGACACCGTCGCAGTCGCCGACGTGCTCGGCGTCGACAGGTTCACCGCCGCCGGCTTCTCGATGGGCGGCGGTATCGCACAACTCATCTGGCGCCGGCACCCCGGACGGCTCAGCGGTATGGTGCTGTGCTCGACCGGCCCGTTCTTCTCCGAACAGGATCCGCGCGTGCAGGCGATCGCCGACAAGGTGGGCAGGTTCTCCGCCCCCGTGTACCGGGTGCTGCCGAAATCCACCCGGCTCGACGACATCGGTGCGCACACCACCGTGTGGGCGTTCCGGCAGTTTCTGTCCACCTCGCTCGCCGATTTCGGGATGTTCGGAGAAGGCCTGGGCCGCTTCGATTCCCGCGACTGGCTCGGCGACATCGACGTCCCTACGTCGGTGGTGGTGTCCACCCGGGACAAGGTGGTGCCGCCGGCGCGGCAGCAACTGCTGCTCGACGGCATCCCCGGGGCGAGGCGTTTCGAGGTGCCCGGCGGCCATGCCTGCTGCGTACTCGGCGCCGAGGACTTCATCGAACCGTTCGGCGCCGCAGTCGACGTCGCGGCGGGTCGCGTCACACCCGTACCGCCATCTCGGTGACCAGTTCGTCCTCCGATGCCGGGCGCAGCCCCCAAGCCTCCAGGCTGACACAGACACTTCGTTTGCCGCTGCGCCGTCGGCTGCTGTGGGTATGTCCGTGCACCAGCCACATACCCAGGTCGGGGAGCTGGAATTGCAGGAACTTGTCGCGTTCGTGCTCGTCCGGGGTGCCCGCGTAGGGGAAATGGCTCAGCAGTACTCCGTGTTCGCCGATCTTGGTGCGCGCATGTTGCTGTACCGATTCGAAGACATCGGCGAAGTCGGCGGCGTGCCGCTGAGCGTTGCGGTACATCGGATTGACGGGGTCATGATTGCCGGTCACCAGATGCAGGGGGACCTCCAGTGTGCTCAGTTGCTCCAGAGCGATGTGCATGCTCGCGATGCCGCCCGAACAGATGTCACCGAGGACCCACAGCACGTCGTTCTCCGGATCGAGCCGATAGAGCTCAGCCATCACCGCCGCGTCGTGCGCACCGGTGGTGTCGAAGCCGCGCAGACCGGCCAGCTTGCTGTGGTGCAGGTGCAGGTCCGCGGTGAAGTAGGCAGTCATCGGGTTTCTCGGTGGGGGCATGGGATGAATATTCGGCCGATGGTACTGCGCGGGTTCGGTCTCGGCGAGCGAATATGTCGGGGCTGCGCGTTGGTTGTCGTCGTATTTCTCTGCCGCAGAGGGCTATTGGTGCAATAGTGTCCCGTCGGGGGCGTCACGCCCGGACCTCGACGGCGACCAGCAGCGGAATGATCAGTGCGATCACGACAGCGCCGCGCACCAGACTCAGGCGTTCCCAGAGCTTGCTGCGTCGCCGCCACACGTCGGCCGGCATGTCGTTGTCGGGATCGGTCAGTCGCAGCAGGCGCGGAACAAACCATATCGCTGTCGGAACCAGAACTGCGAGAACATATCCCGCACCGGTGAGGGCGATCGGGTTGCGTGCCACGTTGTTCCAGTTGGTGGCGACCGCGGCCAGGATCATCACGATGATGACGTGATGGATGACGATCCAGAAGCGTTGTGGCATAATGCGGTACGGTCCTTTCCACATCGACAGCGACTCCGGTGGGTGAGACGCCCACACCGGGATGATGGCCAAATGTTCGTAAACAACTGCACCGCAAAGGATTCCCCATAGGGCAACCGCGGTGTATAGCGTGACGGCGGCCATCATCGCACCGCTTCCATGGCCGGTGCCGTGGGTGCGGCGGGTGCGGTATGCCGCGTGAGCAACCGGATCCCTGTTCCGAGGTACCAGAGTGCGATACCCGCCGACGCCGGGAACAGCACCACGAATCGCACACCCTCGCTGATGGCAGTCAGCGGTCCCGCGAACGCGTAGGCGACGCCGCAGAGCACTGCGATCGCGGCCAACGCGCGGGCTGGCCCGGTTTGTGACTGCCGGGCGACGTAGACGGCCAGCGCCGCGGTGGTCAGCCCGAGGGCCGGCGTCGCGACGGTCTGCAACAACAGGTGAGTGTCGAGGATCGGCGTCGAATCACCGTGTTCGAGATGGCTGAGGTCGGATGCTGCCGCGGTGTGGGGGAGCAGTTCGGCCGCGCCGAGTCCTGCGCCGGCGGCCGCCGCCCAGATCCAGGTCCGGCCCGCGAGTCCGAATGTGCTTGTGCGGGCCGTGGCGATCAGTGTTACGGCGATGAGGACCAGACCCGCGCAGGACGCGAGATGCGATCCCGCCCAGGAGTTCTGGGACAGCATCGACGCGATGTAGGCGTCCTTGGTGTCGCCGGAACCGCGTGGATGCAGCATCCCGCCGACGGCGTACAACCCGCCACCGGCCACCAGTCCGATTCCCAAGACTTTCGCAGGTTCGATCATCGCTCCTCAATTCATTAGAGATGTATTGAGTGAATATAGACCGACTCCGGCTGGGTGTACAGTGGCGATCGTGCAAACGCCCGACAATGCCGGTCAGGCCGACGCCCGGCCGTACCGATCGGCGCTACGGGCCCAGCAGGCCGAACTCACGCGGTCCCTGATCACCCGGGCCGCCCACGAGAGTTTTCTCAAGAACGGGTGGTCGGGCACCAGCGTGCGTGCCGTGGCGGCGTCCGCCGGTGTTTCCGAGGCAACGGTGTACGGCACCTTCGGTGGCAAAGCAGGCTTGGCGATAGCCCTCGTCGACAGCGTCGATCTCGAAGCCGACACCGAACGTGCCGGCGCAGAACTGGCCGCCGCAGCAGGTGATCCGCGCGGCCAGCTCGCCGCCGTCGTCGGCTTCGACCGCCGACTGTTCGAGAACGGCGGCGCCGTGATCCGCATCATCGCCGCCGCCCGCTACGACAACGCCGACCTCGACGCCGCCTACCGCGAAGGCCGGCAACGCGGCGACACGGTCCGCCGCGAGGTCTTCAGCAACTGGCCCGCCGGCACCTGGCGCGATGGCGTCGACCTGGAACAAGCCCTGGACATCTTCGCAGCCACCTGCTCGATGGCCACCTTCGACGCCCTGCACCTCGAACGCGGATGGAGCCCCGACCGCATAGAAACCTGGTGGAACCAGGTCCTGGCCGAGCAGTTCTTCGGAGTGGGATCGTTCGAGGCTCCCGAAGATCGATCTCGGTCGCCCCGTGGCCGAGATCATCGACGGTAAACGTGAGGATCGTCCGTGACGACGAAATCCCCGCCCGACCATACGGGTCAGACGGGGATTGTTGAGTGCCCCCACCAGGGCTCGAACCTGGGACCTGCGGATTAAAAGTCCGTAGCTCTACCAACTGAGCTATAGGGGCGCAGAGCCCCGCGTCAGCGAGGCAGGGATGAGTGTACACGGCAATCCGACCCTGTTTTCGGGGGCCCGGCAGCCTGGCGTCTCATCGTTTGCCGCGTCGGGCGTCGTCGTACCGGGCGCGTCGGAGAGCCCTTCCAGATGCGCAATGTGATGCGGAGGCAACTTACGTCCACGACGGTGGATTGCCGCTCTGAACAGGTGATTTGTTGATTCGGTGTGGGGTGTCATAAGCTGATGCGGCTCCCAACGGGAACGGGCCCCCTTCGTCTAGCGGCCTAGGACGCCGCCCTTTCAAGGCGGTAGCGCGGGTTCGAATCCCGTAGGGGGTACGCTGCTTCACCTGGCACAGGTGTGGTGGACAACAGAATATGGCCCTGTGGCGCAGTTGGTTAGCGCGCCGCCCTGTCACGGCGGAGGTCGCGGGTTCGAGTCCCGTCAGGGTCGCCAAAAGGTTTCGGTTTCGTGCCGGACCTTCCGGCCAGGTAGCTCAGTTGGTACGAGCGTCCGCCTGAAAAGCGGAAGGTCGCCGGTTCGATCCCGGCCCTGGCCACGTAAAGAACCACCCGGTAGCGGGTGGTTCTTTTTGTATGGGGGTCAGGCGCGGAGATTTTCGACGCAGACGGCGTCGGCGATGTAATTGGACAGTTGGGCGTGCGAGAGGTGGCGTGCCGGCGAGAGCAATTCGGCATAGATCGCACTCACCATGAACTCGACAGCCGACTCCGGCGTCGGGCTCAGATGTGCCGCAAGCGGGGACTGTCCGACATAGGCGAGCACGCGTTCGGTGACGATATCGACGATGGTCGGGCGGTCCGGGCCACGGATCAGCCAGGGGAGCAGATCGGCCCCATCGATCCGTAACGCCGCCTGAAGCATGACGTTGTTTGCGTTGTAATCGAGAACTTCGCGGACGATCATCTGGATCGTCTCGCGGGGCTGGTCGGCGAACCGGAGCCGGCCGCGGACGACGTTCTCCAGCGCGTCGAGTTCGGCGATGATGAGCGCCGACAGCAACTCGTCCCTTGAGGCGAACCGCCGGTACATGGTGGCCCGGCTGATACCCGCCTCCCGGGCGACCGCGGCGAGCGTCATCGAGCCGATGCCGACGTTCTGGACCACCGTGCGAGCGGCCGCGGTGAGATCCTCGATGGTGCGCATGGCTGCTAGTGTATGTCCCCCAATAGCGACAACTTGCTGCGCATCAGCTTCATTCATGAGACGTTGATAGCCATGAGTGTCTCAATCAATGCGTCTGAGAACGGGATGTCGCCGTGGGACTCGCAGCATCTCGAGCAGGATTACGAGGTCGGTGAGATCGAGGGCACCATCCCCGACGACCTGCGCGGAGTCCTCTACCGGATCGGACCCGGTCGCCTCGACATCGACGGGCATCCCATGGGACACATCTTCGACGGCGACGGGATGGTCTCCCGGTTCGAGATCGGCCCATCGGGTGTGCGCTACCGCAACCGGTATGTGCGAACCAGAGCCTTCAGAAGGACGAACGAGACCGGGAAGTGGCCCCGCGGGTTCGCCACCCAGAGACTCGGCGGCCCCCTCGCGAACGCGATGCGCTTTCCCGAGAACATGGCCAACACCAACGTCCTGGTGCACGACGATGCGCTGTACGCACTGTGGGAGGGCGGTAAGCCGCACCGGCTCGACCCCCTGACGCTCGACACGGAGGGGACCGAATCCTTCGGCGGCGCCCTCAAGCGTCTCGGGGCGTTCTCCGCGCATCCCAAGGCCGACCCCGCCACCGGCGAGGTGTTCAACTTCGGTGTCGACTTCTTCCCGCGTCCGATGATTCGCTGCTACCGGCTCGACCGGGGCGGACGTCTGCACGGCATCGCCACGGTTCCGATAACGAAGTTGGGTTTCGTCCACGACTTCGCGCTCACGGACAGGCATCTGGTCTTCATCCTCGGCCCGCTGGTGGTGCGCAAACCGGTATCGGTGGCACTCGGTCTCCGGCCGTTCGATGAAGCTCTTTCGTACCGTCCCGAGCTGGGAACCACAATCGTTCTCGTACCCCGCGGCGGTGGTCCTGGGACACGCATGGAGACCGACGCGCTGTTCCACTTTCACGTAACCAACGCCTACGAGCACGGTGCGAACACGGTGGTTGACATCGTCGCCCATAATGCGGACGGCGGTTGGATGCAATGGGAGAACCACCTGCGGCGTTTCCGGGACAATCCCGGCCCGGCGTTCGGTGGAACGCTGACCCGGCTCACCATCGACCCGGCCGCGGGCAAGGTCACGCACGAACAACTGAACGATCGGGGCTGCGAGTTCCCGCAACTCGATCCGCGACGCATCACGCGTGAACATCGCTTCAGCTACCTGGCGGAGGCATCGAGGTCGGGTGGCGACCCGGACTCCATCGCCACCGTCGACCATCGCACCGGAAACACGAGCCGATACACCGTCCCCGACGGGAACACCATCTGCGAGCCGCTGTTCGCGCCGCGAACCACGCCGGGTAACGAAGGCGACGGATGGCTGCTCACGCTAGAACATGAACCCCTGCACCGCCGCTCACGCCTGACGATCCTGCGGGCCGACCGGCCCGACGACGGCCCGATCGCAACCGCACCCCTCGAACACCATGTACCGATGACCTTCCACGGCACCTACGTCCCCGCAACCTGACCCCGCCGCGCACGATTCCCGCGACCAGAACTCCGTCCCGCGAATCCGATATCGCGACAACAGATGCGCGGGACGAAGTTTGCGTCGCGGGAGTGCTTGGCGGCGCTGACCTGCTGGTTTGGGGAATGTTGGGGTGGTGTCATACGATTGTGCGGCTCCCACGGGAGTGGCTCCCACCGGGAACCGGCCCCCTTCGTCTAGCGGCCTAGGACGCCGCCCTTTCAAGGCGGTAGCGCGGGTTCGAATCCCGTAGGGGGTACGCTGCTTCACCTCTTGAGGTGGTGCGGACAACAGAATATGGCCCTGTGGCGCAGTTGGTTAGCGCGCCGCCCTGTCACGGCGGAGGTCGCGGGTTCGAGTCCCGTCAGGGTCGCTTCATGGTTTCGGTTTCTGCACCGGCGCCGTCTGGCCAGGTAGCTCAGTTGGTACGAGCGTCCGCCTGAAAAGCGGAAGGTCGCCGGTTCGATCCCGGCCCTGGCCACCAGATTCACAAAATCCCACCCGTTGCCGGGTGGGATTTCGTTTCATGAGCTTGTGGTGGGGCAGTACTCGTGTCAAGCACCGGTCCTCCGACGACCGGTCGTCCTATCGGTCAGTCGAATACGTCGCCGATCTCGCCGGCGGTGGCCGACCGACTCAGCCACGTCTGGAGCAAATCGAGATCGTCGCAACCACGCACGCGGTCACGCACCACCTCGGGCACCTCGATCCCCCTCGCTTCGAGGACGGTCAGAACAGCAACGACCGCTTCCTCGGTTCTGCCTTTGGCTTCTCCATCACCGAAGTGCTTCCGGGCAAATGGGGATTGATGCTTCCATGTTGTCGTTGTCATCAGCCGCTCCCAGCGCACGCGGGCGGCTCCCGAAAGTACCGCCCAGATCAGTTCAGAATACACGTAGCCATGCTCGGAATCAGTGGCGATCGTGGCCGCCAAAGCTTCCAAAACCCCAGGTACATCGTAGTGTGCCATCGCCGACAGCATCGCCAGCTCCACACTTGACCGGGCCTGTTCGACGTCATCGACAACCGGGACGACTTTTGGTCCCACCACGATCGGGGTGATCACCGATGCCCGCCCGATCGGTATCGGCTGTGCGCCCAGCGCGCCACACCGTCATCGACACACACCACTAACAACTCGACCGGGCAACGCAGCCGTTGACGCAGCGAAATCACGTAACTCGGCCACGTGTACGACTTATCGCCGTCACGACCCAACTGCACCTCGACGACGATCCCCAGGACCGCACCACCGTCCCGATCGTTGAGTGTGACCACAGCATCGGCACGCCGCTCGGTCGGCACCACTTCACTCAGATCGGCTGACCCGACCTCCGCCGACTCGTACCCGGGCACAACAACATCCGATATCCCGGTCAGCATCTCCACCGCGAACTCAGGACACAACCGAATCAACTCAACGATCGCCTCATGCCGAATCGACACCATACCCGTGAGGATAGGCGGCACCTACGACATCGACCCGAACCCGCAGATGCCGTGACCCGCCGCCACAGGGCGTCGTAAGGTGGGCGATTGTCACGTATCCGAGGAGAGTGCATGTCGATGACCGGTCAGACCGCAGTGACACCCGTTCCGAACAGGTCCGAGATGAGTCCGCTGCGTTTCCTGGAACGTTCGGCGAACGTCTTTCCCGACCGCACCGCCATCGTGTACGGGCGGCGCAGCTACACCTACGCCGAGTTCGCCGACGAGACGCAGCGTCTGGCGCGGGTTCTGGCGTCCAAGATCCAGCCGGGGGACCGGGTGGCGTATCTGGCTCCGAATATCCCGGAGATGCTGATCGCACACTTCGCGGTGCCGTTGGCCGGCGGGGTGCTGGTGGCGCTCAATTCGCGACTGGCCGGCGCCGAACTCGCCTACATCCTCAACCATTCCGAGTCGACGATCCTGGTTGCCGATTCCGAGTTCCATGCGACGGTCGCGGCGATCGCCGACGTGATCCCGAGCCTGCACACGGTCGTCGAGGTGGACGATCCCGAGTTCGGCACGCCCGCCGGCCCCGACGAGATCGAAGGCCTCGTCTCCTACACCGATTTCCTGAAAGGCGCCGACGATCTGCCGGCCCGGCCATGGACCGTCGACGATGAGAACGCCGTCATCACCATCAACTACACCTCGGGCACGACCGGAAAACCCAAGGGCGTCATGTACACCCACCGCGGGGCGTACCTGAATTCGTTCGGCGAGACCTTCCACAATCAGTTCACCGGCCACACCCGCTACCTGTGGACGCTGCCGATGTTCCACTGCAACGGCTGGTGCACGCCGTGGGCGGTGACCGCGGCATCGGGGACACACATTTGTTTGCGTGCAGTACGCGCCGACGCCATCTGGTCGGCCATCGACGATCTCGGCGCCACCCACATGTGCGGCGCCCCGACGGTGTGCACGACGATCGTCGGCGCCTCGTCGGCGCACGCCCTGGACAGGCCGTTGCGCATCACCACCGCGGGAGCTCCGCCGTCGCCGACGATCATCGGTCAGCTCAGTGCCCTCGGCATCACGGTGGTGCACGTGTACGGCCTCACCGAGGTGTACGGCCCGTTCACCATCTGCGAATACCAGGACGCCTGGGACGACCTCTCCGCCGACGATCGTGCGAAAAAGCTGTCCCGGCAGGGTGTTTCGATGGTCCAGGCAGAGGATGTCCGGGTCATCGACCGAGATGCCGAAGGGCTGGTGGACGTACCCGCGGACGGGGAGTCGATGGGCGAGATCCTGCTGCGCGGCAACAATGTGATGGCCGGCTACTTCAAAGATCCCGCCGCCACCGCCGAAGCATTCGCCGGCGGCTGGTTCCACACCGGCGATCTCGGCGTCATGCACCCCGACGGCTATGTGCAACTGCGGGATCGGGTCAAGGACATCATCATCTCCGGCGGCGAGAATATCTCCACCGTCGAGGTGGAACAGGCGCTCGTCAGTCACGACGCCGTGCTCGACGTCGCCGTCATCGGCGTCCCCGACGAGAAATGGGGCGAACGCCCCCGCGCCTACGTGCTCCTCGTCCCGGGCGCGACCCTGACCGCCGACGAACTCATCGACTACGCCCGAAAACTATTGGCAGGCTACAAGATCCCCCGCGACATCATCTTCCCCGACGATCTGCCCCGCACCTCCACCGGCAAGGTGATGAAGTTCGAGCTGCGTAAAGCGGCCGCAGCGGGATAGGTCCAAATATTGCGATCAGTTCCGGTTTCCGGAACTGATCGCAAGGTTTCTGTACGGGTATCGGTTCGTGTCAGTGGCACGCGGCACCCGAACTGCTCAGGAGCGGCCAGATTGAAGTATGAGCGGCGTATGCTCGGGGTATGAAACGGCTGACGATCAGCGTTCCGGACGAAGTCGCCGCGAAGGCGCAACGCGCTGTCGACGCGGGCGACGCAGACAGCGTCAGCGGCTATTTTGTGCAGCTCGCGGAGGCTGAACCGGACTGGGTGCAGGCCAGGGCGGCCGTCGATGACATGATTGCCGACACTGACGGCATCACGGACGCCGACCGTGACGCCGTTCGGCGCGAACTCGGCCTACCTTCCGATGTCACAGGCGTCGCGTGAGTGTCGTCTTCGATACCGGCGCCCTGATCGCCCTCGAACGCCGCGACCGGCTCATGGTGGCACGAGTCGATGAGATTGTGCGCAATCGTATCGCCACTTTCGTTCCCGCAGGGGTCGTTGCCCAGTGCTGGCGCGGAGGTCATCGTCAGTACGCGATCGCTCGGCTACTCAGATCACGAGCAGTCCGGATCGATGACCTCGGCGGCGAACTCGCCTTCCGGATCGGGATACGGCTTGCCGAAACCGGCACGTCCGATGTCATCGACGCCCACGTAGCGCTCCTCGCCGCTCGGCTGAACGCGATTGTCTACACCAGTGACCCCGACGATATCGCCGTACTCGACCCATCCCTACGGATCGTCACGGTGTAGTCCATCGCCACTGCGAGTCTGGCATGCCGATGCGCTGATGCCGCTGAGCAGGACTCACAACGAAGGAGGATGGAACACGGCCAGATTGCCACCGCGCAGGTGTCCACACCGCGCAAGTACGTGGAGGCAACTGGTGGCGAGCTGGAGCTGACGGCCAAACGCCCTGACGGAACCCGTGTCCCGTTGGCGATCTGATTCGCCGAGTTCTGCGTCGATCAGATCGCCAGCGTCTAGTTAGGACAGTCCCTGCGATTTCCACGGGTTGGCAAACGCGTGCGCTGGCACTTCTTGGGCCGATCAGGCTATTCGTCCACTATCATTCACTCAGCACAATTTGCTTGCCGCCAAAATGTACTATTACCGTACCAATCGCCAGAAGTGCTAGCACCCCAACATTCCCGGTATCAACGACTTCTACTAGCCCCCAGAATAGAGCGACAGCCCCCACTCCCAAAGTGAACCCTGTGTGATCAGTCCGCGTGGTTGCTGTCCAGCAAACGGATGCAATACAAATGGTGACTGTAATTCCTATAAATATGTCAAGAGCATTAAACTCGCCCGGCCCACTTGCGCCGACCGCAAACCCTATGAGCTGTACGGCGCAGCCGACAGCAGAAATTGCAAGGCCGCGGCTTCTGAGAGTTTCTGACGTGGTAGATGGTTTCATGTGCAGTGTCCTTTCGGCAAGAAATCCGATGTTCTGGTGGCCAATACGCTCCTCCTATGTCATCGCCCCAGGTAGGTTCTCAGTTCACCGGCTTTGCGGTTGAGCATGCGTTGGCTGTCGTTGCTGACGTTGTCGATTTGCTTCGCCATTCGGGCGATTGCTTCGAGGTTCTGTTCGAGTTCCCGGCGGACCGGGTCGTTCCATTTGGTGGCGTTGAGGGTGGAACGAACTTTACGGATCGCTTCCTCGATGGAGCTGCTCGCCCTTTTCAACTCGCGACCCATCGCGACCAGCGCTTCGGGATCGGTCTCGATTCTTGTCATGGTTCTTCCCCTTATATGTTGGTCGTTCCGAGGTACTTCTTCGCCTCATCGAATGAGGCGTTCAGGGCGGCGAGGGCGGCGCCGTATGTCTTGTCCTGCCCCTCGATGGTGTTGAGGACGTCGAGGAACTTGCGGGCAGCCGCGTCCGACCACAACGACTCGACGCGCAGCCGTGCCCGGAATCGTTCGGCACGGTCGGACTCGTGTTGGGCGATGTCGCGCGAAACTCTACTCACTGTGGTCCGACGATCCGCACCGGAATTTCGGTGGCTCCCAAGCGCTCGAGCAGCCACAACCGGTGGCGGCCGTTGTCGAGGTCGAACCCCTCCGGCCCGAGATGACTCACTTTGAGTGCGGTGTCGGAGAAGAATCCGCTGTAGCTCCGCATGTAGGTCCGAGCGCCGGACAGCCCTTCTCGCTGATCGCGTTCACGGAGCGTAGCCCGTGGGTCACCGCTGCGCATCGCTGGTAGCAGGACGTCGAGAAGCGCGTTCGTCGACCACTTGAGCGTCGGTAGATCCTGCCCTTTGTCGAATGACTCGGGGCCGCTGATCGGGTCGGAGTTGCGGATCAGCGATACCGGTACCAGCGCGAATCCGTCGGGGAAACCGGCAGGAATCGTCACGCCGGGAGTATCCCGCCATGACGCAGGAGCACTCGCGTCGCCGGTACCGTTGCTGTAGCAGTCCGGCGACGCCGCGGAACTCGCCGCAACGCTTCCGGCTGACCAGCTACCACCACCACCGGATGCCGCGCCGGACAGCAACGTGACGTGCGGACCGCTGATGGTTGCCTTCACATAGCCCGAGATGCGTTCGTCGGCCTCGCGGACGAGCTTCTCGCTGCGGACGAGTTCTTCGTCGATCACCCGATCGTGCCGCGCCTGCGAATGTCGGAACTGCGCGGTAGCCTGCTCGATGATCCGCTGACCTTTGAGCGCGTCTGCCAGCGCGTTCCCGGCCAACTCCAGTTGCCGGGCGTATCCGCTGCAGTCGGAATTCTCCTGGGCTCTGCAGGCATCGAGATCGGCCCTACACTTTTCGACGGCGCGGCGACGTTCTCTGACGACCTCCGCCGCGGTCTCCGATGCCTTGGCGATCGAGCGGGCAACCGCGGCTTTGAGATCGGTGGTTTGCCGGCGGTATCGCCGGAGTTGCGGACGCAGAAAGTCGAAGACCGCGCTGTCGACCTTCGCCCCGCTACTCATGGCGCAGGCCCGCGATCCATCCGGTCGGTGGCGCACCGAAGCGACGGACCTTGACCGATGTGGAACGGTCGACGTCGGCGACGATCACCTGCCCACTCTTGAGGGTGGCCGCATCGGAGTTGTCGATCAACTGCGTCGAATCGTCGCGTCCCATCGGCCCGATCACCCGCAGCCCGCACTCATCGATGTGGTTGGAGCCGAGACGTTTACGAATACCGCCGGGATTGTCGAACCAGATGATCACGTGGACACCCACTTCGGGACCGTCGGTCAGGATCCTGGCGAGGATCTTTCCGGGATCATCGTCGTCGTACGAATTGGGGTCGAAGTCACGGGCCCGCGCCATACCGGCGATGACGAGCACCCGTGTGGGCTCCCGCATCGAATCCGTGGCGTGTCTGGTGTCGACGGTCTTGGCCACTTCCTCAAGCAGTGCCCGCATACCTCGTCGGCGTTCGACGGTCACGCCCGGCACGTATTCCAGGTCTTCGACCACGGGCGACCAGTCGTCGTGATCGGTTTCGTAGTCGATCAGGTCGACCGGCACACCGCGCAGTGTCAGGCTCGCAAGGAGTACCCCGAGGGTGCCCGCCCCGTGCTCGTCGACTATCAGCAGGTTGCTGCCGGCGGTGCGTTTGAACTGTGCGCGATACGGCTCGGCGTCCAGGATAAGGGGTTGTCCGAGCGGCAGGTCCAGACGTTTCGGGTCGGTATCGGGCTGCCCGAGAGTTGCTCGGGAAAGTCCTCCGACCTCGGCGTCGCTGTGTCCGTCGAAGACCGCCGTGTTGTCGGTGAATCCGTCGTGTTCGGCACGTTTGGCCAATTGCTTCAGAATCTCGCCGCGTGCCTCCGCAGACCACAGGGCTGCTTGGAAACGACGATTCGCGTCGCGCTGCCCGCTCCGGCAGTTGATGATTCCCTCACCCGCCCGTGACAGGGTCTGTGCGTCGGCGTTGTCGTCACCCAGGATAAGCCGGGAATCGGATTCGTTACTCTGCAAAGCAATCCGAACGGGCATGAGTCCGATGACATGTTTGCCGAGCGCCGCCATACCCGCCAGCGACTGGGAGGCCAGCACGATGTGGACGCCGAAGGCGCGACCTTTGCGCAGCAGATCTTCGAGAACTTCGGCCGCCTGTTGGGCGATCTTGTCGTCACTGGTGAACAGTTGCTGGAACTCGTCGATGATGACGACGTAGCGTGGCAGCGCATGTCCGGTGAGTTTTCGGTAGTCGCTGATCTTGGCCGGCTGCTCACCCTTGGGACCGGTAACCCCCTTGAAGAGCTTGCTACGCCTCTGATATTCGAGCTGCGCCCGCACCAGAATCGATAGGCCGAAGTCACGTTCGGCCTCGATGGCGACCAAACGGGCCTGCGGCATTCCGAGATCGGCGTACTGCTTGAACTCGACTCCCTCTTTGAAGTCGACCAAGTACAGTTCGAGTTCGGCAGGGGAGTACGTCACCCCAAGGCTCATTATCACCGCGTGGATGAGGACCGACTTGCCCGAACCGGGTCGTCCGCCGATCAGTGCACCGTAGTTGTGCGTCTCGGAATTGATCATCAGGTCGGCGGTCTGCCGCGCACCGATACGGCCGAAGTGCGCCGTCACGTCGTCGGTACTGTTTCCCTGCCACCACGTTTCGGGACGATCGAGGCCCGGGGTGCGCGCCAGGTACGCGGTCCGGTTCGTCGTGGCGGTCTCCCGCTCCTGTTGCGCCGCGAGTTCGAATACCCGAGCCGGGGTGACCACGACATCCTCAGCGTTGCTGATTCCTCGCTTGACGGCATCAAGCAATTCTCTGGCGACCGCGTCGGAGGGTGGCGCGGCCGGAGTGTATATCCAGCGAATTATTCCTTCGCTGACCGTCCCCGCCAATCCGTTCACCGGTGGTGCGGGGATGGTATGCGGAAGCCGGACACCGCCACCAGCCGACTCCAACTTATTCCGACAATTCTCAGTGAGCCAGTCCCCGGCGTGCAGGTGCGGCACAGACGAGGTCACCCGCAATAGAGCACGTGTTCCATCGTCCGCTCCCTCGGGTTCGGGACCAGGATTCTCCATCTCATTGGATACGAGGATGGTGAACACCCCGGTGCGCGGACCATTCTGGATGATCCGTCCGAGGCGATCGAGTTGATCGACATCATGGTGTCCGGCGCGGGAGAATCCGGCGGGGAAGTCGTACAGGATGATGATCCGGTACGGCTCGGCAACCTCGCCCGCCGCGTTGTTGTAGTCGGTCAGTGAACTGTGCTCACCCTGCAGGTAGCGCTGAGTGACGAAGGTGATATGTTCCTCGGTCTCCTGGAGCAATTCATCGAGTTGTCTCGGACTGGTCCGCACCGACTGCCCGATGACCTTTTCCTGAGCTTCGCCGAGGCCGTACAGGAAGTTCGCCGACTCGCCTGCCTTCTCAGGGTCGAACACCCGGATCAGCAACTGGTTCGCGGGAAGCGCGGCGAGCAGGTTCAGGACCGCTGTCTCGATTCCGCTGGGGGTGTTGATGAGGAATGAACCGAGTCGATCCAAGTCGACGACAACCGGAAGTTCGACCTCACTGAACTGTTCGCTATGAACGTCTGCTTCAACGCATTGCAGGAATTCATCGATACCGGCGGTACTGGCGAATTTCATCATCATATACAGGATATGAAAGGCGGCGGGGTAGCCAACGTGGCTTTCTGCGGCCGCGTCAAGTCGATGGAACTCGCTATCTTTCATGTGGCGACGACGATCCCGATTCCAAACGTTGAACTGCTGGAAATCGTAGCCGGTGATCGTGATATCGCGAATGCTAGTCGATGAGTAGACCAGTGTCGCTTGCAGAGTTCCGAGAAAGATATTCAAAGGCCCAAGTCCGGAAACTATCGTATCTGCCGAGCCGCTAACAGGTGGTCCGACCGGTGGCCATGGCATGGTCAAGTGAGATCGGATGAAGTTTTCTTGTCGATAAAACCTGGTTGCCTGCTTGCCGTCGTCGTCCATCTGCTTCCACACGGTGACGATTAGCTCACTTACGGTCGGAAAGAAGGAACTGGTCAACGACCGGACCGAGTGCGCGAACTCCGCCTTGAGTCTTTCTCGACCGCTGGAGGTCCACGGCACACGGGCGGCTTCAATCTGGTGACGCAGTTCGTGAGCAGCTGAGATCCATTGGTTCGCGGTCCTCGCTCCGTCACCGCTGTCGGGGAATCCAGTGCCGCCGCCGAGGTGGTCGCGGAAAGCTTCACCAAGGGACTCGCGAGCTTTAAAGAGGGACAGGAGGATAGCTGTGAGGTCAGGATGTGCAGCTGCGTGGGCGGAAAGTATTGCGTGTGACTGATTTCCGACCGCGGCCTCGATCTCGTGCCAGATCGGTCGTAGCTTGGTCAATTGATCGTCGACGACGAGAAGGGAGGGTCGGTGTGCCTGATCGAGGGAGCCGTGACGTTGCTCGGTGGAGAGTTGTATCGATTGTGTCGCAGCACGCGAGGACTGAGCGCTCGCCTGGGAGTGCTTTCCCTGCAGCGCAGACTGCGGGTCGCTATGACCAACTAAATTTCGGGGGGGGGGTCGCACGATCCCGCCGCGTGTAGTCGATCGCCATCGGCGATCCTCCCTTCCGAAGGAGCGTCATCCATGTGTCTGAGATGACTAGATTAGGCAGATCCGACGGTCCCTGACCCGTCGGTGCGATAGTTTCTCGTGGTGTCGGCACGATATTCGTCCCTTCGGGCTACATCGAAGGGGTGACAGAGGTTCGAATGGCTCGATGGGCCGTGAGCTATTGCGCACGTGTGCGGGCAAGTTCGTCCGTCACCCAGGCGATAGAGATCGTCATCGACCGACCTGGAGGCGTTCGCAGGCACGTGATCAATGAGGCAGCTCGGCCACCAGGCGAGCCGTGATAGCGTCAATGACGCTCAGGCTGTCGCCCTTGGGAAGTGGCCCGGCAGCCTTCCGGACGGTTGGTGAGCCGGGTTTCGCGTCTTGCCGCTGACGCCGTGGACTACCGGCGATTCGGAACTGTTCAGGTCGAGTGCCTGGCCTCGACTTCGGCTCGCGATGCGGCGTATTCCGCGTCGGCTCATCGACCGGGCCATCTGTGATCATTCCGACGGATCTCGGTGGCTGTGCCCTCTGCGCGCCGGGCTTGCGATGTACCTTGCTTCGTCGCGCCACTCCGGCTTGGTTGCTGCGTCGCCGGAGAACTCCCGGCGATGTCAGTCGAAGACGTCGCCGATAGTCTCCGCTGTGGCAGCCCGGCTTAGCCACATCTCGAGCGTGTCAAGATCCCCACAGTGCTGCACCCTGTCGCGGATAGCATCGGGCACATCGATACCTCGGGCTCGAAGTACAGTCAGGACACCGGCCGCTGCCTCTTCGGCCTTACCTTCAGCTTTGCCCTCGGCTTTGCCTTCGCCGTAGTATTTCCGGGCGAAGGGTGATTGGTACTCCCAGGTCGTAGCAGTCACAAGTCGCTCCCATTTGGCTCGGGCGGTCCCTGAGAGCACCGCCCAGATCAGTTCAGAATACACATGGCCATGCTCGAAATCTGCGGCGATCGCAGCCGCCAACGCCTCCAAAACCCCAGGTACGGCGTAGTGCGCCGTCGCCGACAGCATCGCCAGCTCCCGGCTCGTTGCCGCGATATTGGCATCATCGATCACCGGAACTACCTTCGGTCCGATCACGATTGGGGTGATCACCGATCCGCGTCCGATCTGGATCGGTTGTGCTGCCCAGCGCGCCACGCTGTCATCGACGCACACCACCAGCACTTCGACCGGGCACCGCAGTCGCTGCCGCAGCGAGATGACGTAGCTGGGCCAGGAGTACGTTTTGTCGCTGTCGTGACCCAACTGGACTTCGACGACGATCCCCAGGACCGCGCGACTGTCCTGATTGAGTGTGACCACCGCATCGGCACGCCGCTCGGTCGGCACCACCTCACTGAGATCGGGAGAGCCGAGCTCCGCCGACTCATACTCGGGCACAACAAGATCGGCGACTCCGGCGAGCATCTCGGCTGCGAATGCCGGACATAATCGGATCAACTCGACGATCGCCTCGTGGCGCATCGAAACCATACCGGCGAGCATAGGAGGTGCCTACGACATAATCGGGCGCGAGGGCGGCGCGTATTCGAAAGTGCTACGAGCGGGCCGGTATCGCAGACGATCACTGGGAGGTGCTGGAACCTCGCGCCAGGACAGAGTCGATGTACTCGGGCGTCGAGCCGTCGACCGGGCCGTCGGTGATCATGCCGACGAATCTCGGCGGCCACGCTCTCCTTGGACTAGGTTCAGACAGGCGACGGGCGTCTCGCAGCAAGACTTCCACCTGATCATCGGGCAAATCGTTGATGAGGTGAATCAGGTCATCGCGGCTTGCTGTCACGAAACCAGCGCAGCCGAGCTGGGTGTGGAGGGCGGCGCACGCGAGCCATTGGTTGCGCGGACTGTGCTCGGTGGCAGGCTTGGCAAAACACCTGCTCGGTTGCTGCCTCGCCGGGGCGTTCCCGGTGGCTTTTCAGTCGAAGACGTCGCCGATCGTCTGCGCGGTGGCGGCGCGGCGCAGCCATGTTTCGAGCTGCTCGATGTCGTCACAGCTCTGCACGCGCTCACGTACCGCGTCGGGAACGTCGATACCGCGGGCGTGGAGCACGGTCAGGATGCCGGCAGCCTCGCCTTCGGCCTTCCCCTCGCCGTAGTACTTCCTGGCGAAGGGCGATTGATACTCCCAGGTCGTAGCAGTCACAAGTCGCTCCCATTTCGCTCGGGCAGCCCCTGAAAGCACCGCCCAGATCAGTTCAGAATACACATGGCCGTGCTCGAAGTCCGTGGCGATCGCAGCCGCCAACGCCTCCAAAACCTCAGGTACGGCGTAGTGCGCCATTGCCGACAGCATCGCCAGCTCCCGGCTTGATGCCGCGACATCGGCATCATCGATCACCGGAACGAGATTCGGTCCGACCACGATCGGGGTGATCATCGACCCGCGTCCGATCT
>NZ_JAGQTN010000300.1 GCF_020438995.1 Gordonia sp. (in: high G+C Gram-positive bacteria)
ATCTCGTCGATCATGCTCTGATCGAGCGCGTTGAGAGCTTTCGGCCGGTCGAGGATGATCTCGCCGACCCCGTTGGCGACGGTGGTCCGGATGAACGACATGCCTACAACGCTAGTAAATCGGTGGTCACGGCGCAGCGGCCGGTCTACCGTGGGGACCCGTGAGTCCAGGGGCCTGACCGCTCCGGGGTGTGACAACACCCGGACCACAGCCATCTGTCACCGGCCCTAGGAGCTGATTCTCGGAATGAATGACTGAAGTGCCCCGAATCGACGCATCTTCGCGTCGCCTCATCGAGTCACTTCTGGAGTTGTCATGTCCGAAAACCATACTGTTCCTGTCCCTTCGACCGCCCTCACCGTTTCTGATCTGAGTTTTTCCTGGCCTGACGGTACGCCGGTGTTCACCGGCTTGTCGTTCTCCGTCGACCGCCGCACGCATTCGCTGGTCGGTTCCAACGGCGCCGGGAAGACCACCTTACTGCGGCTGATCGCCGGTGATCTGCGCCCCGCGACGGGCAGTGTCACCACGGTCGGCGACGTCGAGTTCGTCGCACAGAACCCGCAGGCCGACCCGACTCGCACCGTCGCCGACGTCCTGGCGATCACCCCGATCTTCGCTGCACTCTCCCGTGTGGAGGCCGGATCGGTCGATCCTGCCGACTTCGAGGTCATCGGCGACGACTGGGACATCGAGGAGCGCGCCCGCGCGATGCTCGCCGAATCCGGTCTGCCGCATGAGGATCTACAGCGGACCGTCAACTCCCTGTCCGGTGGCGAGGCCACACTGCTGACGATCTGCGGAGCACTGCTGCGCCGGCCGTCGGTGCTGCTGCTCGACGAACCCACCAACAATCTCGATTCCCGTTCCCGGGCAAGTCTTTTCCGGATGATCGACCAGTTCTCCGGCGTGCTGCTGGTGGTGACCCACGACCTGGAACTGCTCGAACGTGTCGAAGCGACGCTGGAGTTGCACGACGGGTCGATCCGGCTGTTCGGTGGGCCATACTCAATGTACCGGGAGATCCTCGACGCCGAACACGAAGCTGCCCTGGCCGCGGTCGGCGACGCCCGGTCTGATCTGGCCAAGCAGAAACGGGAGAAGGAGGAGGCCAACATCAAACTCGCCCGGCGTGAGCGCACCGCCCGAAAGGCGGAGCGGGAGAAGCGGGTACCCAAGATCATTATGGGCCTGCGGCAGAACGCGGCCGAGATCGCCGCCGGGAAGCTCGCGGGCAGGCACCGCGACGACGTGATCGCGGCCGCCGACCGGCTACAGGAGGCCCGCGACGGGGTCCGCGCCGACGCATCGGCACGCATCGCGCTCCCTGAGGTGACGCTCGCAAGCCGCGCCGAGGTGGTCGACGATGATCGCCTGAAACTGCTTGGCCCCGAAAGGGTTGCCGTCTCCGGACCCAACGGCTCGGGCAAGACCACGCTGCTGCGTTCGCTTATGTCCACCGCTGATGCGATCTGCGTCCCGTACGCCTATCTGCCGCAACGCCTTCAGTTCGACGACGAGTCGAAGTCGTTGGTGGCGGCCCTCACCGCCGCCAACCCGGACGTCGGTGAGTACGAGATCCGCACCCAGCTCGCCCGGTTCCTGTTCCGCGGCAGGCGCGGTGATCAGCTGTTGTCGGAACTGTCCGGCGGAGAACGTATCCGGGCGGCGTTCGCGTCGGCCCTGCTGCACCGGCCCACGCCCAAACTGCTGATCCTCGACGAACCCACCAACAACCTCGACATCGACACCGTCGAGCAGCTCGCCTACGCCCTCGCCCGCTGGCAGGGCGCGCTGATCCTGGTGTCACACGACCCGGGGTTCGTGCAGCGGGTAGGCGTGGATCGAACAGTGACGGTGTAGTCGCGGACAGTGGCTGTCCGCAATCAGGGGCAACCTGCGTGTCATGGGCGGCTCATCACACAATATGATCCGGGTTCGGGGAGCCAGGCAGAACTCGCTGAAAAACATCGACGTCGACATCCCGAAGCATCAGTTGGTGGTGGTGACCGGGGTGTCGGGGTCGGGCAAGTCGTCGTTGGTGTTCGACACGATCGCCGCCGAGTCGGCACGTCAGCTGAGCGAGACGTTCTCGGCGTTCGTGCAGTCCCGGATGCCGAGCTACGCC
>NZ_JAGQTN010000301.1 GCF_020438995.1 Gordonia sp. (in: high G+C Gram-positive bacteria)
GCCGGATCGGCCGGCGATTTGCCCCCGCCCGGCGCGCCCTGCCCGTACGACGGGCTGTACTGGGTGGCGCCGTAGGTGCCGTAGCTGCCGTAAGACTGCGGATCCGACGACGACGGGGCGGGCGCCGGCGGAGCTGCGTACCCCGAGGAATCCCCGGGTGCCGCGGGCGTGCCGGGGGCATTCGGAACTCCGGGCGCGGACGAAACGCCGGGTGCAGCGGTTGCGGTATCGGCGGTCTTGACCAGACCGGAGTCGACGAGCAGCCACAGCACGGCCGCGATCGACATCAGGACGCCCACGACCAGCAGAATGATCGCGCCGGCGCCGGTGTCGGGGGCATAATCGCCTTTGGAGATCATCGCGAACAAAGCGACGACCGTTCCCCCGAGGGTCAGCGCGGTGACGACTGCGACCGGTGGCGTCTTGTCACCGGGCAGGAAGAACGTCAGCGCAAGCAGGCCGGCAACGACGATCGCCAGATACGGGGCCGCGAACTGCGAGGCCGCACCGAATACCGGAATCGACGCACTGCCTTCGCGTACTCCCGGCAAGAAACCACAGAACAGGGTGAGGACGCCGAGGCCGCCGACGACGGCGGCGAGAATCAACCGCACGTTGGCAGGCAGACCGGCGCTCGGCCTGGGCTGCACCGGAGCCTGTGCCCCGTAGTCATAGCGGCCGGGCGGCTGCTGGCCGTAGGACGGCTGCCCCCCGTACGCGGGCTGACCGTAGGACTGCGGAGGCTGCTGTCCCCCGCCATGAAGACTCCCGCCATGAACACCCGGGCTCTGCTGGCCTGCCGCCTGCTGTCCCCCGGTCGGTTGCCCTCCCGCCGGTTGCCCGTAACCCGGATACTGCTGCCCGTACGGTTGACCGGAGGCACCGGGCTGCTGCCCGTAGCCACCACCTGGTTGATACGACATGGTCTCTGATCTCCTGCTCGGTTGTGGTCGCCCCCCGCGGTGAGCGCAATGGACCTCGTTCCACGGTAGTACACCCGACACGGAGAACGGCAGCCTGCGTTCACCAGCTGTGGTCGTGCCCGAGCCGCGTGTAGAAGTCGATGAGCGAGTAATCGTCGACCGAACGCGGGTCGAGATTGACCTCGCTGCGACCGGCCAGAATCGCCGTCACCGGCACCTCGAGCTTCTTTCCCGTCCGCGTGTGCGGAATCCCGGGAACCTCGATGACCTCGTCGGGAACGTGCCGGGGCGACAGCCTGGTGCGAATCCGAGCCGCGATACGCGCCCGCAGATCGTCGTCGACCCGCGCGCCGTCGGCGAGGGTGACGAACAGCGGCATCCAGTACTTGCCGTCGGGACCGTCGACGCCTAGGACGAAAGCCTCGGTGATCTCGTCGAATCCCTCGACCACCTCGTAGATGTCGGCCGATCCCATCCGGATACCGTGCCGGTTGAGGGTGGCGTCGCTGCGGCCGTGGATGACCAGTGATCCGCGGCCGGTGACGGTGACCCAGTCCCCGTGCCGCCACACCACCTCTTCTGCCGCACCCTCCCACTCATGATCGAAATAGGCTGATCGATAACGTTTTCCATCGGGATCATCCCAGAAGTACACCGGCATCGACGGCATGGGCGCGGTGATCACCATCTCCCCCACCTCACCGATCAGCGGAGTGCGGTCCGGGGCCCAACTGTCCAGTGCCACACCCAGATAGCGCACCGACAGCTCACCGGCCACCACCGGAACCCCGGCGCTGCCGCCGGCGAACGCCGAGACCACGTCGGTGCCGCCGCTGATCGACGAGATCGGCAGTCCGGCAGACACATTGGCATCGACCCAGTCGAACAGATCGGCCGCCAGGGTGGATCCGGTGCTGCCGAGCGTGCGTAGTCCGGACAGGTCGTGATCGCGTCCGGGCACCAGGCCGGCCTTCTGCGAGGCCCGCAACTGCGCGGGGCTGGTACCGAAATAGGTGACGTGTTCGGACTCGACCAGCTGCCACAGCCGGTCGGCATCCGGGTAGAGCGGCGAGCCACTGTAGGTGACGATTGTCGCACCGGTGAGCAGACCGGCGACCTGGAAATTCCACATCATCCAGCTCAGCGCCGTATGCCAGAAGAAGACGTCACCGTCGCCCAGATCGCAATGCAGTCCCGCGGCTTTCAGGTGTTCGAGCACCACTCCGCCGTGACCGTGCACGATCCCTTTCGGTTTGCCGGTGGTGCCGGAGCTGAACAGCACCCACAGCGGATGATCGAATGCGACGGGCCGGGGGGTGACCTGCCTGTCGCCGCGCACCGCGTCCGAATAGCTGCGCACCCCGGCCGGTGCGGGTGGTCCGCCGACGGGCGTGACGACGATGTGCGCGGCGAGTCCGGGCAGCAGACCGGCGAGTTCGGCGCTGTCGGCGTTCTTGTCGACGGGTTTGCCGTTGAACCGGTAGCCGGTCGAGGTGAACAGCGCCTTGGGCCGGAGCTGTCCCAGCCGGGCGGCCGCACCCTCGGGGGCGTAGTCCTGACCGCAACCCGACCAGATGGCGCCCAGCGTGGCCGTCGCGAGGAAGGCCACCACCGTCTCCGGGATGTCGGGCAAGTATGCCGCGACCACGTCGCCCTCACCGACCCCGCAGTCTTCGAGGGTGCCCGCGAGCCGGGACACCTGATCGGCGAGTTGCGACCAGGACAGTTCGCGGCGCTCGCCGTCCTCGGTGACACCGATGATCGCCGCACCCGGCCGATCGGCATGCGCCAGAACCTGATCCACGTAGTTGAGCCGCATCGCGGGAAACCAGCGGGCTCCCGGCATCGACGCATCGGCCAGGACGTCGGAATTGTCGGGGCCCAACGGTTTTCCGTCGGCGTCGGCGGCTCGGTCGGAGAGTCCGTAGAAGCCCCAGACGCCGCGCCAGAACGCGGCCGGTTGCTCGACCGACCAGCACCACAGCTCGTCGTAGCCCTTACCCGCCAGGCCCACTGACTCCGCGAATCGGTCGATCTGCCTTGTCGTCATGTTTGTCTCCTTCGCTGCCGGTCCCAAACCCCACCGATAGCCCCCGGCATCGCAATAATTGCGATGCCGGCCCTCATCGGTGGGGTTTCGGTCAGACCTTGCCGGTTCCCACTCGCGCGAGCACCGCCCGCGCCTGCTTGAGCACGGGCCCGTCCACCATCTGCCCGTCCATCGAGAACACCCCGCCGAGATGTTCCTGCGAACCGGCGACAACCCTTTTGGCCCAATCAATTTCGTCGTCGGTGGGCCGGTAGCCGGCCTGGATGTGAGCTACCTGGGACGGATGGATGCACGCGGTCGCGGCGTAGCCGAGCGCGACGGCGTCCCGGATCTCGTCGACCAGCCCCTCGACGTCGTCGATGTCGAGGTGGACCGAGTCGACGGCGAACTTGCCGTATGCCGCCGCGGCCAGCCGGGTGGCCGACCGCACCCAGCGCATCACCTCGCGGTACGTGCCGGGGTTCTTCTCCCCGGCCCCGAAGCGGCTCGACTTGCCGCCGAGACCGGCAGCCAGATCCTCTGCGCCCCACATCAATCCGATGCAGTTCTCGACCGCGGCGATCTCGTTGACACGGGTGGCCCCGAGCGGGGTCTCCACCAGTGCGATGGTCGCCAGCGCGGTCTCGATCACCGACTCGGGTGTCTCGGATTTGGCCTGCATCACCACCCGGTAGTCGGTTTTCGCCACGGCCGTCAGGTCGCGGTGGTAGTCGTCCGTGGTGGCCGGATTGATGCGCACAACCACCCGGTCGGGGTCGATGGGGTTGGCGATGAGTGCTTCGCGGGCCGCGGGCCGATTCTCCGGTCCCACAGCGTCTTCGAGGTCCAGGATCACCACATCGGCCCGGCTCAGCGCCTTTTGGTAGCGGTCCGGGCGGTCGGCCGGGCAGAACAACATCGCCGGCCCGGGTGGCGTCCACGCATAGGTCGGGAAATCCGTCATCTGTTCACTCCACCGGACGTTTGCGGACAAGTGTCGAACGTGTTGCGCGGGCGACGATCTCGCCGTGCTGATTGCGTCCGATATGGGTCAGGTTGACGATGCCCTCACCCGGACGCGACTTCGATTCGCGTTTTCCCGTGCATTCGGTCTCGCCGTACAGGGTGTCGCCGGCGAACAGCGGTGCGGGAAAAGCCACTTCACCGAATCCGAGGTTGGCCACCAGCGTGCCCTGCGTCAGTTGCGCCACCGACAACCCGACGATGGTCGAGAGGGTGAACATAGAGTTGATGAGCCGCTGCCCGCCGAACCCCGGCTGCTGCGCCGACCACGCGGCGTCCAGGTGCAGCGCCTGCGTGTTCATTGTCAACGTCGTGAACAGGACGTTATCGGCCTCGGTAACCGTCCGGCCGGGCCGGTGCTCGTAGATCGCACCGATGTCGTACTCCTCGAACCACAGGCCGCGCTGCACTATGCGCTCGCTCATCATCCTCACATCCTTTTCATGACTATGACCCATCTGGTATATCAGAGCACCGTGTGCTGTTTCACAGGGAGAGCGCTCAGGTGAGGCCCAGCTCACGGGCGATGAGCATCAACTGCACCTCGGTGGTGCCCTCACCAATCTCCAGGA
>NZ_JAGQTN010000302.1 GCF_020438995.1 Gordonia sp. (in: high G+C Gram-positive bacteria)
CCGTTGCCTAACCACTCGGCCACACCACCATTGCGAGCAGAACTCGCTCCGAGCGGATGACGGGATTCGAACCCGCGACCCTCACCTTGGCAAGGTGATGCGCTACCAGCTGCGCTACATCCGCATGCTCACGAGCGATCTTGTGGACCATGGTGCTCGTGACGCGAGATGAAACATTAGTCAACACAAGCGCTCATGCCAAATCGCCTGGTCAGCGCGCCATCGGCGGTGAAAGGGGCGATGCCGGCGGGTGGTGTTGGGCGGCTCGTCGCTGGTCACGGTCCGGATTTGGGGTTCATCACGTGAACGTGTAATCTTCTGCCTCGTGCAAGGCGCGAGAGCGTCGGACACGGTCCCGTGGCTCAGTGGAAGAGCGTCCCGTTCACACCGGGGAGGTCGCTGGTTCGATCCCAGCCGGGACCACCAGGTCAGAGCGATATTTACCCGTTCTGCACAACAACCGCACAACAGCGTGCCCCAAGTTCACGAAAACACCGCCCCGGTCGAGGTACGACAGGGCGGTGTTTTCGTCGGTGCCCGGACATGACACCGCCTCGGGCTTGTCGCTGCGGATCACGACCTCGTACATACCTGCCTCGCTGACGATCACGGTCTGCCGCATCTGACCACGCGCGTTCTCAACATCAATCTGATTGATGTTGAGGTCGTCGAGACGGTCCCGGATCATGCTCGGGTTGCTGAGCCCGAGCACCTTGCACAGATCAGCCAGGACGAACCACGGTTCGCCGTCGATCTCCACGACGCGGACGGAGGTCTCGGTGCCGGGGTAGGTGAACAGTGCCGAGAAGATGGCGCCGCCCCGGCCGTGGGGGTCCGTTTAGATATGGCCTCTCGCGTGGACCCCCGAGACGGTGGCCGGGGCGGCAGGGTCGAGAGTTCGGCAGACCGTGAGGTCCCGCGCCCGTCATCTCGAATGGTGACGTGCGATTGCGCGTCGAGGTCGAGCCTACCGCCGCGACGGCATCGGGTGCGGTTCCCGCAGCGAGGTTGCGCCGGTACGCAGCCCTGACAAGTACATCGGACCGGACGGCCCACGGGGAACACCGAGTGCGGCGAGCACGTGACCGGGACCGGCTTCACCGGCGTGGTACAGCTCCACGGCCAGTTCGGTGATCGCGGGATACAACCGACGGACGACAGGCGTCGGGTCGACGTACGGATCACCGGACGCGAGCAACGCAGCGTGATCGTGCCGACCGCAGCCGTGACGCAGCGCCGCGAGCTGTACCCGGCTCGGGTGCCATGTCCCGTAGGTGAACCTCGCCTGTGCGGTCACACCGGCGGCGAGCACGACCGGCGGGAGGTCGAGGCCGTCGAGGGGGCAGAACCGGGTCTCTCCCGCGTAGTCGGCATCACCGGCGATCAACCGCGAGACTTCGACGTCACGGTCGAACACCGTACCCACGACGGCGTGAGCCGCTTCGTGGATCGCGAGCGCCATACGCCGCCGGTCGCCGGTCACCAGGCCACTCCGAGCACTTCGAGCGCTTCACGCTGCGCCGCAGCCTCGGCCCGTTCACGCTCGGCCTGGCGTTCGTCACGCCGACGCTCGGCCGCTTCGTACGTCGCGTTCCGGGGAATCTGCCGGGACAGCGCCTGTGCCGCCCCGTCGAGGCCCCGCAGCGCGGTGACGACCCGTTCGGACGCCGACAGCTGGCCGCGCAGCCTGTCGTTCTCCGGCCACATCGCGCGGCCCAGCAGGTCGGCCAGCGCGGGGGCGACCGCACCGGCGTACTCGGTCAAGTCCGCCGCCCACCGCCCGGACGTGATGACCTCGGGGGTCATCGTCGGTGCCTTCGGCCGACGGGCAAGATCGCGGGTCAGCCTCGGGGACCGGAGACCGTCACGGGCCGCGTTGCGATCGGCGAGCAGCGAAACCGCAAGACTCACAACATCTTCCGTTGCCATGGCCACGTCATCGACCAGGCGGCGCATCCGTTCGGGGTAGCGCAGCTCGGCCGTCATCTGCTCGGCCAGCGGTGAACAGATCGCGCCGACTTCGGCGGACAGGTCGAACGTCTCGCACAAGGTGACGTGCAAGGCGTGCCGACGCCGATCACGCAACTGTTCGGGGGTCAGGGTCCGGTCGGGTGCCCGGCCCTTGTACGGACCAAGGGCGTCGACCTCGGCCTCGGTGACAGGCCACCGGCGCGGAATCTTCATCATGGTGGTAACTCCTTGTGTTGTAGTCGTTTTCGGTTCTGGCGATGGGGGTAACACGGTGTTACCCCCATCGTCTCGGCGCTGAGCGCCACGCTGACGGACTTTTACGCCGTCCCGGTGGTCGAGGTACCCGGAAACGGTTTGAGTCCCTCGGTCCACGACGTGCGATGGAACATCTCGGCCCGGGCGTCGTAGGACAGGCCGCTCATCACCTTCTCGGCCACCGCGAGCTGTACCGACCAGAACGGGCCGGACGGGTCCACGTCGCCGAACACGACGGTGAGCAGCTCGGTCAGCTCGGTGTCGGCGGCGTCATCGTCGTATCCCTCGGTGAGGGTCTTCTGTGCGCTGGCGATGGTCGACCGGACCACGGTCACCGTCTTGCCGTCGAGGGTGCCGACGGACTCGGCCAAGGTCTCGGCCAGCCGCAGCGCTTCGGCGATCGCCAGCGCGACCGGGTGCGCCGCCTTCACCGGGTCACCTGCTCGGCGTCGATGACCCGCAACAGGCGAGCCTGTGCTTCGGCGATCACTTCGGCGGCAGTGCCGGGTCCGGTACTGACCGCGACCGCGACCGGTGAGTTCAACCCGTACAGACGACACCGGGCGTCGATGACCCGCAGCACAACCTTGGTCGCTTCGGTATCGCCGGACACCGCAGCAGACCAGTGCGCGGCCTGTAGCGCGTCGAGCCGGTCGCCCTCCACCTGGCGCAGCTCGGCGACCGCTTCGGCCTCGCGCCGGTCCAGGAGCTTGGTCACGGCGTGCCGTGCTCCCGAGTCGTCGGCGTACCCGAGTCGCCGCCCGATCTCGGCGTACGTCAGGCCGGTCTTGCGCAGCTCCAACGCGGCCAGTGCACGTTCCCGCTCAGCGGGTTTGGCGAGTGTCTTCATGGGTTGTTCCTTTCGAGGATCGGCCAATCAGGAGAGCACCAGGGCACGGCGCGGCCCCGGTGCCCGGTACGCCGCGCGGGTGAACGCATCGGCGAGGCCGACGTAGGTACGGCCACGGCTTCGGAACACTTCAACGGCACCGCTCTGGTGCAGCGCGTCGAGTGCATTGATCCGCCGCCAGAATCCGGCAGGCAACTGGTCGCGGATCTCGGCCCACGGCATGAACCCGTCGGTGGTCGCTTCGGCGAGGATCGCGAGGATTCGCCGCTCGGTGTCGGTCGTGGTTTCGGTGGTGGATTCGGTGGTCATCGGTGTTGGTCCTTTCGGTGTCGGCGGGCTGTGTGTCGGCCTCGCCGTCGGTGGTCGCTTCGGTGTCTGCGCAGTTCAGGGCATGTTTTCCGTCACCGCCTCACCGCTCGCAAGGGGTGACGGTCAGGCTTGGGGTGACGCTTGGGGTGACGCGCATAACCGCAGGTCAGGAAGGGGTGACTGGGGTGACTGGGGTGACGGTCGCGCGCGCGTTCCGCCGCCCTGTAATAGGCCCCTATTACTAAGTGTTGTAGTCGTTGTTGGTGTTTCACGTCACACGTATAGGAGGGCGCGTGAGCGCGTGAGCGAGCGCGCGCGTTAGCCGTCACCCCAGTCACCCCAGTCACCCCTTCCTGACCTGCGCAAACGTTCGTCACCCCAACGTCACCCCTGTCACCCCAACGTCACCCCACGTAGGGGCGGGCTCCCGACTTCATCGCCATGTACTGAATGCCCTTCTGTCCCTTGTCGTTCTGGTGTTCCCGCATATCGATCCGCTTACTGTCGAGCAACAGCGTGACCGTGTCGTCAAAGAACCGGCGACGTGACGGCGAGACCGATCGGCGCAGGTCGCTGTGTGCGGTCCACCCCCGGCCGGTCAGGAATCGGTCGAGCTGGTCAGCAAGAGCACGCACGCCGGTCTCATGACGGGAATCGTCGGCGGCAGCTTGCCGCGTCCCGTCGAGGTGACCCTGTCGCATGGCGTCATCCTCGGCAGCGGTGCCAGACGCGACGGCGACGGCGTCAGCGACCTTGGACGACACTTCGATCAGCCGTTCGGCGATCTCCCAGTGTTCGGCGTCGACGTCGGTTCGGTTGTGCAGGATCGCCAGCGCCGCAGCGACGTTGAGCTGTGTGAGCAGACGATGACCGGCGAGCGGGTCACCGCACCGCCCGAACGGGTCGAGGTCCTTTTCGGCGTCGGCGTCGATGATCGTCTGACGGATCGACTCGGCGACGTCGAGCGGGACCAGCGGGCGCGCGGCCGGGTCGAATGCCTCGCCGTCGTCATCGGGGAGCGCGAACGGATCGGTACCGAAGTCCGGCACCGGCACGGTCAGCGGGTCGACGGGGGCAGCGTCGGCAGCGCGGCGTGTGCGCGCGATACCGGGCCGGACCGGCGTCCAGATGAAACGCTGCGGTACCCCGTCGCGCTGCGCCTGGTCATCGATCAACACGCCGCCATTGGCGGGCTGGACACCGGCGGACAGGCACAACCGGTAGCTGTGCATCGGCAGGATCACCCGGCGCTCGGCGTCGGCGTTGGCGAACCCCAGTTCCTCGCCCATGAATGCCTTGAGCAGTTCGGGGACCAAGGTCGCACCCTGACGGGCGGTAAGGGCGGCCAGGGATGCGATGTCGCGGCATCCGAACAGTGCGGTGTCGGTGTGCCAGGTGATGACCGCGCGGCCGGACTGTTTGCGGGCGGTCGCGTAAGTCCTGTTGATCCCTTCGCCCGTACCGATCGGCAGCAGGGGTAACGGCGGGACGTTCCGCCGCCCGCCGACCTTGAACCGCACCGCTTCGGCTGCGCACTTGTCGGCCGTCCCTTTACCGCCACCGCTGGCACCGACCGACGCCGTGAGCAAGTTCAGCGACACCGCACCGCCGATGATCGGCGGGAGCACGACCGTCGGCGGCACCGCCGCCACCGCCCGCATGAGCACGCCGGACAACACGCTGTAGCGCTCGGCGCTGCGGGAGTCGGCGAACGCTGCGATGTGCGCCAGGGTCTCGGTCGAGTCGAACAGGGAGCCGTTGACCTTCATGGTGGCGCGCAGGTACTCGGTCGCCATGGAATCGGCAGATGCCCCACTGTTGGCGGTATTGTCGACCTTGGACATTCGGTGTGTCCTTCTTTCTCGGACCCCCGGCCTGACTCGGTGACAGGCCGGGGGTCACTCGTTTCTACGGACGGAATTACGTTGTGGCGCTTGGGTTGTGGCGGTGAGGCGAGCCGGTCCGTAACCAGACACTCGCCCCACCGCCTCACCGACCGCGCCAGTTGGTCTAGCGGGCCGCGAAGATCGCTTCGGGGATATGCGGCCGCATGAGTGCATCGACGTCGGCGACCTTCACCCGGATGCGGGACCTCGGGGCGTCGTTGAGCCGGTAGGCGCGCAGCTCGCCCCGGTTCACCATGTCGCGAAGCTGGTATTTCGAGAATCCGATACGGATCGCGGCGTCGGCCAGGGACATGAATACGGGCTCGGCTACAGGTTCGTTAGTCGCCATGGGTGACGGTTTCCTCTGCTCTCGGGAGTCGATGACCCTTGGCCGGGCGTGAGGCGTGAGCGTGAGGGGAGCGTGGGCGTGATGGCCAAGTGCTGACGACAGTACACAACAGGCACGCGAAAGTCATTGGTACACAATGACTATGAGAGTCGCCGTTGTGGTCCGGGGCATGAGTCGACCCCCGCCAGCAGGTGCCGACGGGGGTCGTGGTCGAGGTCGGGGGAGTGCTACCTACCGGTGGCCAGCGCAGCTATCCGTTCCGCAAGCAGGGCGTCGCGGTCGGCGGCCTGCTCGGCGTAGTGCAGGGCCATTTTCGGGGAGCTGTGCCCGAGACGGGCCATCGACTCGGCGATCGTCGCCCCGGCGTACGCGGCCACCATTCCCGCATGGTGGCGCAAGTCGTGGAACCGCAGCGTCTCACGGCCCGCAGCGGCACGGGCGCGGTGCCAGTGGGGGCGGAACTTGCCCTCGGTGATCCGCTGGCCGTCGGCGTCGGTGAACAGGGGGGCGCCGTCACCGGGTCCGGTGTGGTCGACCAAGTGCGAGGTCAGTGCCTCGCGGACATGCGGGGGCACCGCTACTACGCGGGTGGACGTCTCAGACTTCGGCGCCGCGATCTCGGTCACACCGCCCCGACGGGTCATGCCCTTGGACACGTTGACTGTCGACCCATCTGTGGCGACGTCGGCCCGGTCGAGGGCGACCACCTCACCGAACCGCAGCCCGCACCATGCGGCCAGCAACACAGCAGCGGCGAGGTCCTCGGGCATCTTCCCTGCAAGGACATCGACCTCGGGGGACTCGATATGCACCACCGACCGGGCACGGCGGACTTTGGTCGCGTTCGGCACCTTGCACGGGGTCACCGGCAACAGTCCTTCGGCCACCGCAGCGGAGAACATCGAACTGACCATCTCGTAAGCGCGTGCCCTGGCCGTCGGCGTGCTCGCGTCGAGCTGCCCGAACCACTCGCGGACGTCAGCGACCGTTACATCGGTGATCGGCCGGTCGGCCAGCGTGGTACCGATCAGTCGGGTGTCGATAAGGTACCGGTACGAGTCCTTGGTCCTCCGGCTCATCGGCTTGTCCCGATGCCAGTCCTCGGCGAACTGCCCGACGGTGGTCGCGGCCTTCGCTGCCTTCGCCGCGCGGTCGGCCGGGGGAGTCCAGTTGTCGAGGTCGATCAGCCGCCGCTCACCTTCGAGCCATGCCACCGCAGCCGACTTGGTGGGGAAGGTGGCACCGGGCCGGTGCATCGTCCCGGCGTGGTTGTATCCGGCCGACCATCGTCCCGAACGTTCCTGTCGAGTCCGGCCGAAGCCTAATCGCCGTGGTTGCTTCGCCCGTGCCATTGTCTGCCCCATCTCTCGCGGTCGAGTTGCACAACAACTGCACAACAGTGACTGTTCAACACTGTACTTCACTGTCGTACTTCGAGGTGAGAAAAACACCTACTGAGCTGGTCATTATGGCGAGAACGTCGAGGTCGGCGAGGGTATGCGATTACCGCGTTCGGCTGGTTCGATCCCAGCCGGGACCACCGAGAAAACCTCCTGATACTCAGAAGGTTTCTGTTTCCCAGCCCGGTTGTGGCCTGCCTCTGGGCGCACGTCCATTTTTTTGCGAATCAGACATCTGAAGTCCGATTCGGCGTTACCGTGGCCGGAATCCACCCCCACACTCCCAAGGATTTCGCCATGCCCGAAGACTTGATCACCTTCCCGCACGAGTCCGGCAAGGACGTCTCGACACTTCCCGAAGGGTTTCAGGAGACCATCAGGATCCGGCCGGACGCGATCGCGTTGCGGAACGTCGGTGGCAGCGTGCAGATCACCTGGCGACAGTACGGCGAACGCGTCCGGGCAATCGCGCAGGGCCTCGCCGGTCTCGGGGTCAAACCCGGTGACACCGTCGGCATCATGTTGACCAACCGGCCGGAGTTCCACCTCGTCGATACCGCCGTGCTGCACTTGGGTGCCGTCCCGTTCTCCATCTACAACACCAGCGCTCCGGAGCAGGTCGAGTATCTTTTCGGCAATGCCGGAAACGACGTAGTGGTAACCGAATCGGTGTTTCTGCCGATCATCACCGCCGCGAAGACCGCAATCGAAACGGTCATCACCGTCGACGGCGCGGCGGGGACCCTGGCCCTGGCCGCACTGGAGTCCGCGGATGCGCCCGCCGGCTTCGACTTCGACGCGAGCTGGCGTGCGGTGACACCCGGGGATCTCGCCACCCTGATCTACACCTCCGGAACCACCGGACCGCCCAAGGGCGTCGAGGTCACCCACCGCAACATGATCGCCGAACTGGCCGCGCTGGCCGAGCATTTCGACGTCGGCTTCGACGACCGCCTACTGTCCTATCTGCCGGCTGCGCACATCGCCGACCGTGTGTCCACCCACGCGAGCAACATGATCCGCGGGCTGTTGATCACCTGCGAGCCCGATCCGCGGGCCATCGCCGCCGCGCTGCCTGATGCCCATCCGACCTTCTTCTTCGGTGTGCCCCGCGTGTGGCAGAAAATCAAGGCAGGTATCGAGGCAAAACTGGCCGAGGCGGACGGGATCAAAGGCACGTTGGCCGACTGGGCACTCGGTGTCGGCGATCAGGTTGCCGGTCTCAAGCTCGAGGGCAAGACGCAGTCGGGGCTGCTGGCCGTCCGGCATTCCCTCGCCGACAAGCTCGTCCTGTCGAAGTTGCGTGCGGCGATCGGTATGGACGCCATCAGATTTGCCGCTTCGGGTGCTGCCTCGATCCCACCGGAGGTACTACGGTTCTACCTCGGCCTCGGTATCCCGGTCCTGGAGGTGTGGGGTATGTCGGAAAGCACTGGCTGTTCGACTCTCACGACGCCCGACAACCTCGCGATCGGCACCGTCGGGCGCCCCGTTCGGGGTGTCGAGGCAAAACTCGCCGCCGACGGTGAGTTGCTGATCCGGGGGCCGGTGGTGATGCGCGGCTACCGCAATCAGCCGGAGAAGACCGCCGAGACCATCGACGCCGACGGCTGGCTCGCCACCGGCGACATCGCCACCATCGGCACCGACGGCAATGTCACGATCGTTGACCGCAAGAAGGAACTGATCATCAACGAGGCGGGCAAGAACCTTGCCCCCACGAATATCGAGAACACGATCAAGGCGGCGTCCCCGTTGATCGGCCAGATCGTCGCGATCGGCGAGGGCAAGCGCTATATCGCGGCACTCGTAGTGCTCGATCCGGACCTTGCGTCGGTGAAGGCACACAAGCTCGGGCTGGATGGGTCCGACCTGGTCGCCGTCTCCGCGCACCCCGACGTGGTCGCTGAGGTGAAGGCGGCGGTGGCGGCGGGCAACAAGAAGCTCTCGCGCGTCGAGCAGGTGAAGCGCTTCGTGATCGTGCCGACGCCATGGGAGCCCGGCGGTGACGAACTCACCCCTACCATGAAGCTGCGCCGTAACCCGATCACCGCCAAGTACGCCTCGGAAATTGTTGCGCTGTACGCGGATTCGGTGGAAGACGGTGTCGTCGACATGCGCTGACAGGCGGACCGGATGTCGGTCGCCACGCATGTTTCCCGGGCGGCAGCCAGATTCGGATCGGCACGGTTTGCTGTAGCGGACGCTTGGTTGTGAGCAGCGTGATAGACGACACTTCGGAACTTTGTTAGTGTCACCTCTCATGCACTCGACGTTGCTGGGGCTCTCCCATGCACAAGTTGCCCCAGCGGACACCCGGCCAGGTGTCGGCGTTGCCGAGGCTCTTGCTGAAATCCGTAAGCCTGTTGCGGTCGTATCGTCAGCGCTCGGGCCCGTACCCGTCGTGGTGGGCGACGGTGGTCTGGCCGAGATCGCCGGAGAAGAATTGCTGGCGCTGCTGCCGCCCATCTACCCGGAATGGCTCGGTGAGCGATCGTTCACCGCCGCTCATGGCGTGCGCTTTCCCTACGTCGTCGGTGAGATGGCCCGTGGCATCGCCACACCCCGCATGGCGATCGCCGCGGTTCGGGCCGGCGGTATGGGCTTCTACGGCAGCGCCGGCCTCGACCTGGATACCGTCGAAGCGGGCGTCCGTGAGATTCAGGAAGCCCTCGGGCCGGACGCCCCCGGATGGGGAGCCAATCTGATCCACAATGTGCAGGATGACCGTCGCGAGATGGCGACAGTCGAACTGTTCATCCGCATGGGTGTGCGCTGCGTGTCCGCCTCGGCGTTCATGCAGCTGACCCCGGCAGTGGTGCTCTACGCGGCCAAAGGCCTGCGCCGCGGCGGCGACGGTCAGATCCTGCGGTCGGGCCGCATCTTCGCCAAGGTGTCCCGTGACGAGATCGCCCGGCACTTCCTGATGCCGGCGCCCGAGCAGATGCTGCACGCCCTGGTCGCCGAAGGCCGGCTCACCGCGGAGGAAGCCGCCCTGGCCGCCGAGGTTCCCATCGCCGAGGACATCACCGCGGAAGCCGATTCCGGCGGTCATACCGACAACCGCGCGCTCACCGTCCTGCTGCCGCGTCTGATCGCGTTGCGCGACGAGATCGCCGAACAGTACGGCTACGCGGTCCTGCCGCGCGTGGGTGCGGCCGGCGGCATCGGCACACCCGCCGCGGTGGCGGCCGCGTTCTCCGCGGGTGCCGCCTACGTCCTGACCGGTTCGGTCAACCAGTCGGCCTTGGAGAGCGGGCTGTCCGAGGACGGCCGCGACCTGCTGGCACTGGCCCAGGCCACCGACGTGGCGACCGCTCCCGCCGCCGACATGTTCGAGATGGGTGTGACCGTCCAGGTTCTCAAGCGCGGGACCATGTTCGCTCAGCGCGGCCAGCGGCTCACCGAGTTCTACCGCAAGTACAACTCGTTCGACGAAGCCCCCGCCGACGAGGTGCAAAGCCTGGAGAAGACGGTGCTGCGCCGCGCGATCTCCGACATCTGGGCCGAGACCAGGGACTTCTTCTCCACCCGCGATCCACGTGAGATCGCACGTGCTGAGTCCGACCCACACCATCTGATGGCACTGGTGTTCCGCTGGTACCTGTTCTCCGGTGCGCAGTGGGCACGCGAGGGTGACACCGACCGCCGCGGCGACTACCAGATCTGGTGCGGCCCCGCGATGGGCGGATTCAACGATTGGGTCAAAGGGAGCTTCCTCGAACCCGTCGGCGCCCGCACCACCGGCCAGATCGCCCTCAACCTGCTCGAAGGTGCGGCGACCGTCACCCGCGCCGGCCAGCTACGCACCGCGGGCGTCGAACTGCCGCCCGGCGCATTCGATTTCCGCCCCAGACCACTGGGTTGACCGACCATCCGGGCTGACTGCCCACCGGAATTGTCCTGTCCAGGCTTGCACAGCGAAGAGGAATTTTGAGCGACACCGCGAAGAACCACGTTTCCCCACCAGTTGCCGTTATCGCCATGAGTGCGATCTACCCGGGGGAGACCGGTCTTGAGGGCTACTGGCGGACTGTCTCCGGTGGCCGTGACGCCATCACCGAGGTGCCGCCCACACACTGGCTGATCGACGACTACTACGACGCCGATCCGTCGGTACCGGACAAGACCTATTGCAAGCGGGGCGGATTCATTGACCCGGTGCCGTTCGACCCGGTCAAGTTCGGTATTCCGCCGAACGCGTTGCAAACTACCGACTCGGCGCAGATCCTGGCTCTCATCGCTGCCAAGCAGGTCCTCGACAAGGTGACCGGTGGCCGTGATGATGTCGACCTCGACCGGACCGACATCATCCTGGGCGTGGCCTCCACCACCGAACTCGTCGTGCAGGCAGGCGCGCGGCTGCAGGGCCCGGTGTGGCGTAAGGCGATGCTGGAGAACGGCTTGTCCGAGGCCGAGGCCGAGGAGATCTCCGGCGATATCGCCGCCCATTACCCGCCGTGGGTGGAGAGCACCTTCCCGGGCCTGCTCGGCAACGTGGTCGCAGGACGGGTCGCCAACCGGCTCAACCTCGGTGGCTGCAACTTCGTGATCGACGCCGCGTGCGCGAGTTCGCTGGCATCGTTGCAGTCGGCGCTGCACCGGCTGTATCTGCACGAGGCCGACACCGTCATCACCGGCGGCGTCGACGCCCTCAACGACGTGATGATGTACATGTGCTTCTCCAAGACCCCGGCCTTCTCCAAGTCGGGCGACATCCGGCCGCTGTCGGACGGCGCTGACGGAACCCTCATCGGTGAAGGCGTGGGCATGGTCGCCCTCAAACGCCTCGATGACGCCGAACGCGACGGCGACGACATCTATGCCGTCATCCGCGGCATCGGCTCTTCCTCGGATGGCCGCGCATCCAGTGTGTACGCCCCGCGCTCGGAAGGTCAGGCCAAGGCAGTCCGCGCGGCCTACCGGAACGCCGGGTACGAACCCACCACCATCGGCCTGCTCGAAGCGCACGGCACCGCCACCAAGGCCGGTGACGCCGCCGAGTTCGCCGGACTCAAGTCGGTGTTCACCGATACCGACAACCGGATCGCGATCGGCTCGGTGAAGTCCCAGATCGGTCACACGAAGGCCGCCGCGGGCGCCGCCGGACTCATCAAAGCCATTCTTGCGCTCCAGCATTCGACCCTTCCGGGGACCCTCAAGGTGGAGCGGCCCAACCCCGATATGGGTATTGAGGAGACGCCGTTCTATATCAACAGCACCACCCGTCCGTGGGTGCGTACCGACGAGACGCCGCGCCGCGCATCGGTGAGTTCGTTCGGCTTCGGTGGCACCAATTTCCATGTGACCCTGGAGCAGTACGAGGGCAAGAACCAGGCGCGGCGGCTGCGCACGTTGCCCACCGAGCTCGTCGTGCTCAGCGGCGCGAACGAGGCCGAATTGGGGGCCAGGGCCACCGCGATCATCGAGCAGGCCCGTGGCGGCGAGAGCCTCGCGCGCATCGCGTTCGAGGCCGCACAGGAATTCGACGCATCGCAGAGTGCGCGGGCGGCACTGGTTGCCGATGACACCACGGTGCTGACCACGCTGGCCGAGAAACTGCGCACCGCGCTGGCCGACGGCAAGGGCGCTCAGCTCAAGGACCGCAACATCTTCGTCGGTTTCGGCGCCCCGCGCGAAGGTAAGACCGCCTTCCTGTTCCCGGGTCAGGGCAGCCACTACATCGGGATGGGTGCCGACCTGGCCCTCGACTTCCCCGAGGCACTTGAGGTCTGGGACGGTCTGACCGGCGATCTCGCCGACCTGCACAACGCGGTCTACCCCGAACCGGCCTTCGACGACGAGACCCGCGCCGTGCAGAACAACGCGCTGACCTCGATGGAGACCGCCCAGCCGGCGATCGCAGCCATCAGCCTTGCGCAGTTGGCGTTGCTCGATGAACTCGGGGTCAAGGCCGATGCCGCCGCCGGACACAGCTTCGGTGAGGTCACCGCGCTCGCGGCGGCCGGTGTGCTGCCCGTCGATCGGTTGATGGAAACCGCACGGACGCGTGGCCACCTGATGGCTGAGGCCGGTAGCGGCAAGGATGCAACGATGCTGGCGATCATCGCCGGCGCCGACGAAGTACGCGCACTGCTCGACGCGCAGCCGGAGACAGACGGCACCCTGGTCATCGCCAACGACAACGGCCCCCGCCAGGTGGTCGTCGCCGGGCACATCGCCGAGATCGAGAACGTCGAGCGGGCGGCTGGCGAGGCGGGTCTGCGGACCAAGCGCCTCACGGTCGCCTCGGCGTTCCACTCGCCGATCGTGGCGGAGAGTTCGGCGCCGTTCGCCGAATACCTCAACACGCTGCCGCTCGGCGAGTCGCACCTGACCGTGTATGCCAACGCCACCGCACAGCCGTACGGCGACGACCCGACCGCCCAGCTCGCCGACCAGGTTCGTCAGTCGGTGCGTTTCCGGGAGATGATCCAGGCGATGGCCGCTGATGGCGTCACCCGCTTCATCGAGGTCGGGCCCGGCCGTGTGCTCACCGGACTGGTCAACCAGATCCTCGGCGACACCCCGCACCTGGCAGTGGCCCTCGATGATCCCAAGGTTGCGGACCTGCGCGGCTGGCACCGCGGTCTGGCCGCACTCGCCGCCGACGGCGTCTCCCTGGATCTGGTCACGCTCTACGACCACTACGAGGAGCCCGCCAAGTTCGTGGCCGCGCCCAAGTACGCGGTGATGGTCGGCGGCGCCAATGTCGGCAAGCCGTATCCGCCGGCCGACGGCAAGGTGGTCATCACCCCCAAGCGCAAGCGCACCCCGCTCGCGGCCGCTGCACCGACAGCGGTTTCGGCACCGGTGAAGTCGGTTGCCGCACAATCTGTCCCGGCCGCACCGAAGCCGGCTCCGGCAGCGCCCGCCGCAACACCCACACGCGCGGTGTCGGCCGCCCCGGTGGCCGCAGCGCAGCCTCAGCGCCCACCGACACCCGTGCCCGCAGCAGCAGAAAGTTCCACTGTGACCTCACAATCGCAACCGGCCTCCGGTGCGCCCGCCCCCCGTACCGCTTCGGCACGCGCCGCTGCGCCGGCCGATGACGCTCCGCTGTCGATGGACGCGTGGAGTTTGATCGACCGCATCCAGAAGGAGACCGCCGCCCAGCACGAGCGGTATCTGGACGTCGTGGCCGACAGTCACCAGCAGTTCCTCGACATGTCGACCCGGATGCTCGCCGAGATCGTCGGTGACCCGGCGTCGGCGGCCGTAGTGACCCCGCAGCGTGCGGCATCCGCAGCGGTTCAGGCTCCGGTGGTGCAGGCTCCGGCCGCGCTGGTCGCACCCGCACCGCAGCCCGCTCCCGTGGTCGCGGCTGCGCCCGCTGTTGCCCCGGCCGCACCGGTGCCGGTCGTCGTCAAGCCCGCCCCTGCACCCGCACCCGTCGCGGCTCCCGCCCCGGCCGCTGCTGCGCCGATCGTCCCGGCTCCTGCCGCCGCGCCGGGCAAGTCGGCCAGCGATGTGGTGCTGGAGATCGTGTCGGAGAAGACCGGCTATCCCGCGGACATGCTGGGCCTGGAGATGGAGATGGAGGCCGAGCTCGGTATCGACTCCATCAAGCAGGTCGAGATCCTGTCCGCCTTACAGGCCAAATACCCCGGCGCACCCGAAATCCCGGGTTCGGAGCTGGCGTCGATGCGGACCCTGCAGGACGTCGTGAATGCCACGTCGTCGTTCGTCTCCGCCGCACCGGCTCCGGCCGCTGCTCTGGTTGCCGCGGCGCCCGCTGCTGCGCCGGGCAAGTCGGCCAGCGATGTGGTGCTGGAGATCGTGTCGGAGAAGACCGGCTATCCCGCGGACATGCTGGGTCTGGAGATGGAGATGGAGGCCGAGCTCGGTATCGACTCCATCAAGCAGGTCGAGATCCTCTCGGCGCTTCAGGCGCAGTACCCGGGTGCCCCGGAGATTCCCGGTTCCGAACTGGCGTCGATGCGCACCCTGCAGGA
>NZ_JAGQTN010000039.1 GCF_020438995.1 Gordonia sp. (in: high G+C Gram-positive bacteria)
AGCGCGAGCGCTACCGGGCCCGCCGCGACGTCCTGAAGGCGGCCGTCGAGAACGCGGGCTTCACCGTCGATCATTCCGAGGCGGGCCTGTATCTGTGGGCCACCCGCGGCGAGGATTCCCGCGTCACACAGGGCTGGCTCGCCGAGCGCGGCATCCTGGCCGCCCCCGGCGACTTCTACGGACCGGCCGGAACCAAACACGTCCGCATGGCCCTCACGGCGACCGACGAACGCATCGCCGCTGCAGCCGCCCGCCTCTGACGGCGGGCGGCGCAGCCGTCAGTCGTTCTTGTGCAGGATGTCGTTGAGGGCGATGCCGTCACCCTTCCAGGGGAGCACCTCGACCGCGCCGGTGATGCTGTTACGGCGGAACAGCAGGTTGGAGGCGCCGGCGAAGTCGCGGGCGCTGGCCCGGGTGCCGTCGGGGCCGGTAACCTTGGTGCCGGCGGTCACGTACAGTCCGGCTTCGATGACGCAGTCGTCGCCGAGCGGGATGCCGCAGCCGGAGTTGGCGCCGAGCAGACAGCGTTCGCCGAGCGCGATGATCTCCTTGCCGCCTCCGGACAGGGTGCCCATCGTCGACGCGCCGCCACCCACGTCGGAGCCGTCGCCGACGACGACACCGGCCGAGATACGGCCCTCGACCATCGAGGTGCCGAGGGTGCCGGCGTTGAAGTTGACGAAACCCTCGTGCATGACGGTAGTGCCCGAGGCCAGGTGCGCCCCGAGCCGGACACGGTCGGCGTCACCGATGCGGACGCCGGTGGGGATCACGTAGTCGACCATGCGCGGGAACTTGTCGATGTGGGTTACGGTGACCGGCCCACGCGCCCGCAGCTTCAGGCGGGTTTTCTCGAAACCCTCGACCGCGCACGGCCCGTGATTGGTCCACACCACATTGGTGAGCAGACCGAACTGGCCGTCGAGGTTGATGCCGTGCGGTGCGACGAGCCGGTGCGAGAGCAGATGCAGCCGCAGGTACACGTCGTGGGCATCGATCGGGGCGGCGGAGATGTCGGCGATGGACGTGCGGACCGCGACGATCTTGACGCCGCGTGCCTCGTCGGTGCCGATCAGGGGTTCGAGGTCGGCGGGGACGTCGGCGAGGTCGAGGACGTCGGTGCCGGTAGTGGCGACCGCGTCATCGAGTGCCGGTTCGGGGAACCAGGTGTCGAGGACGGCGCCGTCGTCGGTCAGGGTGGCGATACCAGTTGCGATTGCTCCAGTCACGGGTGCAGTTTACGGCCTGCGTGCCGTCACAAACCCCACCGCTGGGGCCTGCCACGACAACTATTGCGATGCCGGGGCTCAGCGGTGGGGTTTGTGACAGGCCACTACCGTGAACAAGGTGACCATTCTGAACCTGACCGCCGACCCCGTCGAACTCACCGCAGCACTTGTCGACATCGAGAGCGTGTCGCGGGACGAGGCGCTCATCGCCGACGTGGTCGAGGCCGCGTTACGCGAGCAGACGAGCGGTTTCGAGGTGATCCGGCACGGTAACTGTGTACTGGCCCGCACCTCCCGGGGCCTGCCGACGCGGGTGTTGCTCGCCGGTCACCTCGACACGGTGCCCATCGCCGACAACGTTCCGCATCGCAGGGGTAGCGGTTTCGACGACCACTACGGCATCGACGACGAATTCCTGCACGGCTGCGGAACGGTCGACATGAAATCCGGTGACGCGGTGTTCCTGTATCTGGCGGCGACGCTGGAGAATCCCGCCCACGATCTGACCCTGGTGTTCTACGACTGCGAGGAGATCGCCGCCGAGTTCAACGGCCTCGGGCACATCGAACGCGACCTGCCCGAGTGGCTGGCCGCCGACGTCGCCATCCTCGGCGAACCGACGTCCGGCCTGATCGAGGCCGGCTGCCAGGGGACGCTGCGGGTGCGCCTGACCGCTGCCGGCGTCCGGGCGCATTCGGCCCGATCGTGGATGGGGGACAACGCCATCCACAAGCTCGGCGGGGTGCTCACCACGCTGGCCGCCTACCAGCCGCGCCGTGTCGACATCGACGGCTGCGAATACCGCGAAGGACTCTCGGCGGTGGCCATCGGTGGCGGTGTGGCCGGCAACGTGATCCCCGACGCCGCGCACGTCGACGTCAACTTCCGGTTCGCTCCCGACCGCAGCATCGACACCGCGCTCGCACACGTGCGAGAGGTCTTCGCCGAACACCTGGACTCGGGTCTGGTCACCCTCGAGCTCACCGACTCGGCCGCCGGCGCACTGCCGGGCCTGGCACACCCGGCCGCCGCCGCGCTCGTCGAGGCAGCCGCCGGCAGGTTCCGGGCCAAGTACGGCTGGACCGACGTGTCCCGGTTCTCCGCGCTCGGTATCCCCGCGGTCAACCTGGGCCCCGGCGATCCGAGCCTGGCCCACCGCGCCGACGAACGGGTGCCCGTGAGCCAGATCCGCGAGGTCACCGACCTGCTGCGCGGGTATCTTTCCCGTTGATCCCGCAGCGGTCGCGCCCGCGCTGCTAGCGTGTGCGGCGTGAGCCAACCAGACCTGCCGCCCACCCCGGACACCTCCACCAGCTATGCGGGGCCGATCCTGTTCCGCCGGGACGATTCCGAGGAGACCACCGACCGGAGTCTGCTGGCGTGGGTCGACCCTCGCGACCCCGGGCGGCGGGTGGATCGCACCGTCCGTGATTCGTGGCGGGTGCTGCGTATCCAGTCCGAGTTCGTCGCCGGTTTCGACGCGATGAGCGACGTTGCCGAGGCCGTGACGGTCTTCGGTTCGGCCCGCATCAAACCCGATACCGATGCCTACCGTCTGTCGGTCCGTCTCGGGCAGGCGCTCGGCGAGGCCGGTTACGCGGTCATCACCGGCGGCGGTCCGGGTGCGATGGAGGCAGCCAACCGGGGTGCCTTCGACGCGGGCGCCCAATCGATCGGCCTCAACATCGAGTTGCCGTTCGAACAGCACATCAATCCGTGGGTCGACGTCGGCATGAACTTCCGCTACTTCTTCGTGCGCAAGACGATGTTCGTCAAGTACGCGCAGGCCTTCGTCTGCCTGCCGGGCGGTTTCGGCACCCTCGACGAACTGTTCGAGGCACTCACCCTGGTGCAGACCAAGAAGGTCGAGCGGTTCCCGATCGTGCTGGTCGGCCGCGACTACTGGGCCGGACTCATCGACTGGATGCGTGACCGGCTGCTCGCCGAGGGAATGATCTCGGCCGGCGACATCGACCTGCTGCACGTCGTCGACACGCCGGAGGAGGCGGTCGAGATCGTGAAGTCGTCGTGTCCGACGTGTGGCAAGGACGGCGACGGGGGCCCGGCCCGGTGAGCGGGCCGATCGCCATCTGCGTGTACTGCGCCTCGGGCCCGGTCGATCAGCGTTACCTGGATCTCGCCGCGGAGGTGGGTGCGGCCATCGCCGCGGGCGGTCACACCCTGATCTCCGGCGGCGGCAATGTCTCGATGATGGGGGCTCTGGCCCGGGCGGTGCGCGCGGGCGGCGGTCACACCGTCGGTATTATCCCCACCGCGCTGATGGAACGCGAGGTTGCCGACACCGGCGCCGACGAGCTGATCGTTACCGACACCATGCGCCAGCGCAAGCAGCAGATGGACGATCGGGCCGACGCGTTCATCACCCTGCCCGGCGGGATCGGCACCTTGGAGGAACTCTTCGAGACGTGGACCGGCGGCTATCTGGGGATGCACGACAAACCGGTGATCCTCCTCGATCCCGAGGGTTTTTATTCGCCTCTGCTGGAATGGCTGACCGCCCGCATCGACGACGGGTTCGTCTCGCGGCGTGCGATGGACAGGCTGCTGGTGACCGATTCCGTGGTTGCTGCGTTGGCCCTGGCTACCGGCCGGTAAGGTGATCCGCACCACCGGAGTCGAGCGGCAGGATGTGTCCGGGCACTCCCCGTGCGGGAGATCGTGAGGCACACCCTAAGATGTCCGGTGTACAAGTGTGCACCTGAATGTAGGGGAGATCGGAAACAAATGGCCAAGGACGATCGTAAGACGGTCACCATCGCCGACATGGGGCGCGGACTGCTGAAAATGGCCCCCGACGTTCCGGGCATCATCAGGCACGCCCCGGGCCTGATCCTGCGGTCTCCGAAGATGAAGAAGACGATCGGGCACATCTTCCAGAATCTGGCCAACGCCCACCCCGACCGCCCCTTCGTGCGGTTCGAGGGCGCCACGACCAGCTACGGCGAGGCCAACCGCCTGGTCAACCGTTACGCGGCGGTGCTCACCGAGAACGGCGTGAACCGCGGCGACGTGGTGGCGATCCTGGCGAAGAACAGCCCCACCGACCTGTTCGTCATCCTGGCCACCGTCAAGCTCGGTGCCACCGCCGGAATGATGAACTACAACCAGCTGGGCGACGTCGCCGAGCACAGTCTGTCGCTGCTCAAGGCCAAGGTCCTGGTCTACGACCCCGACTGCGCCGACGTGTTCGACTCGGTGTCGCCGGCCAAGCTGCCGCCGCGCACCCTCGACTTCACCGCGCTCGACGCGGCCGCGGCCGGTAAGCCGGAGACCGATCCGGCGATCACCAAGGAACTGCCGGCCTCCACCGACGCGTTCTACATCTTCACCTCGGGCACCACCGGCCTGCCCAAGGCCAGCGTGATGAGCCACAACCGCTGGCTCGCCAACTTCTCGGGCATCGGCGGTCTCGGTGTGCGCCTGCACCACAACGACACCATGTACGTGGCGCTGCCGCTCTATCACAACAACGCCCTGTCGGTGTCGCTCGGTTCGGTCCTGGCCGGCGGCGCGTGCGTCGCGATCGGCCGCAAGTTCTCGGCGTCGAAGTTCTGGGACGACGTCATCCTCAACCGGGCCACCGCCTTCTGCTACATCGGCGAGCTGTGTCGCTACCTGGTGGCCCAGCCGCCCAAGGACACCGACCGTAAGCATTCGGTGCGCCTCGCCGTCGGCAACGGTATGCGCCCGGACCTCTGGGACGAGTTCGCGACGCGCTTCGGCATCGACCGGATCGTCGAGTTCTACGGGGCCAGCGAACTCAACATCGCCTTCATCAACGCCTTCAGCGTCGACAAGACCGCCGGGTTCTGCCCGCTGCCGTACGTGATCGTCGATTACAACGACGACGGCAGCCCCAGGCGGGACGCGAAGGGACGCCTCACCAAGGTGGGCAAGGGTGGTACCGGTCTGTTGCTGGCGCAGATCAGCGACCGTGTCCCGCTCGACGGCTACACCGACGCCAAGGAGACCGAGAAGAAGGTCATCCGCGACGCGTTCAAGGACGGCGACGCCTACTTCAACTCCGGCGACCTCGTCCACGATCAGGGCTTTTCGCACGTCTCGTTCGTCGACCGGCTGGGCGACACCTTCCGCTGGAAGGGCGAGAACGTGGCCACCACCGAGGTCGAGGGTGCGGTGGACGCGGTCGACGCCGTCGAGCAGACCGTCGCCTACGGTGTCGCGATCCCCGGCACCGACGGCAAGGCCGGCATGGTCGCGGTCAAGCTCCGCGACGGACAGACCCTCGACCCGGTGAAGCTCGCCGCCCACCTGTACGATTCGCTGCCCTCGTATGCGATCCCGCTGTTCGTGCGGATCGTCGACGAACTGGAGTCCACGTCGACGTTCAAGACCCGCAAGGTGGAACTGCGCAACGAGGGCTACAGCGAGACGGGCGCCGATCCGCTGTACGCACTCGC
>NZ_JAGQTN010000303.1 GCF_020438995.1 Gordonia sp. (in: high G+C Gram-positive bacteria)
AGATCGGACGCGGGTCGATGATCACCCCGATCGTGGTCGGACCGAATCTCGTTCCGGTGATCGATGATGCCGATGTCGCGGCATCAAGCCGGGAGCTGGCGATGCTGTCGGCAATGGCGCACTACGCTGTACCTGAGGTTTTGGAGGCGTTGGCGGCTGCGATCGCCACGGACTTCGAGCACGGCCATGTGTATTCTGAACTGATCTGGGCGGTGCTTTCAGGGGCTGCCCGAGCCAAATGGGAGCGACTTGTGACTGCTACAACGTGGGAGTACCAATCCCCCTTCGCCCGGAAATACTACGGCGAAGGCAAAGCCGAGGGCAAAGCTGAAGGTAAGGCCGAGGGCAAAGCTGAAGGAAAGGCCGAAGAGGCGGCAGCCGGTGTCCTGACGGTGCTTCGAGCCCGAGGTATCGACGTGCCCGATACTATCCGCGACAGGGTGCAACACTGCGAGGATCTTGACACGCTCGAGATGTGGCTAAGCCGGGCCGCCACAGCGGAGGCCATCGGCGACGTCTTCGACTGAGAACCGCTGGGACGACCGCATGAATCTGCGCTCGCAACGTATGGCCAGGGAACCAATCCTTGGTGCCCGATACTTGTGACGGTGGTGCCTCAGCGATCTCGTCTGCCGTACGACCTGCCTCATAGCCTTGTGCGTGGGATAGGCGGGTGAGACGAACCACTGCTCGCGGATGCAAGTCAGAAAGAATCACGCCACTCGCTGAATACCCGGTCGATCTCAGCAGGGTCGACAAAAGTATCGAATGCTACCTTGGCTCGTTCGGCACTCACCGGATCACGAACGACATCAGCAGTCCACTCGACGCTCTGGCGGACATTGGCACCGACCTGCGGGTGATCGACAAACCGTGCGATTTCGCGGACAGTTTGGTCAGCGGCGGCGACTGCCGCGAGGCGCCACAGGTCACCAAAATCCTTGTCGCGGACCGGCCCCTTGCGTGGGTCTCGCATACGTTCGCCGATCTTCGACCCTTTGGCCAGAATGAGTGCCGGGATCCCGGCAACGAAGATCTCCACCGACAGTTCTGGGTCGGCGAAGTCAGTGATTGTCATGGGCGACCGGTTGAACGAGGCGAGTTCCAGCCCGACGGCATTGCCGACTGCGAGCTTGCCGTGGGCAGGTTGCAACGTCGGCACACCACGCCTGGTACGGCTCGAAGCGCCTGAAAGCCCATGCGGTGCGAGCAGGTCGATCTTTTCCCGAAACCCTCGCCTTCCATCCGCCTCGTCGTATCGTTCTCGACCCCACAATCCTGGTCGCGCGGTAGTTCGGTGCTCGTAGCCGGCCTGCGCCAGCAGTGTCTCGATGCTCGGCACATCACCAACCAGGCCGGGCGTCACGCCCAGATCGCCGTCACCGGTAGGCATCCTCGGCGCATCAAGGTCCATAGTCCGCAGCAGGACCGCGTGAGCTCCGACCAACGTCAGCGACTCGGAATGGGCAGCAAGGACGGCGACCACGTTGATAATCGCGCGACGACTCCATTCGATCTCGGTACGCGGCACCCTGATCTCCATCACGCCACTCGCCGCCCCAACAGAATGTCGGCCTGTTCGGGCATTCGGTCGATACCACCGTAGGCATCGATGACGACCTGATCACGGGCCGCGACAACGACCCCGTCGATGTCCGCTCGGCCGAGTTCATTCACCCCGTCGAACGCGATCAGGGTGCATTTCATCCCGAATGATTCCGGCTGCTTGCGCTCAAGTCCGATCACCGCGGCTGCGCGCGCGACGTCTTCGACGTAGAGAACAGGCCACGCCTCTCCCGCGCTCGACCGGTAGCAGTTCGCTCCCGCATCACCTGTCAGGGCGTAGTCGACATCGGCAGCAGCAAGGGCCCCGGCAAGTTCGATCGCCGACAGACCGGCGTTGAAGTCAGTTGCTCCGGCCCTCCGGGTGAGACGAGCCGCACGGCCCGCACGGAACATCAGATCAGCATGTTTACCTGTGATCACCTTGCCCGTCCCGTCGACAAGTCCGACGCGCGCCCACCTCTGCCGCCACGCTTCAACACCGGGGCCTACCTTGATGTCAAGCGTCGGGTCGAGGGCCAGTCGCGCAGCCGCGATCGCAGACGCGTCGGCCACCCCGGTGAAGCCGATCGGCTCCCCGAGCACCGCCATGATCTCCTGCGCCAAGTCGAACGACGGACTCACCGCACCGGACTCGATCCGCGTGATCGTCGTCGGGGCAACACCGACCAACGCCGCGAGTTGTCGGGCGCTGAGACCGTTCACGCGCCGCAGCATCGAAATTCGCCCGGCAAGATCCACCCCACGATCGTACCCTCGTGTTGCACTTATGCAACACCAATACCGCAGTTGTAGGTTTCATCAACCCACCGGGATCTAGCGCTTGTGCCATCGAGCACGATCGATGTCGTAGCCAACTCCTATCCTCACCGGTATGGTTTCGATGCGCCACGAGGCGATCGTCGAGTTGATCCGACTGTGCCCGGCATTCGCAGCCGAGATGCTCACCGGAGTCGCCGATCTCGTCGTACCCGAGTATGAGTCGGCGGAGCTCGGCTCGCCCGATCTCAGTGAGGTGGTGCCGACCGAGCGGCGGGCCGATGCGGTGGTCACACTCAATCAGGACGGTCGCGCGGTCCTTGGGATCGTCGTCGAAGTCCAGGTAAGTCATGGCAGCGACAAAACGTACTCCTGGCCCAGCTATGTGATCTCGCTGCGGCAGCGACTGCGGTGCCCCGTTGAAGTACTGGTGGTGTGCGTCGATGACAGCGTGGCGCGCTGGGCGGCACA
>NZ_JAGQTN010000304.1 GCF_020438995.1 Gordonia sp. (in: high G+C Gram-positive bacteria)
CGACAAGGTGCTTCTCCCGGTCTGATAGTTTTTGGCTTCGCAACCTCAATTATCAACCAGGACAAGCACTTTTGTCTTCTCAAACGCCGGAACTCCCACCACTACTCGCGGATCTAGGTCTGAACGCGACAGCGCACAGTCTGACTGTGCTTCAGAACCGGCTGTATTCGTCGGACTCCGATTCGGTCAGTCGTACTGTGGCTGTAGCCGGCGATTCGGCGGCCAGTGCTAAGCGTGCGGCAAACTCGCTTTCGGTGAGATCGGCGGCGATGGTGCCGGGTCTGGGATTGCCTGTCAAAGTCACCCGCGAGCTGGCCGGGCTGGCCGATGAGTATCTTCGGCGGGTCGTGACGCCACTCTCAAAGATCGCTCCCGATATGACTCCGAGGGAGCTTCGCGATGGCGACCGGATTGCGACTGCCCCGCTTGCGGAGAACTCGGACGAACTGGTCCGGATTGCTGCGAGCTCGCGAAGCATCGAGAGTCGCGCAGTAGCTCTGCCGAGCGTCTGGGTCGGTGCAGTGGATCGAGGACGCAAAGACTTCGTCGATGCGCTCAGGAAAGCATCGTTGCGATTGGACGGACTCGCGGTGGCTGCGCAGCTGCTGCCGAGCATGATCGGCAGCAAGAGTGCTCGTTTCTACTTCGTTGGCGTACAAACACCGTCCGAGTCGCGTGCGACTGGCGGCCTTCTGGGGGGATACAGCGTCGTCAAGGCAAGTGACGGGGAGTTGCGCATGGTCTCGCAGGGCGAGAATGCCGACTTCATATCGCCCGGGCGGCCGCAAGTGGATCTTGGGCCTGAGTTCAACAGGCTGTACGAGTGGACGCACCCCTACACTGACAACAGGAACAGCAACATCAGCCCTGACTTTCGGGACGCGGCCCGTATCTGGCTCGCCAACTGGCAAGCTCAGCATGGCCAGAAGCTCGACGGTGCGGTCGCCCTGGACCCGATCGCGCTCCAGTACGTGATGGAAGTGACTGGGCCTGTTCGCATGCGGAACGGCCGAGTTGTGACCGCCAAGCAGGTGGCGCCGTTGCTGTTGTCGCAGGTATACATCGATTTCCGGCGTGACAACGATGCGCGCAAGGACTTCCTGCAGGATTTCATGTCTGACGCTGTCAGCTCGATGCTGTCTTTCAAGGGTGATACCGGGAAGCTGCTGGAGGCGCTCGGGCGTGGCGTCGCGGAGAACCGCATCATGCTCTACAGCGCCCACCCGGAAGAGCAGACGGTGATCGAAGAGACCAAGCTCGGGCACCATATCCCTGGTCGGCCCATGCCTTACATGAACGTCACAGTCGGGAACGTGGCCGGCAACAAGATCGACTACTACCTGAAGCGCGACATCAGCTACCACTCCGGATCGTGCTCCAGGTCAGTGCGCCGCAGCACGGCAAGCATTCGCCTGCGCAACGAAGTTCCTGATAAGAACTTGCCGCCCTACGTGGTCGGTTCACTGGGCGCACCGAGAGCCGGGATCCTGAACCGGGCCAATGCTGCTTCCGTGCAGTTCGTCCTCACTCAGGGCGCCACGGTCCAGCGGGTACGTGTCGGCAATGACGACGTCCCGTACTTCGGCGGGCAGCTCAGCGGTCACCCCGTCACCGGTACCCAGGTGATTGTTCCGGCCAACGAAGAACGCACCGTTACCGTCGACTTCGATGAGCCGACCTCCGCAAAGGGCGAAGCGTTGGTGCCTATCCAGCCGCTCGTCGACGATCCCATGGTCACCGTCTCGGTGCCGGCCTGCGGAAAGTAGCCGACGATGGAGACGGCGGTCCTGGTCGAGGACGTGACCAAATCCTATGGCGAGAAGGAAGCGCTGGACGGTGTCTCCCTCAAGGTCGCGCGGTCCAGGGTGCACGGATTGCTCGGACCCAACGGCGCAGGCAAGAGCACGCTGATTCGCATCATCTCAACTCTCGCACGACCGGACCGTGGGAAGGTGATCGTCAACGGCCACGACGCGCTGACCTCTCCATGGGCGGTCCGCCAGAGCATCGGCGTTGCCGGGCAGTCGATCGGGATCGATGAGGCCCTCACCGCGCCGGAGAACGTCGTCCTGGCCGGCCGACTCGCTGGGATGCGGAAGTCGCGGGCGCGGACCGAGGGCGCCGAGGTGCTCGAGCTTCTGGGGCTAGCCGGGGCCGGTGGCCCGACGCGGACCTTCTCCGGCGGCATGAAGCGACGGCTCGATCTCGCGTGCGCTCTCGTCGCCGATCCGTCCGTCCTGATCCTCGATGAGCCGACCACCGGCCTCGACCCCGAAGGCCGCGAGGATCTGTGGGCAGTCCTGCGGCAACGCGCAGCTCGAGGTACCACTGTCCTGGTCACCAGCCAGTACCTGGATGAACTCGATCGCTTCGCCGACGAAGTCTCGGTCCTGGTCGACGGCTCCGTCGTTGCCGAAGGGCGGCCGGCCGAGCTCAAACGGCTCTACACGCGAGATCAGGTCGAGCTGGAGTTCGCCGACGAGCGGGCCGCCCAGGAGGCGGCCCACCGATTGGGCCTTGATTCGGCCACCCACGTCGACGGATTCCGGATCGTCGTCGCGGCGGACGACGGGGCCACTGAGGTCGCCACAGTGGTCCGCAAGCTCACCGAAGCCGGGATCACGGTGGCCGCAGCACGCTCGTCGCAGCCGACCCTCGACGAGGTCTTCATGCGATTCGTGGGGGAGTCGAAGTGACCCACAGCGCAACAATCCCCGGCCGCTACGGCTCCGCCCTCCGGGCCTTCGGGCCGAACTGCTCGGCCCTGATCCAGCGGAACCTCCTGACCGCATCGAGAGTGCCGCAGATGGTGCTCGCCGTGGTGGTCCAGCCCCTGATGTTCGTCCTGGTCTTCTCCTACGTCCTCGGCGATTCCCTCGGCGGCGGTGCGTATCGTCAGTTCCTGATCGGGGGGATCATGGCTCAGACGGTGTGCTTCAACGCCATGTTCAGCGCGCTCGGCATGGCCACCGACTGCGAACGCGGCGTGATGGACCGCTTCTTCGCCCTCCCGATGTCGCGAACCTCGATCCTGGTGTCGCGTGCCGCGTCCGACGTCGCCATCAATGTGATCGGCCTGATCGTGATGTCGGTCGCCGGGCTGGTCATCGGCTGGAGGATCGGCACGTCGTTCGGCATCGCCGTGGGCGCCTACTTGCTCGCGATCCTCTTCGGTCTCGCCATGTCGTGGGTCGGCGCCATCGTCGGCACGGTAGCCGGCAACATCCAGGCCACCCAGAGCCTCCTCGTGACCATCCTGTTCCCCGTCACATTTGTCTCGTCGGCCTTTGTACCGTCGGCACGCCTACCCGGCCCGCTCCGCGAAGTGGCCAACTGGAACCCGGTCACCTCCCTGGCCCGCAGCCTGCGCGAGGGCTTCGGCAACCCGACCGCGGTGAACGCCGCGATCCCCGAACCCTGGACCTGGGCGTCCCACAACCCGCAGCTCTACACGGTGCTGTGGAGCCTGGCGATCCTGGCCGTTTGCGTTCCCCTCTCGATGCTGGCGTTCCGGAGCCGCGTTAAGTGACACGACCTGAGGCGACCCGATACTTCCCGCTGAGCGCCGCTCAGCGGGAGCTTTGGGCGTTGCAGGAATCACTGCCGGACGTACCGCTGAACATCGCGCAGTACGTCGATATCCAAGGCCGGATCGACCCGGAACTCCTCGTCCAGACCACGCGGCACATGGTCAGCGAAGGCCAGTTCATGCAGGTCCGGTTCGAGCGGACCGCGGACGGCCCGATCGGTGTGTACGACCCGACGCTCGACGACGCCCCCGTATACCTCGACCTTCGCAGCGGCGATGACCCGCGCGCCGCGGCACACGCGATCATGCGGGACGACTACTCGCGGCCGGTCGACCCCACGGTGGACAGGACCGTCGTCGGACGCCTATTCCGCGTCGGCGACGACGAGTACCTGTTCTACCACCGGGCCCACCACCTGGTGCTCGACGGCGTCGCCGGCAAGGAGTACATGACCAAGACGATGGAGGCCTACTCGGCGGCTGTCCGAGGTGAGGCTCTCCCGGCCGGAGGTGAACTGGACTTCGCGCTGCCGCACCGCGCCGACGACGAGTACCGGCGGTCGGCCCGGTGGACACGCGACCGCGACTATTGGCAAGCGCAGGTCGGCGAGCTGCCGTCACCGGTCACGCTCGCTCACCACGCGGGCACCCCGGCCGCGATCAGCCACCGCGTGACCGGTGGCGTGCCCCACGCGGTTGCTGACCTGGTGCACGCTGCTGCCGAGGCGCTGAACTCATCCGTGCCGGCGATCGTCGCGGTGGCGTCGGCGGCCTACATCGCTCGTGCGACCGGCGCCGGCGACGTGACCCTCAGCTTGCCCGTCGCCGCGCGCACCACCGCAGTGCTGCGTAAGACGCCGCTGCCGGTCTCGAACGTGTTGCCGATCCGGACGTCGGTCGGGCCGCAGGTTACGGCAGCGCAAGCACTCGAAACCACGAGCGCGGCCATGCTCGATGCTCTTCGCCACCAGCGATTCCGGTTCGGCGATCTCGGCGCCGGCCTCTACCGGTTCCGCGGGCCGATGCTCAACATCATGCTGTTCGAGCGTGACCTCACGGTCGGGGACGCTTCCGCAACCTTCCACGTCCTGACAACCGGACCTATCGACGACCTCGCGTTCAACCTCTACTCGGCCGAAGGTGACGACGGCGGATGGGCGCTCGACGTCGAAGCCAATCCGAATCGGTACACCTACGCCGAGGCTGCGGAACATCGTCGGCAGGTGATCGCGATGATCGGCGAATTCGCGTCGGCCGTCGTGGAGCGTTCGGCCGGCGTCGTCGATGATCTGCCGTTCGCAGTGGAACCCGTGGGTGAGGTGGAACCGACGAAGCCGGGGGAGACGCTTCCGCGGATCCTCGCCGAGACCGTGGCGAAGTACGGGGACCGGCCAGCACTCGGCGACCTCACCTACGCCGAACTGTATGAGCGTGCGCTGGAGATCAGCGAGGGGTTTGTTGCCCGGGGGATCGGGCCGGGAGACACCGTCGCCATCGCCGTCGGACGTGGTGAAGAGCAGGTGCTCCTCTGGTGGGCGGTAGCGCTGTCCGGCGCGACGATTCTGCTGATCGATCCGGCGCTTCCGCTTGCCCGGCGCGAGGCGACGCTCTTGGCGGCAGAGCCCGTGCTGGTGCTCGACCGGCGAGGGGCGTGGTGGTCTCGATACGGGGCTCCTACGTCGCCCCTGCTCGACCAGCGAATAGGGTCCGCGCCACAGACCGGCGGGCCTGAACAAGCACGCAGGCCCGACCTGCGAGACGTTGCGTACGTCGTGTTCACCTCGGGGACCACGGGGAAGCCCAAGGGCGTCGAAGCGACCCATGGCGGGCTCTCGGAACTCGTACGTAATCTCCGGCGCGCATACGGCGCAGGCTCCGAGCAGGCACGGATCGCGGCGATGGCGTCGCCGGCGTTCGACGTCGCGCACCTGGAGATCCTCGCCGCATTCGCCTGCGGTGGGTACCTGGCGCCGGTGCCCGCGGAGCGGATGCACGACGTGGGGAGTGTGCTCCGCGAGAGTCGGATCACCCACCTCGCCGGCACGCCGACGGTCCTCTCGGCGATCCCGGCAGCAGACCTGCCCGCGACGCTGATCGTCGGCGGGGAAACCCTGACGCCCGCCGTCGCGCGACGGCTGGGAGAGCTTCGACAGGCTCAGCCGGCGGGGGAGGCTCGACCGGCGGGGCGGCGGATCATCAACAGCTACGGTCCCGCCGAGGTAACCATCTGGTCCACCGCCGCGGAAGTGGATCCCGCAGCTGACCTTCCGATCCCGATCGGCAAAGAACTGCCCGGCGTCACTGCTCTGGTCCTGGACCACCGGCTTCGTCCCCTCCCGGACAGCGTGATCGGCGAGTTGTACCTGGCCGGTCCGCAGGTGGCACGCGGCTACCTCAGCGACCCCGAACTTACCTGCGCCAGGTTCGTGCCCTGCCCGCTCGCGGCGAGCGAGCGGATGTACCGCACGGGCGACCTGGTACACCGCGAAGCCGGCACCGGCGACCTCTACTTCCACGGCCGCAACGACGAGCAGCTCTCGGTGAACGGTGTGCGCGTGGAACCGGGCGAGATCGAGCGCGTGGTGGTTGCGGTCCCAGGCGTGGTCGATGCCGTGGCGACACTCGTCGAGATCAACGGTTCCGCTGCGGTGGGAGTAGCGCTCACCGTCACCGAAGGCACTGATCGCGACCGGATCGGCGCCCGCGTGCGCCGCGCCGCGCACGAGTCGCTCCCCACCGCGATGTGGCCGGGCCGGGTGATCGTCGTCGATGAACTGCCCGTCGCAGGCACCGGCAAAGCCGACCGCAAAGCCATTCGGCTCCTGATCGAGCGGGCACCGGAAGCGTTCAGCCGGCACGCCGCACCGGAGAGCGCCGACGAAGTCGCGGTGGCGCAGGCGGTGGCCGACCTGCTGGGCATCGACGAGCCGTCGATGACCGCAGGCCTGTACGACCACGGGCTCACCTCACTGCTCGCCATGCAGTTCCAAGCGCAGCTCGCCGCCTCCACCGGACGGCTGCTGTCGATCCGCGACATCCTCACCTCCGCCGACCTGCGCGAGGTCGCGGCGAAGCTCGGGTCCGCCCCGGCTTCTGCGCTCCCGGGGCCGCCGGCCCGGCCGGAGTATCCGCCGGTTTCGCGCATTCAGCGCGCGTTGATCACCGCTCAGCAGATCGCCCCGGAAGGCCGCGCGAACACCATCGGCCTCACGATCACCCTGCCGCACCTGAACACCGCCGCGCTGCACACCGCGATGGCAAGCCTGCTCGGCCGGCACGAGGTGCTGCGTACGGTGATCCGCCGACTGCCCAGCGACCCCTCCGACTACTGGCAACAAGTCTTGCCCGTCGACGAGGCCCTGGAACAGATCATGTTCGACGGCACGGTCTCCGAGCGTGACATCCTGAACCCGCTCGGCAGCGTGCCGTTCCGGGTCGGACTCTCCGGGCCGCAGACCGTCCGGATTGTCGCCCACCACGTGCTGGTCGACGACACCTCCATGGAGATCCTCGGCGCCGACTTCAGGTCCGCCTACGCCGCGGCCGAGACCGGCGTCGAGCCTTATTGGGATCACGAGCCTGTCCAGTACATCGACGCCGTCGCCGAACTCGACCGGTGGCTCGGCAGCGCCGATGATCCGGGTTCGGCGGCGTCCCGCCAGCTCGACTACTGGATGCAGCAGCTTGATGATCTGCCCGAACGTGGACTGCTCCCTGCCGACATCCACCTGTCGCAGCGGCGACCTGGGGTAGGGGAGGCGTCGACGCGCACGCTCGTTCTCGGGGCATCATCGGCTGACGCGCTCGTCGGGGCCGCCGCCCGTGCCGGAGTGACTCCGTTCGTGGTTGCGCACGCGGCTGTTGCTGTGGCGCTCGCGCGGCTGACGGCCGGTGATGACGTCGTCGTGGCAGCCGCGTTCGCTGCGCGCCTGGGAACCGCCGCGCGCGCTGCAGGCATGTTCGCCAACCCGATCGCGCTGCGCAGTCGCCTGCGTCCGGACCAAACCGTGGCCGAGTTCATCGGCGAGACCGCCATCGCCGATCGCGACGCCTTGGAGAACGGCTTCGTCCCCTTCGGTGAGGTCGCCAACCGGGTGGATCCCGGCCGGGACCCGCTCGACTGGCCGCTCACCGACGTGATCTTCACCTTCCGCGAGGAGCCGTTCGAACGCTCCCGGAGCCGGGCGACCGAGGAACTCGTGCCGAAGGCTCCCGCCCCGTCGGCCGAGACCTCCCCGCCGCCGGATGCGCTTGTACCACTGCGGATTTCGGTGACCCTGGACCGGGGTTTCGAGCTGCGCCTGCAACTGATCTACCGGAGCGACTGGTTCACCTTCGAGGCTGCGCAGTCGATCCTTGACATGTTCCGCCGTTCACTCGACGCCGTGACCGCCGACTCGGGGAGCGGCGCACGCTTGGCGACCCTCCTCCCCGAACCTGCCCCCGCTGCACCGGCCCACCTCGACCTGCCGCGCCGGACTCCGACGCTGAACTCGATGGTCGAGCGCGTCATCGCCCGCTACCCGGACCGGATCGCTGCCGAAGAAGCCGACCTGGCCGGTGTCCGTCGTTCGGTGACTTATCGAGAGCTGGGCGAGGCGGTCGCGGGCACCCTGGCGCGGATCGCCCAGACAGGGCGATCGCAGAGCCTCGACCGCGGGGTGGTCGCCGTGGTCGCCGGCCGCGGAATCGACGCCGTCGTCGGACAGCTGGCGGCCATGCGCGCCGGCGCTGCGTTCCTGCCGGTGGATCCGGCGCTGCCCGACGACCGCGTCGCGCTGATTTTCGACGACGCCGCACCAGCACTGGCACTGGTGACCGCCGAGTCCGCGCATCGCGTTCCGGCCGGCGTCACATCCGTCGAGATCGCCGGGCCAGGCGAGGTTTCTGCCGCGGTCCCGGCCGACCGTGCGTCGGCCGACTCCCCGGCCTACCTCATCTACACGTCCGGGTCGACGGGCCGGCCGAAGGGCGTGGTGGTCAGTCACGCCGGCGCGGTGGCGATGTTCTCGGCGCAGGACGCGCGCTTCGGCTTCCGCGCCGACGACGCCTGGCTGGCCACGCACACCGTCGCCTTCGACGCGTCCCTGCTGGAGATCTACACGCCGCTGGCCTCCGGCGGTCGCGTGGTGCTCGCCGGCGATGCGCTGGTCGCCGATCCATATGCCTTGTGGCGCACCGTGATCCAGCGATCTGTAACCCGCATGATGTCCGCGCCGTCGGCGTTCTACCCGCTGGCCGACGTCGCGTGCCGGATGGGCGACGCCGGTGCGATGCGCACGATCATGGTCGGTGGCGAGGCGCTGCTCCCGACGCGCCTTCTCGAGTTCACTCGGGCGTTCGGCGACCGCCTGGAGCTCCTGAACATCTGGGGCACTACCGAGACCACCATCTGGACCACGTCGGCGCAGTTGGACACGACCGACCCGCGAAACATCATCGGTACGCCGATCGACGGTTCGCGGGTGCTGGTGCTGGATCCGTGGCTGCGACCTGTGCCCGTCGGGGTGTGGGGTGAGATCTATCAGGACGGCCCGCAGGTGTCGCTCGGGTATCGCGGACGGCCGGAGCTGTCGGCGACGGCGTTCGTGGCTGATCCGTTCGAAGCCCCGTCTTCAACAGGTAAGAAGATGTATCGCACGGGCGATATCGGACGCTGGACCCGCGATGGCGTCCTCGAATACCTCGGCCGGCGCGATACTCAGGTGCAACTGCGCGGGTATCGCGTTGAGCTGAGCGAGATTTCGTCGGTGCTGATCGGGCACGCCGACATCGCCGACGCCCTGGTTCTGGTCGAAGATCAGGATCGCCTCGACGGCGGCCGTCTCGTCGCGTTTGTGATTCCTGCGCCGGGTGCCGAACGCGATGCCGTCGTCGGTACGGTGGCGGAGTACGCCGCGGCGCAGTTGCCCGCGCACCAGGTGCCGCACCGCGTGATCGTGGTGGACGCGTGGCCGCGCACGGCGTCGAGAAAGATCGACCGCAGGGCGCTTTCCTCCAGAGAGGCGGCGCCCGAGCAACATTCCGTCTCCGACGAAGACCGCACCGTGCTGGAGCGCCTCGCCGGCGCGCTGGGTGTCCCGGCTTCCGAACTCGCCCTGGACGATCGGCTCGTCGACCTGGGCACCACATCGCTTACCTTCATGGCGCTGGCGGTCGATTTCGCCGACCTCCTCGGCCGCGAGATCCCGGTTCGGGAGTTGACTGCAGCGGAGACCGTCGGCGGGCTGCTTGTCGCGGTCCGCGGGGCTGAGCCGGGCGAGGAACGAGCCCGTGTCGAAGCCACTCACCTCACGCCGCAGCAGTACGACATCTGGCAGGCGACCCGCATCGCGCCCGAATCGCTGATGTACCACCTCCCGGTCCGCCTGCGACTGCCCGATGAGACCACCGCCGAGCACGTCCGCGACGCTCTCCTCGACGTCGCACGTCGTCATCACGCACTCGCGCTGACGCTCCCCGAAGAAGGCGGCGTGCCGGTACCGCGGCTGGTGCTCGACAGCATCGACGCCCTCGCCGACATCCGTATAGCCGAAACTGCGACGCAAGAAGCGGTCGACCGGTTCGTGGGCGAACCGTTCGATCTAGCCGAACGGCCCGGCTGGCGCGCACTGATTCTGGGCTCGGCGGAAGTGATCCTGGTGGCACACCACGCCGTGGTCGACGGCTGGTCTACCCGGCTCCTCGTGAGCGACTTCGACGCGGCACTCGATGCCCGGCTCACCGGCCGGGCGCCCGCATGGCGCTTCGCCGCCGGAGTCCTCGGCGACGCGGTGACCCCGGAGCCTGCCGAGCACCAGACCATGGCGCAGTACTGGCACGAAGTGCTGCGCGACGCCCCGACTCATCTCGCCCTGCCGGCACCCGCGGTGGCGCGCGCCGACGTCGGGACCCGGAAGGCGGTGTCCTTCGAGTTGGAGGTCCCCGCGGAGGTTCGTGCGCGACTGGCTGCGTTGGCCGCGGGGGCCGACGCCTCGCTCTTCCATGTTCTGCACGTCGCGGCGGCCGCGGTCGTCAGTACGTTCACTGCCGCGGACGACGTGGTGATCGCGGCACCGGTCAGCGGGCGCCACGACCTGAACGACCTGCGCACCGTCGGAATGTTCGTACAGACGCTCCCGCTGCGCTCGACCGGCGTCCTGGGGATGACGGTGGCCGCGGCGATCGCCGAATCGCAGAGCACGCTCGCCGGCGCCGAAGCACACGAACAGATCGGCTATCGCGGCATCGTCGAAGCCGTCGGCGTCCGGACGGCGAAGCCCCCGTACCTCGATGTGCTCCTGGCCGTGGACGCCGGGCTGTCCGATCCGGGCGTCCCGATGCGGATCACCGCCGAACCGATCCGCCCGGACGAGTCCCGCGCGCCGCTGGAGTTCTCGGTGAGCGACTTCGGATACGGGGGGTCGATCGGGGTGACGCTGCTGGTGGCCGACGGGGTCGTCGACGCCGACGCGGGGCGTCAGATGCTGGCGGCGTTCGGTGCGGCGCTGGACGGGCTGAGCCGCGCCGAGGTGGGGGATTCGCGGAGTGTCGCCGACGTCATCGAGCTCGCTACGCCACTTCGACACGACCGCTCGTTCCTCGCGGTCGGCTCAGGAAGCGATGGCGGCGTCGACCCCGTCGCCGCCATCTGGGAGCGGGCGTCGTCGGACCCGGAATCGCCGGCAATCCTCACCGCAGGCCGAACCCTCACCTATGCGCAGTTGGCCGAGGCGGCCTCCGAACTTGCTGGTCGGCTGACCGCGAGCGCGATCGGGGCCGGCGACCTCGTCGCCATCCACGCCGAGACAACACCGGAGACCGTGATCGCGATGGTCGCCGTCATGGCGGCCGGTGCCGCGTACCTGCCACTCGACCCGGAGTACCCGGCCGACTACCGACATCTGCGCCTGATCGACGCTGATCCGGCGGCCGTGGTCGGTGCGGACCTGGCGGTCGAGATCCGGCCCGGCGCCACGCGGAGGATCGATCCGTCGGTCGACGCACCCGCCTACGTGATCTACACCTCCGGGTCCACGGGGACGCCCAAGGGCGTTGTCGTGACCCGCGCCAACCTGGCCGCCATGCTGGGCGCCGCCCTGCCGGTGATCGGCGCGCGGGAGAGCGACGTGTGGACGTGGACCCACTCCGCCGCGTTCGACTTCTCGGTCTGGGAGGTATTCGGCGCCCTCGCCTCCGGCGGCACCGTGATCCCGGTGGAGCGCGCCGTGGCCCGCGAGCCGATGCAGCTCGCCGAACTGGTCGGCACCCGGGGCGTCACCATCCTCAGTCAGACGCCGAGCTCGTTCTCGCGCCTCACCAGTCAGCTGGTCGAAGTGCGGTGGGGCGAGGTCCTCGACGGGCTCCGCTGGGTGGTGTTCGGCGGCGAAGCCATGGAGTCCGGAGCACTGAAGCAGTGGGCGCAGGCCCACCCCAGGGTCGGCCTGCTCAACATGTACGGCATCACCGAGACCACGGTGCACCTGACCCACGGCGTTGTGAACGTGAACGACCAGCGCAGCATCATCGGCCGCCCCCTCGACGGTGTCTGGCTCGGCGTGCTCGACCCGGCGGGCCGCGAAGTCCCTGAGGGGGCTGTCGGTGAGCTTTACGTTGCAGGACAACAGGTTTCGGCTGGGTATCTCAACGCTCGGGCCCTCACCGACCAGCGTTTCCTCCCCACCCGCCGGGGCGACGGCCGGACAATGTACCGGACCGGCGACATGGCCCGGCGCCTCACCGGCGGCCGGCTCGAATACCTCGGACGCCGCGACGACCAGCTGCAGGTTCGCGGGCACCGCGTCGACCTCGGCGAGATCAAAGCGGCGATCCTCACCCTCCCCGGCGTCAGCGACGTCCGCGTCCTGCCATTGTGGGCTGCACGAGGCCGGGCGGAAGCACTCGCCGCCTTCGTCACCGGAGACGGATCGACGATCCTGGAGCCCGACTCGCTCCTGGAGCGCGTCCGCGCAAGGCTGCCTGCGCACCTGGTACCGACAAGAATCCAGCCCGTCATCGCCTGGCCGCTCACCGACAACGGAAAGCTCGATCGCGAGGCGCTGCTCGCATCGGTCGGCGTGTCGGCGCCACCCACCCGCGAACTCACTCCCACCGAGTCGATCGTGGCGGCGGCAATGGCCGACGTCCTCGGGGTGGGTGACCGGCTCGGCGAGATCGGACCGGATACCAGCTTCTTCGACCTCGACGGTAACTCCCTGGCCGCCGCCAGACTCGCCGTCCGCCTGGCCGACGACGGCATCGTGATCTCGGTGGCCGACGTCTTCGGGTTCCCGACGGTCGCCGGACTGGCCGAGCGCGTCGCCGCGCACATCGGCGACGCCCCGCTTCCGGCGCTGCGTGCAGCGGCAAGCGGAATCGAGCGCGTCCCGCTGACCCCCGAGCAGGAAGACGTCTGGCTGCGCTGGCGCGTGGATCCCGACTTCACAGGCTTCCTCGCCGGGGGAGTCCTGGCCTCCGGCGCCGGCCCCGATCGCCTCGCACGTGCCGCAGCCGACGTCGTGATGAACCACGACGTACTCAGGACCGGCTTCCCGGTGGAGGCGGAGGGTGAGGGACCGTTCCAGCGCCGGTGGACCGACGACGAGCTGCAGCCCCTTCTGGGCGCGTTGAGCTCTGCGGTGGATTCGGTCGACGACGTCGCCGAAGCGGTGAACGCACTGATGGTTCCCATCGACTTGTCTCATGAACTCCCTTGGCGCGCAACGATTGTCCGCCACAACGAGCAGTACCTGCTGCTGGGTGTGATCCACCACATCGCCGTCGACGCCGAATCTGTCGGTCTGCTGCGGGAGGCCTTCGGGCGCAGTCTGGACGGTTCGGCTACTCCCGGCGCCGCGGGCTCGCTCGGTTACCGCGACTATGCGCTCTGGCGACGCGAACTGCTCTCCGCACGCCACTCCGAACTACGCGACTACTGGTCCGGGGTCTTCGCGGAACCGGTGGCGCCGCTGAATCTGCCCGAGGTGAATCTCCGCGCCTGGCGGCACGTCAGCGTCCGCGGCGACGGACCGGTGTTCCACCGGACGATGCCGGTGCCGGCAAGCGCCGTCGCCGCACTTTCCGAGCTGGTCGTCGATCAGCGGACCACCGACTACACCGTTGTGCACGCGGCCCTCGCTTCCGTGCTCGCGCGGCAGGCGGGCGTGTCGTCGCTGATCATCGGCACGGCCCACTCCGGACGCGTGGACCCGAGGCTCGACGGCGTGGTCGGTCTGTTCGCGCGTGCCGTGCCGTTGCGCTCCGACGTCGACCTCGAAGCACCGTTCCGCGACGTGGTTGCGCACCTGACGTCATCGAACATCGCGGCTTTCGAGCACGCCGACCTTCCGCTCGGCCAGATCGCCGCAATCGCCGATCCGGGCCGCCGCGGCGCGGGGAGCCCGCTGTTCGACGTGATCCTCAGCGCCGTCGACGTTGTCGCCGGCACGACGGGTGAGACCGCCGGAGTCCTTCCGCTGTACGGCCTCGACGTCGTGCTCCATCGCAGCGAACACGGCCTGTCCGTGTCCATGACCGCCGCGGCGAGCGTGATCGCGGATCGCCGCCTCGCCCGGCTGCTCGAGAGCGTGATCGCGGTGCTGGTCGCCGGGATCGCCGACCCCGACCGCCCGGTGGTGGATCACCTGATCGGGGACCTTTCGACAGGCTCAAGGGGCGAAACAACAGGCTCAAGGGGCGAAGCAGCAGGCTCAAGGGGCGAAATAACAGGCTTAAGCAACGGCCTTTCGGCACGCTCAAGGGGCCGGGCGGACCTGCTGGCGCTTCTTGCGAACGAGCGTATCGAGAGCCCCGCCAGCACTGGCCCCGCCATTACCGACCCCACCGACGCGGCCGCGCGAATCTGGTCGAACGCGCGGCTCGACGACGTGAGCAACGCGCTGGCCAGGGAACTCATCGCCCGGGGTGTGGGCCCCGGCGACGTCGTCGCGCTCCACCTGCCGCGGTCGGCCGATTCGGTCGCGGCCACCCTGGCTGTCGCCAAGACCGGTGCGGCGTTCGCCAACATCGATCCGGACGATCCCGTCGGGCGCCGCCGCCGGTACCTCGCGCGGCTGCGTCCGGCCGCGGTGGTCACGTCGGCGCTCGTGCCGGTCCCCGAACAGCCCGGCGTGGACACCGATGTGCTGATGATCGATCCGGATGCCGCAGCGTCGTCGAATTTCGACGTCGATGAGCGCATACGGCCGGTCGACGCCGACGACGTGGCCTACTTGACGTTCACCTCCGGTACCACCGGGGCGCCGAAGCTGGTCGAGGTGACGCAGGCGGGGCTGCCGGGGTGGGCGATCCCGACCGCGGAACGGCTCGGCCTCTCCGCGTCAGACCGCGTACTGCATACGTACTCGCAAGGGTTCGACGCACACCTCATGGGCCTGGTTCCGGTCCGGCTCGCCGGAGCCGAGATCGTCGTCTGCCCGCCGGAGGTGCTGGGCGGGCGCGATCTGGAACGCACTATCGATAAGCACGGCGTCACCGTCCTCATGACGACCCCGTCGGTGCTGCGGACTCTCCATCCCGCGGCGGTGCCGTCGCTGCGCGAAGTGGTGGTGGGCGGTGAAGCCCTCTCGGCCGGACTGCTGCAGCAGTGGGCGCCGCGCGTGACGCTGGTGAACGAGTACGGCCCCACCGAAGCCACCGTCGCCGTCAGTTCGGCGGCTTTGGAGAGCACCGGCCCGGTGACTATCGGCACGCCGCTGCCCGACGTGCAGGCGCTGGTCCTGGACGCCCATCGCCGTCCGGTGCCGGACGAGACGATCGGCGAGCTGTACCTCGCCGGACCGTGCCTGGCCCGCGGCTATCGCGACGACCCCGAGACCACCGCTGCGGTGTTCGTTCCGCATCCCGCGGGCGGTGGCGCACTCATGTACCGGACGGGCGACCTGGTGCACCGCCGCGCCGACGGCGCACTGATGATCCATGGCCGGATCGACGAGCAGCTGAAGGTCCGCGGCATCCGGGTGGAGACCGCCGAAATCGACTCTGCGCTCGCGTTGGTGCCCGGCGTCACCGGCTCCGCGACCACTGTGCGCGAAACACCTGCGGGAGAACGCATTCTGGTCTCCTGGGTGGTCGGCGGCCACGACGACCTCACCGCGCATTCGGTGCACGATGCACTCGCCGAACACCTCCCCCGCGCGATCATGCCGACGGTGATCGAGATTGTGCGGTCGCTGCCGATCGGCCGCAACGGGAAGGTTGATCTGGCGGCGCTCGAGGCCGGCTCGGCGGGGTCGCTCGATTCCGGGCAGCGGGAGCCGGCCACGGCCTCGGAGAAGCTGGTGGCCGGGGTCTTCGCCGAGGTGCTCGGCGTCCCTGTCGGCTCGGTGCACGCCGCCACGGACTTCTTCGCGTCGGGCGGCACGTCGCTGAGCGCGACCCTGGTGGCCGGCCGCCTCACCGAGCGGTCCGGCTCGCATGTCGGACTGCGGAACCTGCTGCGCGGGCGCACCGTGTCCCGGCTCGCCGAGTTGATCGACACCGGGTTCGATGACGATGTGGTGCCCCTGCCGCGCCGCGACGACACTTCCGGTCCGCTGCCGCTCGCGTACCCGCAGCGCAGGTTGTGGGTGCACAACCGGGTCGATCCCGCATCGGCCGCCTACAACGTGCCCGCGGTGTTGCGGCTGCGGGGCGACGTCGATGTCCCCGCGCTGGTGGCGGCGGTGGATCAGCTGGTACAGGCGCACGAGGTGCTCCGCACCTACTACCCGCTGGGACCGGACGGACCCGTCCAGGCGCCGGTGTCCGCGGACGCTGTGCCCGGACTTGCTGTGGTTCCGGCTGCGGACGACGCGGCCGCTCTCGTTGAGCGCTTTGTGACCGGGTCGTTTGATCTCACCTCGGAGCCGGGCTTCCGCGTGGCGCTGTTCGGCGCCACGGACGGCGAGTGCTATCTGGCCGCGTCGATGCACCACGCCGCCGTCGACGGGTGGTCGGTGCGAATCCTGTTGAACGACTTGGTTCGTGCGTATCAGGGGGAGGCGATCGTTGATCGCTCTCGACTCACTTACGGTGACTTCAGCCGGTGGCAGGCCGAGACACTCGGTGATCCGGACGACCCGTCGAGCCGATTCGCTCGCCAGCTCGACTATTGGCGCGAGCGCCTCCACGGAAGCCCGCAGCCGGTCGCGTTCCCGCCCGCTTCGCCGGTCTCGGTCTGCGAGCCCGTGCATGCGGTAGCCGACGATCAGCTCTACGCCGCGGTGCGCGGCCTCGCGGCCGGGCAGCAGTCGACCGTGCTGCACGTGGTGCACGCCGCGGTCGCGGCCGCGATCGCCCACCGCTCCGGGCAGACGGACGTGGTGGTCGGCAGCCCGTTCCACGGGCGTACCTCGCCATCGTGGGAGCCCGTGGTCGGCATGTTCGTCAACCTGCTGCCGGTGCGCGTACAGATCTCCGCCGACAGCACGCCGTCGATGATCATCGCGCAGGTGCGCGACGCCACGATCGAGGCCATCGAGCACGGTGACGTGCCGTACGACGACGTGGTGCGCGCCGTCCGGCCCTCGGAGACTCGCGGCGGTGACGCCCTGACCTCCGTTCTCCTGGTGAACCAGGCCGTGCTCTCCGGGGTACACGGGCGCGTAGCGCTGAACCGTATCGACGAGAGCGGTCGGCCGTCGAGCGCCACCGCCGAAGCCCTGCAGGCCGGTGACGCCGGAGTCGGCTACGACCTCGAGATCGTCGTCGCCGAGAACGGACGCCTCGAACTGACCGTGATCCACGCACCACGCGTCTCGCACGAGGCCGCGCGGGTGATCGCCGACGATGCGATGGCGCTGTTGCAGTCCGCGGTCGCCGACCCGGATGCGCCGTTCCCGGTGCGCGGTGAAGGCTTCGCTGACATGGGAATAGTTGAGCAGCTTGCAGATTCGTTGTCGGAGTCGGCGGTGAGCGCTTCGGAGTCGTACGTGGCCGAGGTTCGGCGCGCCTTCGCCGAGATCCTGCGGATCGATCAGCATGATGTGTTCGAGGGGTCCGATTTCTTCGAGCTGGGCGGTACTTCGCTCTCGGCCACCCAGGTGGCATCGCTCATCTCGGACCGTTTCCTGGTCGACCTGCCGGCCCGCGTGCTTTTCGAGCGGCCGACGGTGCGCACCCTCGCTGATGCGCTGGCTTCGCTGGAAGCCGGCCTCGCTGATGCGCCGGCTTCACGGGAAGCGCGCGGCGCGGTCCCGGCGGTCCCGGTGGTCCGGGCATCCGTCGACGACGAGCTGGACCTGCCGCTGCTGGTGTCGCAGCGTCAGCTGTGGACCGCCGCGCTGCTGCCCGAAGAGACCGGCGTGTACGCGGTGCCCGCGGTGGTGCCGGTACCGCCGGGCGCCGACGTTGCCGTTGTCGCCGGGGCGGTGGCGCTGCTGGTCCGCAGACATCCGGCGCTGCGCACGCGCTTCCCGCAGGGGTCCGGGGGTCCGCGCCAGGTGATCGAACCGGACTGGACGCCCGAGATCGAGTGGCTCTCGGGCCAGGCCGGATGGAACGTCGTGACGCAGATGATCACCACGCCGTTCGAGATCCAGGAACGGCCGCCGCTGCGCATCGCAGTTGTCGCGGACGGCGACATGCGAATGATGGTCCTGGTGGCGCACCACATCGTGCTCGACGGCGAATCGGTCTCGATCATCGGGCGTGAGCTGGGCGTGCTGCTCGGCGGTGGCGCGCTGAAGGACCCCGCGATCTCATACTCCCGCGCCGTGGCGGAGCTGAACGACCGGACCGAGCGCGATCGGCAGGCCGGCCTTGCCTTCTGGGCGGCCGAGCTGGACGGGTACGAGGGCGACCTCCGCCTCGGGTCCGGCGGCGCCACCGAAACCTCGGCCACCGCCATCCGGGAAGTGGACGGCTTGCTCGCCGACACGATCAGCCAGGTCGCCCGCCGTCACCAGGCGACCGAGTTCACCGTGGTGCACACGGCCGTCGCGTTGGCGCTCGCCACGCACTGCGGTTCGGACGACATCGCTCTCGCGGTCCCCGTCTCGCTGCGCCGGACGCACGAGCTCCGCGACGTGGTCGGGATGCTGACCGGCGTCGCCGTGCTCCGCAGTCGCATCGTAGGGAACGCGACGCTCGACGACTGGGTCTCGCATACGCGCGACCACGAGCGCGACGCCTTCGATCACGCTGCCGTGTCGCTCGGCGAGATGGTCGACGCGACGCGCATCCCGCGGAAATCCGGCCGCAATCCTCTTGTACAAGTGACTCTTTCGCTGATCGATGGTCAGCTCGGTGATCTTGCGAGCGGATGGGGCACCGGCGCGGACGCGGCACCCAACGAGGCCGACCTGCAGATTACGGTGAGCCGCAACGAGACCGGCTGGACACTGGTGGTGGGCGCGGCCCACCGGTCGATGACCAGAGCTGAGACGGAGGTGCTCGCCGACCGGATCCTCGCCGCGATGAAGCAGGTGAGCGATGGCGAGCGGCCGATCAGCCGGTGCTCGCTGCTGACCGTCGAAGAAGACGCCTTCATCGAGCGCTACCGGATTCCGCAGCCCGAGCTGCGTCCGCGCAGCACGCTGAGCGGGGTCCTCTCATCGGCCGTGCAGCGCCGCCCCGACCATCCTGCGATGTACGACGACGGTCGCCACCTCAGCTACCGCGAACTCGACGGGTGGGTCTGCGAGACCGCGCGCGCCTTCCGCGCGCGGGGGATCGGTCCGGGGCAGGTAGTGGCCGCGCTGATCCCGTGCTCCGCGCAGAGCGTGATCGCGTTCTGGGCGAGTGCCCGGATCGGCGCGGTGCCCATGCCGCTGGATCCGGCAACTCCGGCCGCGCGCGTTGCGCGGGTGGTGGCGCTTTCGCGCGCCGCCGTCGTCGAACCCGATGACATACCGCCGTGTCCAGCCGGTCCGGTAGCGTCCGAGCCGGATCCGGTGGTGGACGCCGGCGACCTCGCCTACGTGATCACGACGTCCGGTAGTACCGGGGATCCGAACGTGGTCGGGGTGACGCACCGCGGGATCTGCGCGGCGGCCGACTCGTGCGCGCTGAGTCCGTCGGACCGGGTGGCCGCGGTTTCGAGCCCGTCGTTCGATGCGTCGCTGCTGGAGATGCTGACCGCGTTCCGGTCGGCCGCGACGCTGGTGACCGTGCCCTCCACAGTGCTGCCGGGGCGTGACCTGCAGGATTACCTGGCCGAGGCCGGGGCGACGTTCATCATCGCCACGCCGTCGCTGATCTCGACGCTCGACCCGGCCGGAATCCCGACGTTGCGGCGCGTGGTGTTCGGTGGCGAGGCGCTGCCGGCCGAGGAGGCTGCGCGGTGGTCTGGATGCGCCGTGGTGGAACAGCAGTACGGACTCACCGAGACGACGATCGTCGCCACCGGACGGGTGCTGGACGACGGCGACACCGCCAACACGGGGCTCCCGATCCGGGGCGTCGGCGTGCTGGTGTGCGACGCGGCCGGCCGGCCGGTGCCGCCCGGCGTCGAGGGCGAGCTGTACATCGTCGGCGATACCGTGGCCGCCGGGTACCTGGGCGATCCGGAGCTCACGGCGCGGCGGTTCGGGCGCGAGGTCACCGGAGCACGCTACTACCGGACCGGTGACCTCGTTCGGTGGATCGTCGACTCCGTGGACGGTTCGCTCGTGGCGCGCGGGCTGCGGTACCTCGGCCGCGCCGATGGTCAGGTGAAGATAGCCGGTCATCGGGTGGAGCCGGGCGAGGTGGACGTAGTGCTGCTGCGGCATGGTGCGCGGCGGGCGGTGACCGTCGTGCGTCCGGGGCCGTACGGGGATGTGCTGGTGTCGTACGTGGTCGGTGGGCCGGGGATCGACTCGCTGTCGGAGGCGTGCCGGTCCGTGCTACCGCCAGCGATGGTGCCGCGCATGATCGTTGAACTCGATGCGCTGCCGATGACGGTCAGCGGCAAGACGGATCGGCGAGCACTTCCGCAACCCGAGTGGCCGACGCGTGATTCCGTCGGTGATTCGGTCGTCGACGAGCTGTGTGCGCTGGTGGTTGAGGTTGCCGGGCTCGACGGCGTCGTTGACCCGCACGACGACTTCTTTGCCGTGGGTGGCGACTCCCTAGGGCTGCTGCGGCTTCGTGAGGCGGTGAATGCGCGGTTCGACGTCGATCTGACCGTGGCGCACGTGTTTGCCGAGCGGACTCCTGTCGGGCTGTCCGGACTGGTCGAGAGTGCTCAGGCCGGCGCTGTTGCAGTGTCGGCGCTCGACGCTCTTGGACGTCAGGTGGTGGAGCTGTCTGCGCCCGCGGAGGCCGACTCGCCGATTCTGTGGTGCGTGCACCCGGTGTCGGGGTTCGCTACCGACTACGGCGCGCTGGCCGAGAATCTGCCGGGGTATCGGGTGATCGGACTGCAGCTGCCGGGGCTGGTCGACGTCGCCGCACCGGTGGCGTCGTCGCTGGAAGAGCTGGCTGCCGCGCATGTGGAGGCGATCCTGTCGGTGCAGGGCTCTGGGCCGTACCGGTTGGCCGGGTGGTCACTCGGTGGGCTGCTGGCTGCGGAGATGGCGCGGCGGATGACCGCTTCCGGCGAGACGGTCGCCTTCTTGGGGATGCTGGACCCGCGGTGTCCGTCCGAGGTGTTTGCCGATAGTGCGCCGGCGTTCGGCGTCGACGACCAGTTGCGTGCCGCCGTCGAGGGGGTGGCGCCGGAACTCGTGGAGAACTACGAGGCTCGGGTGGCTGCTGTGGTCGACGGCGTTCACGGATTCGTCGTACCTACTGTGGAGGCTTCGATGACGGTGTACGTGGCGGCGTCGGACAATCCCGTCGAGGAGCCGTGGGCGGACATTGTCGACGGGACGTTGGTGTCGGTCCGGGTCGGATACCGTCATGCCGAGTTCGGTAGCGCGGAGGCGATGGCGGAGATCGCCCGGGTACTGAAGGAGGAACTGTGACGTCGGTGCTGTTCGTGTGTACCGGAAACATCTGCCGATCGCCGGTGGCCGAGCGGATCGCTCGGCAGATTGCCGCGGAATATGGTGTGGCCGTGAGCTTTACGAGTGCTGGGGTGGGCGCGATGAACGGCGCGCCCATGCACCCGCTGGCCGCCGAAACGCTTGTGGAGCACGGCTACGATCCGTCGGGATTCGGGGCGCGGTACTTGCAGCCACCGATCGCTGCGCAGGCTGATCTGGTGCTGACCATGTCGCGGCGTCAGCGGGGTGAGTGCCAGAAGAAGTTGCCGGCCGGGTGGAAGAAGATGTTTACGCTCAACGAGTTCGTCGAACTGCTGCCGGACGCCGATTCGATCGTGGCGGCGGCGAATACTCGGGGGCGGGTGAATCCGAATGCGGAGTACCTGGACATCGCCGACCCGATGGGCCAGCCCAAGGAGGCGTTCGACACGGTCTTCATCAAGGTGGAGCCGCGGGTGCGGGCGCTGGTCGGGTGGCTCGCCGCTACTTCGCAGGCACGTTGACGTGGCCGGTCTGCTGGGTTGCTGACGGCGATGGCCGAGTGAGTGCGTGATGGTGAACGTGAGTGATTCCGTCGTCGTCGACCTTGAGCCGGCGGCGGTGTTTGCTGCGATCGCTGATCTGACGCGGTACTCCGAGTGGCTCGAGGTGCACGTGGGCTGGCGGTCCGAAGTGCCGGAGCCCGGTGAACTCGCGGTGGGGGACGAACTGACATCGGTGGTGAGGATCAACCGGACCAAGGTGCGCTTCGAGTGGACGGTGGCCGTCGTCGACCCGACCTCTGCGCTGGAGTTCACCGGCATCTCCGGGCCCAAACTGTTCCGGGTGACGGCGCGGTTGCGGTTCACCGTGGTGCCGGAGGGCGTCGGTTCCAGGGTGGGCTTGGCGATCGTGCTCTCCGGACCGCCGTTGTCCGGCCCGCTCGGTCGGATGGCTGCGGCGAGTGTCGACGACGACGTCGCGCAGTCTCTGGGACGGTTCGCGGCTGTCTTCTCGGCGTGAAGCGACGTATCGCGCTCCGGATTTGGTGCGTGATCGGTGTTCCGGTACTGTCGACCGCGATGTGATGCGCAGCTGTGCGTCGTATCGGTTCAACCAGAGACCGTCGGTCAGCGGGAGTGATCCCGATCGAAGGCGCGAGTAACCTCGCCGGCCCACGCAGGATGA
>NZ_JAGQTN010000305.1 GCF_020438995.1 Gordonia sp. (in: high G+C Gram-positive bacteria)
AGATCTGCGGTTGCCGCAGTCGTCTTCTTTTGATTCACAACCTCAGATCATGGCGCGGCAACCGCCCTGACCAGCGTAAACACACGCGTGATCGTCACCACTCCCGATCTACGGCTGTAGTACTAGGTCGACCAGGCCGATAACCTTGGGCAACTACAGTGTCGCTGAATGAGCCCTGCGCGCCGCGCTCGTCTTGTCAGACCTACCCGATACGCTCCCGCACATGAGAATCAGAGCAATACTCATCGCCGGGACCATCGCCGTCGGCGGGCTGACAGGCGTCGCCGCCGAAGCCCACGCGAGCAAGCCCCGCATCGGCAACTACTGCACGAAAAGTGAAGTGAGCAATATTCAACGAACCGAGAACGGGCACTGGACGGTCTGCGTCTACATGGGATCGGGCGGCGGCTACAAGTGGGTCGCGACCGCCAAGGTCGATCCGGTCGTTCGTAAATTGGGGCAACGTTGCACCGGCAAGTACCCGGTGGCGCGGACGCCGCGCGGCAAGGCTGTGATGTGCGTCCAAGGGAAATGGACCTACGGGCCGTAAACATCACCAACAACTACCTTGCTGTTTGCTCCGAATGGTCGGCGAACCTGACACCGACTGGGACGACCTGCCGGCACCCGTCGACCACCGCCGTGGTCAACCACGCAGGTAGGCTGCCTGACCCGCACTCCACGTAATCGCCGACGAGACTTCGCGCATCAAAACCACGATCTCGTCCATTACGCGTTGATACTCACCCACATCGGGACACGTATGCTCTTTGCCGTGAGCGATCGCGTTGCGCGGGTCGCACAACGACTTATCAATGAGATGCCCTTTGGTGCTGACGAGAGGAATATCGAGATCCAGCTTGCGAAGGATATCTTCGATCACACGAGAACGCAGATTCGATTGCGTATTCACGACATCGTCCGTTCGGACACGCGAAATCCGCGGTTCCGCATCTCCCCGGACCAGCGAAAGGAGGTCTCTGGCCGCTGGAGAATTCGGGTCAGAGATGCTTCGGGACAGTTTTTCCAGCATCAACATCGCCAACCCATCAGACGCCTTCCGAACCGGTATTCGTCGTGCCAGTAGATAATCGAAGTACGCCGACAAGACGTTCTTGCAGTACCCTTCCCAGTGCACATACAGAATGGCTGCGCCAGATCTTCTGAGGGCCCGCGCGAGCGGTGTATCGGGGGTGCGGTCGTGCTTCTCAAGTTCCCCCCTGATTGCATTGAGCTCAACAATTCGCCAAGAGAAGTCGTTGTCAATTCGGTCAGTGAGATCGTCGTAGGTCTGGATCGCCACCGGCTAACCCGGCTTCCGCGAAAAGAACTCCCGCGAGTGGTGCACCATGCGCGGAAAACGGGTCCGCGCACTCACCCCTCCGCCGACGTGGTTTGCGAAACTCGGATCGTTCCATACCTGATGTATTCGTTTCTGCAAAGCCTCGTGGTCACCGCGCCATTCGCGGAGGTTGTATTGCACGCCGGTGGCAATAAACTCGAAAGCCGCATTCGAGAACGGTCCGGTGCGTCGCCCGTCTTCGGTGAGACGTCGAAAGACGTCCTCACCGTCTGCCCGCAGGAGCAGATCGAACACTTCTCGAAATATTCCCGCGTCGGGTAGTGGTCCCACAGTCGCGGTGGCGCGCATCCAATGCGTCAAGAACTGGCCAAAGTCGACTTTGAGATCCTCCTTCGGACCATCATACGCCGCCTGCGCATAGAACCGCAGAACGAGCTCGTTGCGGAAAGACTCGCTCTCCTTGCGCGCCGAAATATTGGTGACAGCTTGGAACGAACGGTCACCAACAAGACTGGAAACCAAGTTGAACATATCTCGGTTGAGCATGATGAGCAGACAATTCCTTGCCTCCTGAGGACTCAGATCCGTCCCGGAATTCAGCCTCTCAAACAGATCATACTTTGCGTTCGGATCCGAAGTCTTCCGAATGATTCTTACTTCAATTTTCGATCGCTTAAAGTCACGTTGAAGTGCCTTGGAAAATCCCGATTCTTCCGATTCCCATCGAACACCTTCAAGAGAAGGCAGATAATCGGTACCCTGAAGAGTCAGACCTTCGTATCTCTGTCCATCTTCGTCCCTGTACTCGCCGACAAACTCCATAATCGTGGATAAGCGCTGAACCCCGTCGATGACGTCCCAGACTCCGTCCTCGCGCTGAGACACGAAAACCGATGGGACCGGGATGTTCAACAGGATGGACTCGATGAGCGCAGACTTCTGGTTCAGACCCCAGCGATACACCCGCTGAAACTCAGGGTGGATATCCAAGTCACCGTCCCGGTAGAGCGAAAGCAACTCTCCGATCGACATCGGATATCCATCGGCGTGAATTTCCTTCGACCGCTCGACAATTTCAGATTCCAAACCCATAAGACCTGCTCCCCTGCCATCGGCATGACGTGCCTTCAACCATACGTGTGTGCCACGACTGTGCACGCACACTCGTGACTCCTGTGGACAAACAGGCCAGCTAACCTTCCGCCGCTTCCTTCCCCTCGGCGGCGGCCTTCTTGCGTTCGATGTCGGCGAGGGCACGTTCGAGTTCGGCGCGCTGGGCGGCGTTCGCGTCCCAGGCATCCTTGCGGTTCTTGACGACCTTGGCCGGGGAGCCGACGGCGATCGCGTAGTCGGGGATTACGCCCCTGACGACGGCGTGTGCACCGAGGACGCAGCCGCGGCCGACGATGGTGTTACGCAGGACCGTCACCTTGGTGGCCACCCAGGTGTCGGGGCCGATGCGCACGGGGCTCTTGACGATGCCCTGGTCCTTGATCGGGGTGTTGATGTCGTCGGTGACGTGGTCGAAGTCGCAGATGTAGCACCAGTCGGCGACCAGCGACGACCCCCCGAACTCGATGTCGAGGTAGGCGTTGACGACGTTGTTGCAGCCGAACACCGCTTTGTCGCCGATGCGCAGGTTGCCCTCGTGGCAGCGGATCGAGTTGCCGTCGCCGATGTGCACCCAGCGGCCGATCTCCATCCGTGACATCTCGGGTGTCGCGTGGATCTCGACGTCTTTGCCGAGGAACACCATGCCGCGCAGCACGACGTGCGGATTGGCCATCCGGAACTTGGCCAGCCGGTAGTAGCGCACCAGGTACCAGGGTGTGTAGGCCTTGTTGCGCAGCACCCAGCGCAGTGAGTCGACGGTCAGGAACCGGGCTTGTGCCGGGTCGCGGCGGCGGCCGGCCTTCCAGCGGGACCGGTAGGACGCATTCCACATGGTGGTCATGAGGACAAACAGTAACGGAGTGCGAAATCGCACACGATAGGCTCTGGAGGTTGGGTGCGCGGCGCACCCGGGTTTCCGAGTACGAATGCGATGGGAGCGGGATGGCTGCACGAGCCGGGGCGAGCGCAGCGACGGGTGATACCGAACGCCGGCGGCGGATCGGAACCGGGTTCGCACTGTTGACGGCAGCGCTCACGCTGGTGGTGTCGGCCTGCTCCGACGGACACACCGATGTCCGATCGGTGTCGGCGTGGGGCTGGTCGAGCTTCGGCGGCAATTCGTTCAACTCCAACTTCGCCGGCCCCCAGATCTCCGACGATCTCGAGTTGCGCTGGTCGCGGCCCACCGGTGGACCCGTTACCGCCCCGTTGTCGATATCGGGCAACGGCAATATCGGGGTCACCGCGACAACGACCAACGGCTGCAACATGTTCGTGTTCGACCCGCGGCAGGGACGCAAGAACTATTGCAAGCGGCTGCAGGACGGTGCCGCCACCAACACGCTGCTGGTGGATCAGTACGACCAGCCGTACATCGGGGAGAAGGGCCTGTTCATCGCGTTCAACGCGGGTGGGGCCATCCGCTGGCGGGTGCCGACGATCGGGGTTCCCCGTTCGGCCAGATTCGCCGATCGCGGCGTCGTGCTGGTGGCCACCACGCAAGGGCAGGTGTTGTTGCTCAATTCGCAGACCGGTGATCTGGTGGCGCCGGAGCTGCGGTTGCGTGAGGACGTCAACCTCGACGATCCCGGTTTCGGTTACGGCGACTGCATCACCGATGGCCCGCAGTGCCCGGTCCCCTCGCCGCCCGCGGTGGATGCGGGCCGCCAGCGGGCCTATCTCAACTTCTGGCCTGCCGGTGAGAGCGCGTCGAAACTGATCGCGCTGGACTACCGAATGCAGGACCGGGAGCGTTCGATCCACCAGGTGTGGTCGGCAGCGATCCCCGGCGGCATGATCGGCCCGCCCACGCTGTCGGCCGACGGAAGCCGCGTCTACGCCGTCTCCAAGCCGGGCACCCTGCTGGCCGTCGACACCACAACCGGCAAGACCGTGTGGACACACAATCTCGGTGAGCACGGATTCGCGACGCTCGCAGTGTCCCCGGGAGGTCTGATCATCCCCACCGGATCGGTCGGTGCTCCCCTGACATTGCTCCGCGACACCGGCAGCGCCGCCGAACAGGTGTGGCAGCGAACCGATCTTGCCGTCGTCAGCCTGTCTACGCTCACCGCGCGGAACACGGCGTGGACGGTGGTCCGTGACGCCGGCAAGGACTCGCTGTCACTGACGGAGGTCTCCACCGCCGACGGTAAGACCCTGCGAACGATCGCGATGCCGGGGTCCAAGGGCTTCGCCACCGGGGTCGCGGTGTCGGCGGCGGGGCAGGTCGCCACGGCCACCCACATCGGCGAGGTGTACCTGTTCGATTCGGCGAGCAACCGCTACTGACAACAGGACCCCCATCGTTTTGATGGGGGTCCTGTATCCGGTTGCTCCGGCTCCGCGGTCAGCTGGAGCTGTGCCGCCCGCCCTCGCTGTTCACTTTGAATTCTGCGGTCGGGCCGTCGACCAGACCCGGGGCAACCGCCCAACTCTGGGTGACCGCATCATCACCGGCATAATCAGCCGACGCCTTACCCAACGGCACAGCAGCCTGAGTCGTAGCCGCCGCCGCAT
>NZ_JAGQTN010000306.1 GCF_020438995.1 Gordonia sp. (in: high G+C Gram-positive bacteria)
ATCGCGGCGACGTCCGGTCATGGTGTGGCTTTGGCGCCGATCACGAGGGTTGATCCGCGTCCGGAGTTGGTGCCGTTGTCGTTTGCTCAGCAGCGGATGTGGTTCATCAACCAGTTCGACACCACCGAGACGACCTACAACATCCCGGCGGCGCTGCGGCTGACCGGCACCGGGAGTGAAGCGAACGGGCCGAATGTTACCGGTGCACTCGACGTCGAGGCGCTCCGCCAGGCGGTGGCCGACGTCATCGAACGCCACGAGGTGCTGCGCACCGTTTTCCCGGCCGTAGACGGCAGACCTTACCAAAAGGTCTGCAAGACAGCCGAATTCGGTGAACGCGGCATCTGCCAGGTGGCCGGCTCCGAACAGGAGCTGTACGACACCCTCGCCACCGGCTTCGACGTCACCACGCAGTGGCCGCTGCGCGCCCGACTGCTCCAGGTGGCCGACGGCGAATACATCTTCGCCGTGGTGGCCCACCACATCGGTGTCGACGGTGAATCGATACTGCCGCTGGTCGTCGACATCGTCACGGCCTACGCCGCACGCGCTCAAGGCAATCCGCCGGAATGGACACCACTGCCCGTGCAGATCGCAGACTACGCGATCTGGCAGCACGACGTACTCGGCGCGGTGGACGATGATGCGTCGGTGATCGGGCGTGAACTCACCTACTGGCGCCGGCAGTTGGCCGGGCTTCCCGATGTCCTGAACCTGCCGGCTGATCGCCCCCGCCCGCAGGTCGCCTCGCACCGAGGTGCCCAGGTCGGCTTCACGATTCCGGCTGCGGTCGGGTCGCGAATCGACACTCTCGCCCAGGCCAACGGCGTCACACCGTTCATGGTGGTGCACGCGGCGTTCGTGGCGATGCTGTCCAAGCTCAGCGCGACACAGGACATCGCCATCGCCACCCCGACCGCCGGTCGCGGTCAGGCCGTGCTCGACCCGTTGGTGGGCATGTTCGTCAACACCCTCGTGCTGCGGACCGCGGTCGACCCGGCAACGTCGTTCGAGAGCCTGCTGGCGGGAGTCAGGGTCACCGACCTCGACGCATTCGCCCACGCCGCCGTACCGTTCGAGGCGGTCGTCGAAGCGCTCGACCCGGTACGCTCGGAAGCGTTCTCGCCGCTCGCACAGGTCATCCTGTCGTTCAACCCCGCCGCATCGGTCGCCGACGCCGACGTGTCGATCGCCGGACTCGACATCGCGCCCGTGCTTACGCCGTCCGTGGCTTCCCAGATGGACATGACAGTCGCGGTGTCATCGGCCCCCACCGGAGACGACTGGACCGGTTCGGTCATCTACGCGACGGACCTCTTCGACGAGGCATCGATCCTCACAATGATGGAACGCTTCGTCGGACTCCTTGACACCGTCACCGCGGACTCATCGGTGGCGGTGGGCGACGTCGACGTGCTGCTGGACAGCGACCGCGACGCGCTGGCGCTGTTGCCGGAGCCGGTCACCGCGACCGCACACTCAGACGGCACGCTGGTGGATGCCTTCGCCGTGACCGTCGCCGCGCACGGGCAGTCGCCGGCGGTGATCGCAGGTGAGGTGTCCGTGTCGTACAACGACCTCGACCTTCGATCGGATGCGATCGCATCCGGACTGAGCGAGCGGGGTGTGCGCCCAGGTGACCTCGTGGGCGTAGCCACCGACCGGTCTGTCGACCTGGCAGCGGCGATCCTCGGTGTGCTGAAGGCGGGCGCCGCGTACGTGCCGCTCGACACCACCAACCCGATCGGGCGTCTGGCATTCATCGTCGCGGATTCGGGAACCTCTGTGGTGGTGACGGATTCGTCCACCGACGGACACGAAGTGTGGGACGCCCTGCCGGCCGGTGTCCGGACCCTCGACGTCGCCGAGTTCGGACCCGCGCCCGACGGTTACGCCGCGGTCCGGGTTCCGGCGGACGCGCGCGCGTACGTGATCTACACGTCCGGCTCGACCGGACAGCCGAAGGGTGTGGAAGTCACGCACCGGGATGCGGTCACGCTCCTGGACACCACCGTCGCCGACTTCGACTTCGGGCCCGGCGACGTATGGACGATGTTCCACTCGTACGCGTTCGACTTCTCCGTCTGGGAACTGTGGGGTGCGCTGTACCACGGCGGCCGGTGCATCATCATCGACCGCGACATCGCCCGTGACACGGACGCTTTCGTCGACCTGATCCTGGCGCAGGGCGTGACCGTGCTCAACCAGACACCGTCGGCGTTCTACCAGCTCATCGACGCCCGCACGCGCAGCCGGTCCGTCGACCGTCACGGCTCCGCGGATTGGCCGCTTCGCTACATCGTATTCGGTGGTGAGGCGCTGAACTTCGAGCATGTCCGCCGCTGGTTCGACTTGTTCCCGGCCGACCGCGCACGCCTGGTGAACATGTACGGCATCACTGAGACCACTGTGCACGTCAGCTTCCGCGAACTGGACCGGGACGTGGTGTCGGCGGAGGACGGATCCCTGATCGGCCGCCCGCTGGCTTCCCTCGGAATCCACATCCTCGACCAGCGCCTGCGGCCCGTACCGCTGGGCGTGGTGGGCGAGATGTACGTCTCCGGAGGGCAACTCGCGCAGGGCTACCTCCGGCGCACTGACCTGACCTCGACGAGATTCGTGGCAAACCCGATTGGAGACGGCGGATCCCGTCTCTACCGGACCGGCGACCTCGCCCGGCGCGTGGGTACGGACATCGAATACATCGGCCGCGCCGACGCGCAGGTCCAATTGCGTGGCTTCCGAATCGAATTCGGTGAAGTCGAGGCGGGTCTGCTCAGCGCCGACGGTGTCGTCGGCGCCGCGGCCCGCATCATCGACGGGCCGTCAGGAGACACGCTTGTCGGGTACGTGGTGCCGGCCGACGGCGTGTATCTCGACACTGACGCCGTCATCGAAGCCGCAGGCCGCCAGGTGCCCGGCTACATGGTGCCTGCCGTGGTGATGGTTGTGAACGGTCTGCCGCTCACCGCCAACGGCAAACTCGACCGCGACGCGCTGCCGCTGCCCGAATTCGGTTCGGGCGATGACTACGTCGCGCCGCTGGGCGCGATCGAGGAAGTGCTCGCCGCGATCGTGTCCGGCGTATTGGGCCTCGACCGGGTGTCGGTGACCGAATCGTTCTTCGTGCTCGGCGGCGACTCGATCATGTCGATCCAGCTGGCATCCGCTGCCCGCGCCGCCGGATTCGATCTGTCGCCACGCCAGATCTTCGAGCACCGCACCGTCCGGGCCATGGCCCGGGTTGTCGCGGACGAGAACGCACGCCTGCCCATGCTGACCGAACCTGCCGGAGCAGGCTCTGGTGAGGTGGTGGTTCCGCCGATCGTGTCCTGGATGATCGAGCATTCGGATCAGCCCTCGGACTTCGGCGACTTCAACCAGTCCGCGGTCCTCGCCGCACCGTCCGGGATCACCGCGGCCGAGGTCGCGGAGATCCTCGGCGTCGTCATCGCCAACCATCCGATGCTGTCCGCGCGGCTGGTGCGCGGTGATGACACCTGGACCCTGACCGCCGGCGGCGACATCGATGAACAGCAGGTCGTGGCGGCGGTGGCGGCGAACGCGGCCATCGGCACCACGGAATACGACGACGCGCTGGTCGCCGCACACGAGGCCGCGACGCGGCGCTTCGACACCGCGACCGGTCGTCTGGTGCAGGCCGCGCTGGTGACCGACCCGGCGGGCGATGCCCGAATCGTGTTGGCAATCCACCATCTCGGCGTCGACGCCGTGTCGTGGCCGGTGATCATCGAAGACCTGATGACCGCCTGGGCGCAGCGCTCGGCCGGACACGGTTACCGCCTGCGCGACTCCGTCACCTCGCAGCGTGCCTGGATGCTTGCGCTCGGCGAACGCATCGACGAGTACCGCGAGCAATTGGGCTACTGGTCCGAGCGGCTGCCGCAGCGGCCGACCCCGCTGGGTGGTGACCTCGACCGGGACAGGGACAGGGTCGCCGCTTCGGGTCGCCTCGAGTACGTATTCGACGCGGCGGTGACCGAGTCGCTGATCACCGCCGTGCCCGAGGCCTTCTCAGGCAATGTCAACGACGCGATCCTTGCGGGTCTCGCACGCGCGGTGCGCGCCTGGCAGCGCGGACGCGGCATCGTCGACGACGCTCCGGTGTCGGTGTTGCTGGAGGGCCACGGTCGCTACGAGGAGGCTCTGGAACACGGGGATGATGCGGCTCGTGCCGATCTGTCCCGCACCGTCGGCTGGTTCACCAGCATCTCGCCGATGAGTTTGGACCCGGCGACCGATATCGTGCACGCGGTGAAGGCGGCGAAGGAAGAACGTCTCGGACAGCCCGATTCCGGTATCGGGTTCGGATGGCTCCGCTACGCAGCCGACACCGAACTGTCCGGACGCCCGCTGCCCTCGATCGTCTTCAACTACCTGGGCGCGGGAGGCGGCGGCGCGGCCGCGGTCGAGCCGTTGCCGTTCAGCGGTGCGGCCGGGCCCGCGCTGGCGCCGTCACCGGCCGGTGGCATGGTGGCACAGGGCATCCTCAACATCACCGCGGGCGCTGGACTGGTCGACGGCAAACGCTGGCTGAGCGCCACCGTGCTGTACCCGCACGCGGTCCTGACCGAATCCGACGTCCGTGACCTCCTGGATCACTGGGCCGGCGAGCTTGCGGCGGTCGCCCAACTCGTGACCGCCGGGGTGGATGTCGGTATGTCCCCGTCCGATGTTCCGGGCGTGGACCTGACCCAGGACGACATCGATCATCTGGCGCGGGCCTATCCGGGCGCGCGATTGTGGCCATTGTCGCCGCTGCAGGGTGGTCTGTTCTTCCAGTCAGCGTTGGCCGGTGGCATGGCTGACGTGGATGTGTATGTGGCACAGGCGGTTCTGCGTCTCAACGGTGCCGACGGCGCGCGGTTGCGGACAGCCGCGGAGAAGTTGGTGGCCCAACACAGCGTGCTGCGGTCGGGTTTCGTGCCGACCGGGTCCGGTTCGGTGGTCGCGGTCGTCGCCGAGCACGTCGATCTCCCGTGGACCGACGTCGACCTGACCGGAGTGGACGATGAGTCCGCGAAGGCGCGGATCGACCAACTCGTCGCCGAGCAACGCGTCGCGCCATTCGATCTGAGTGCGCCGCCGCTCCTGCGGTTCGTGCTGGTCCGTCACGGTGATTCGGCGACGCTGATCGTCACCAACCACCACATCATCCTCGACGGCTGGTCCGGTCCGCTGGTGCTGGCCGACATGCTGGCCCTCTACGCCACCGGTAGCACCTACACCGAGCAGGTGTCCGGTGGTGCGACCGGTGACTTCGGTGACTACCTGCGCACCATCGCCGGCCGCGATGACGACGCAGCATTCGCCGCGTGGCGGCAGGTGCTGGCACCCGTCGAGGGCCCGACCCTGGTGGCCGCCGGCCAGCAGGCCACCGCCGATGCGATGCCGCGCGACCTCGAAACCCTGCTCGACGCGGACCTGATCGCTGACCTGGAAGCAGCGGCCCGCGCGGAGGGCGCGACCCTGGCGACGGCATTGCAGGTGGCGTGGGCCATCTTCCTGTCGCGGAAGACCGGCAACCAGGTGGTCACGTTCGGTGAGACCGTCTCCGGGCGCCCGGCCGATCTTCCGGGTGTGGAATCGATGATCGGTCTGTTCATCAACACCCTGCCCGCAGTGGTCGACGTCGACCCGGACGCGAGCATCGGGCAGGTGCTGCGCAAGGTGCAGGCCGACAAGGTGACCGTGCTCGACCACCATCACCTGAGCCTGCCGCAGATCGCGAAAGCCGTTGACGCACAGATCGCCTTCGACACGATCGCGGTGCACGAGTCGTTCCCGGTGGACGCCGAATCGCTGGAAAGCGCCGATGCTTCTGCTACTGGTGGTTTGGCGATCGCCGGTGTTGAGGTCAGCGACTCGACGCACTATCCGCTGAACATGGTCACCGCTCCAGTGGCCGACGGCGTCGTGATGCGGCTCAAGTACCTGCCGTCGGTGTTCACCGCCGAGCAGGTCGAGGGCTTCGCGGGCGCGGTGATGCAGATCCTGCGGACGATCGCGGCCGATCCCGCGGTGTCCACCGCCGACGTGTCGTTGCTGACCGACGCCGACCGTGCGGTGCTCGCACAGTTGCCCGCACCGATCATCGACACCGCACACACAGGCTCGTCGCTGGTTGACTTGTTCACCGAAGCAGCTGCGGCACATCCTGATTCGGTTGCCGTGTCGTGCGGTTCCGAATCGTTCACCTATGCGCAGCTCGCCGAGCGCACCGATGCCGTTGCCACAAGTCTGCGGGAGCGCGGTGTCGTCGTCGGTGATCTCGTGGGCGTTGCCACCGCGAGGTCCGTCGATGTGGTCACCGCGATCGTCGGCGTCCTCAAGGCGGGTGCCGCGTATCTGCCGCTGGATGTGACCAACCCGATCGGCCGCCTGCAACACATCGTGTCCGACTCGGGTGTATCCGTGGTGCTGACCGATACATCGACCGACGGGCACCCGCTGTGGGATGCGCTGGGCGCCGACGTGGTGGTCGCCGACATCGGCGAGGTCGCGCAGGCGGCTGCTTCGTCTTCGACTCCTGTTGCGGTGCTGCCGGATTCGCGTGCGTACGTGATCTACACGTCGGGTTCGACCGGTCTGCCCAAGGGCGTGGAGGTGACGCACCGGGACGTGGTGACGTTGCTCGACGCCACCGCGGGTGACTTCGAGTTCGGCGCCGACGACGTGTGGACGATGTTCCACTCGTACGCCTTCGACTTCTCGGTGTGGGAGTTGTGGGGCGCGTTGTTCTACGGTGGCCGGTGTGTGATCGTCGACCGCGATATCGCCCGGGACGTCGATGCGTTCGTCGAGCTCGTTGTGGCCGAAGGTGTCACGGTGCTCAATCAGACGCCGTCGGCGTTCTATCAGCTCATCGATGCGCGCCGCCGTAACGAGAACCCCTGGGCTGTCCGGTATTTCGTGTTCGGTGGAGAAGCTCTGAGCTTCGAGCAGGTCCGTCGCTGGTTCGATCTGTTCCCCGGCGATCCGGCCCGGCTGGTCAACATGTACGGCATCACCGAGACCACGGTGCACGTGAGCTTCCGCGAACTCGACCGCGCCGCCGTCTCCGCCGACGATGGTTCCCTCATCGGACGGCCGTTGTCGTCGTTGGGTATTCACGTCCTCGACGCGCGGTTGCGGCCGGTTCCGGTGGATGTTCTCGGTGAGATGTACGTTGCCGGTGGCCAATTGGCTCAGGGCTACCTCGGGCGTCCGGATCTGACCGGCACGCGGTTCGTCGCCGACCCGTTCGGTGAACCGGGATCGCGGCTGTACCGTACCGGCGACGTCGCACGCCGGGTGGCCGGTGGGGATATCGAGTATGTGGGCCGCGCCGATACCCAGGTGCAGTTGCGTGGCTTCCGCATCGAATTCGGTGAGGTCGAGGCGGGCATGCTCACCGCCGACGGGGTGGTCGGTGCGGCGGCTCGCATCGTCGGCGGACCGTCCGGTGACACGCTCGTGGGTTACGTGGTCGCCGATACCGGCGCCGACGTCGACCCGGTCGCCGTGCAGGAGTCCGCGGGCCGGGTCGTGCCCGCGTACATGGTGCCCACCGTCGTCCTGGTGGTGGACGCACTGCCGCTGACCGCGAACGGCAAACTCGATCGTGACGCGCTACCCGAGCCCGACTTCGGTTCCGTCGGTGATGCTTTCGTGGCACCGGTCACACCCGGCGAGGCAGCTCTGGCGGACGTGTTCGCCGAGGTGCTCGGCCTCGACGAGGTGAGTGTCACGGCCTCGTTCTTCGACATGGGTGGCAACTCGCTGTCGGCGATGCGGCTGGCCGCCCGCGCCGCCGACGCGCTCGGTGTGGCGGTGTCGGTGCGTGATGTGTTCGCAGCACCCACCATCGGTCTCCTGGCGCAGTCGGTGGCGGGCAATGCCGCCGCACTGGCCCCGGTCGTACCGGTCCACCCACGCCCGCAGCGCATCCCGTTGTCGTTCGCCCAGCAACGGGTGTGGTTCATCAACCGCTTCGATCCGACGGCGGCGACCTACAACATTCCGGCGGTCCTGCGCCTGACAGGCTCGCTCGATGTGGATGCGTTGCGGCAGTCCGTGATCGACGTGCTCGGACGCCACGAGGTACTCCGCACGTCGTTCCCGTCCGACGACGGCGTGCCGTTCCAGCAGGTCGGCGACATCGCCGAGTTCGACGCCCGCGGCATCTGGCGGGTCGTCGACTCCGACGACGCGCTGTTCGCTTCGGCGACTGCCGGTTTCGATGTGACGACGCAGTGGCCGTTGCGGGTGACCCTTCGTGACGCATCGCCTAGCGGCTCGGCTCCTCAGGGAGCAGGGGAGGACGGTACCACCTTCTTGATCCCTGAGGCCGATGCGACGAAGGAGCGAGGGTCGCGAAGGGTCCGGCGAGACGAGCACCATGACGCTACCCCGGCCGGCGAGTACCTCCTGGCGGTGGTCGCCCACCACATCGGTGTCGACGGTGAGTCGATGCTGCCGCTGGTGACTGACATCGTCGCCGCGTACACCGCACGCACTCAGGGCGATACACCGTCCTGGACCCCTTTGCCGGTGCAGTTCGCCGACTTCGCGATCTGGCAGCACGAGGTCCTCGGGTCCGCTGACGATGCCGAGTCGGTGATCGGCCGCCAGCTCGGCTACTGGAAGGACAAGCTCACCGGCCTGCC
>NZ_JAGQTN010000040.1 GCF_020438995.1 Gordonia sp. (in: high G+C Gram-positive bacteria)
CGCCGAGTTCCGCCTGGTGCCGGTCGTAGACCTCGACCCGCACCCGCACAATCCGCGTCGCCACCTCGGTGAGCTGACCGAGTTGGCGGCCTCGATCGCCCGGCAGGGTGTGCTCGACGAGCTGGTCGTGGTGGCCGGTGAGAAGGCGGGCCGGTGGTGGATCGAAGGCCCGTGAAGTTCTCTACCCCGCCGATCGTCTCGATGATGCCCTGAAATGCCTTGAGTCCCAGGAGGACCAGTGACGATGTACCCGCCCATCTACCGCGCCGACGACGGCACTCTGGTGTTTCATCTTCACGATCATGTCGTCAGCATCGATCCGTCAGACCCGGCTCGCATGCCCGGGTTCACCCACGGTCCCTTGCCCGAATCGCGGGTCGAGTTGCGGCCGATGCCGACGATCCAGGAGATGCGGGACCTCGTCGGTGAGGATCTCCCCGACCCGGATCCGCTGGATCCTGCGCATCTGCGGTGGGCGGGGAAACTGTTGGCTGCCTTCGACACTCCGAATGCCCAATACAATTCGGGCGACTTCTTCGACGCCGCAGACTCGCTCGAGGAGGAGATCGACGCCGCAGACTCGCTCGAGGAGGAGATCGTCGTACAGGTTGAGGCGATGGCGAAGGCGATCTTCGCCCCGACGATGACGATGACCACGCCCGAATCGTGGGATGCCGTACCCGAATCCAGGCGGCATGAGTGCCTGGCCGCCGCCCGGGCGGCGCTGTCGGCGTTGCGCCCATGCTGCTCCGACCAACGTCGCCGAATCCGCCGACGACGAGGCCCAGCGGTGAGCGCGGCCGAGAAGTGGGTGCGGTGCCTGGTCCGCACTGCCCGGGTGGTCCGCGGCCCCGACCTCGTCGACGTCCAGTACCAGCCTCTCACCGGCAGCACGCCGCCGAGGCTGGTGCCGGCGGTGCGGAACGGGATGCTGTACACCCGCTGGCGCGCTTCCGACACCGAGAAGTACTCGCACTTCTGGGTGCCGCTGACGGCTGTCGTGTCGATCGAGGAGCGCGACTGATGGCCGGCGTCGAGGAGTCGTCGTTGCAGCGGAATCTGCGGGTGCTCTCCATCGATGAGCGCCGCAAGTACGGCCGGTGTCTGGCGTGCGCTCAGCATCCGGAGAAGCAGGGTCATCACGCGGAGTGTCCGGCCGAGGTTGAGCCGCAACGGAACCGGCGGCGTCGATGAATACCGTGACCAGTGGCCGTGATCCTCCTACCGATCAGTGATTGATCCGAGTGTGTTTGATAGACAACGCCATTCATGCGCTCCCTTGTTGTCACAGTGCTGGCTACGCCCCGGTCCGGGAGCTACGCCGAGTACGACGACCTGGTGGTGCGTGCGCGGTGGTTGTCGTGTGCATGAGAGGAAGCCCTTCCGGTGCCGTTCTTTCAGGTCGATGACCAGTTGGCGATGAACCACAAGTTCCGCCGGCTCGATGAGATCGACCTCGAAGAGGACGGCTGGCGTGGGCAAGCCGCGCAGGCGTTGTGGGTGAAGGCGGGAGCGCATTCTCAGAATGTCGGGACCGACGGCGCGATCCGCCGTCTGGACCTGATCACGCTCGCGCCGCGACAGGCGGTCGAGTGTGCTGAGTTGCTCGTCGAGGTCGGACTGTGGCACAGGCCCGGCCATGACTGCGAGCAGTGCCCGCCACTGCCTGATGGTGTCGCGTATCTGTTCCATGACTGGTTTCAGATGCGGTACACCCCCGCCAAGGATGTCCGCACGAACCGGCGCAAGCGCAAGGAGCTGCTCACCCCGCAGCTCGTGGCGCAGGTGTGGGCGCGGGACTGTGTCGATCCGGAGAACCCGACGACCGGCAAGTGCCGCTACTGCGGAAAACTCCTCAAACACCAGGACCGTCGGTCGCCGACGAACATGCCGACCATTGATCACGTCAATCCCCGGAAGGCCTCGGGGATCCGGAATCTGGTGTTGGCGTGCAAGTCCTGCAATCAGAGCAAGGGCAACCGGACACCGAAGGATGCGGGCATGACCCTGCGTCCTCCGCCACGCCCGGAGCCATCCGAGATCGACGACCACGTCGCGGCCACGCCGCCGGCGGTGTCGATGGGTCACGAGTCAGAACCAGCCAGGCCGGGTAGCTCCCGGACCGGTCAAGAGTTCTCCGCTCCCATCACGCCGCCGCCGGCTCCTGTGGGTGACGAGCCAGAACCAGCGACACCGGGTAGCTCCCGGTCTCGCCAGGAGTTCTCCGCTCCCACAGATCCCGGCCACGACGAGGGTGACCAGCCCCGACCTGTGTCGGTGGGTGACGAGTCAGAACCAGCCAGGCCGGGTAGCTCCCGGACCGGTCAAGAGTTCTCCGCACCCAATCCGCCGCAGGTGTCTGGACGGTTGAACCCGCGGTCGTCGATCCCGGATGTCCGACGTGTGGACACCACCACGCCCGGCGACGCCCCGACTGCTCAATCGCCACCGGATCAATCCGGAAATCAAACACAAAATCAAGCTGATAATCACCGCCGAAATCACACCGAAACGCTGTCTACGCGCGGGCGCGCGCCTGGGCAGGGTCAGGGATTGGGTGTGGGTAGGGGTCTGGGGAAGGGTGAGCGATCTCCCGACCACACTCCTGCCCTGCCCGACCCTGGCGGTCCTGCTGTGTCCGGACCCGGGAGCCCTCGCCGCCGTCGTCGAGGACGGCGCCGGAGATCTCCGGCACCTCCATCGCTGCCTGTCGCCGAGGTCCTCGATGCCGGCGCGCCACCGCCTGGTGACCACGGTCCGGCGGGCGGGTTCGGTTCGCCGTACTACGGCTGGCATGGCCCGCCGTCGCCTGTCGTGGAAACCCTCTGCCCGATCCATCAGCAACCGTCGCCGTGCTGGAAGTGCGAGCGAGAACAGGAATCCGAGTGACCGACGACGACCCCGACTCCCTGACCCGCGCGGACATTGACGAGCTCGCGGCGAAGTTGGATCTGCTTCCGGATCTGGAGCGGGAGATGGCGATTGCGTTGACGGGGACGACGCGGCCGGGTGGGCCGGGTGTTCGTCGGCCAGCGCCGTCGTCGCGGCCGCCGTATCCGATTCATATCGAGGAGTTGCTCGCCGCGTTGCATGCGACGCTGCTCGCGACGGTGCGAGCGATCGAGCGAGACCGGGGTGCGGTGTATGACTCGGGTGCCTCGATCACTGCGGTCGGCGCGTGGCTGCTTCGGTACCGGTTCGCGTTGCAGTTGATGGCCTCTGGCGTCGAATTGCGCGACCAGCTCGTCGCGATCATCGATCGGTGTTCGCGGGCGATGAATCATGTTGAGCCCGAGTACGTGTACAGCGAGGCGAGGGTGAAGAAGGCGAACCGGAAGGTGGTCACCGGTCCGCAGGTCGAGAAGCTGGCCTATAAGCTCGGCGACTGCGGCCGGGGTCTCAACCGCAAACGGGTGACGTACCTGCGTCGGCGAGGTCTGCTCGCCGGCTGGCGCGACTCCACACCGATCGGTGGCGTCGAGCCCGAGTGGAAGTACCGCCTCGGTGATGTCCTTGCCGCACACCAGAAGGCGCGTTCCTACAAGCAGAGCGGGCAGGGTCGGACGGTTGGTTGATCCCGAATTCTCCGGTACTGGACTATGCTCGCGCATAGCGCGGCCGTCGTCTCTTCGGCCCGCTTCCCTATTCTTCCGCCGCGCGCGTCAACGCCGTTGCTCATTCACGGCAAAGCCCTCACACTCATGACCCGACTCCTCGATCCTGTTGCGGCGAGGTGGGCCCGGTTGTTGACTTCCCGGGCGAGGGCTGCGGGGCGCGGCGGAACCCTTCGAGGTTTCGACGAGGAGATTCAGGCATGGTGAACCCCCTTGGGCTTGGGATGGTGGGAGCCACCTCGGTGGCAGGTGGGTCCGGGTGGCGTGAGGAAGCGTTGCCCGGGCCTGCTGTCCCGCAGTCGTTCGAGATGCTCGCCGTTGTGCCCGGCTGTCATCGGCCGTGCCACGCGCATCAGGACACAACGAGGTGGTGGGCGGCGCAGTCCGACCGGCTCGCGGCCCGGTTGGGGTTGTCGTGAGTTGGGACGAGCAGCCGTCGCCGTCGAGTCGCCGGCCGCGTAAGGGCTGGGACCGGGTCCGGCGCAGGGTACTTCGCCGGGACGGCCACGAGTGCCAGATCCGCGGCCCTCAGTGCCTGGTCGCCGCGACCGAAGTTGACCACATCGTGAACGTCGCCTCGGGCGGCACGGACGATCCCGAGAACCTGCGGGCAGCCTGCCGGCCGTGCAACCGGGCCAAGGCGCAGGCCGAGGCCGCCGCGGCCCGCCGGGCGCGCTCTGCCGGCGGTCGTCACCCGACCGAGCGACACCCGGGCCTGTTGTGATCGAACGCGAGGTCGATCGAACACCGTTCGACCCCTGGGGGGGTGCCCCCGCCTGCCCCGAAGGGGCCCCGGAGGTCATAGCGGCTGAGACTCCGTACGGGTCTGGGCATCTCGGGTATCGGTGCAGGTCAGACGGGGTAAATCGTGGCTTCCGGAGCGGCTCGGCGAGCACTGGCACACCCGACCCCTATGACGATGTATCTGATTGTCTACCAACGAATTACGTGAATTGAGGTGAAATCTTGGCAGGAAGGGGCCCGACACCGAAGGACCCGGCGAAGCGGGCTCGTCGCAACGCCGACCCGACCAAACGGGCGACGTACCTGCGTGATCCGGACGTCGTACAGCCGGCGTTGCCGACGTTCTACGAGTTCGATCCGGACGGTTCTCGCCGCAAGTATGTGTGGTCCGAACGCACCCGCCAGTGGTGGAAGAAGTGGGGCGCCGAGCCCCTCGCGCAGGACTTCACATCGGTCGAGTGGGAGTACATGCTCGACACCGCGCGGGTGCACAACGCGATCTGGCGTGACGGCGAGATGAAGCTGATGGCCGAGTTGCGGCTGCGGGTGGCGAAGGTCGGCGCGACGGTCGAGGACCGGCAGCGGCTGCGGATCGAGTACGCGCCGGTCGTCGACTCCGACGGTGGTGGCGCCCCGTCGGGTGGTGCCAGGGCGCGGCGCGGCCCGTTGAAGGCGGTCTGAGCGTGGACAGGGTCGTCGAGAAGACACGTGCGGTGCTCACGATCGGCGGCGCGTACACGGTGAAGGAGTTCCGTGATCCTGCCGATGCCGTCGCCGAGATCGGCTGGTATCGGGATCGTGCGACGGCGTGGGCCCGGCCGAACCTGATCGACGCCGACCCCGATCGCGGGATTCTGGTGATCGCGACCTACGAGCCGATCGTCGGCCGGCCACCCGATCGCACGATCGGCTGGGTCGCCCACTTGCTGACCGGTCTCGCGCGCGTCGGTGTCCATCATCGCGATGTGCATCCCGGGAACATCGTCCTCGGCCACGCCGGCATGCCTTACCTGATCGACTGGGAGACTGCCGTGCTCGCGCCGGGCGCGCCATCGTATGACCTGACCGGCCCCTCGGAGGCCGTCCCGACACCTGCGATCCACGACGCCGTGCGCGGCGCCGGTGGGTACGTCATGTGGTGGGACTCCGACCATCGTTCGTCCATCCGCAACCTGTGGGGAGTGACCACTGATGAACTATCAGCCTGACTGGGTCGACGGCCAGACCGTCGGCACCGGCCGCCGCGACGCCGAAGGCCGCGCCGACGCCATCGCCGACTACCTCGGCGACCGGCGAGGTTTCTCGGTGCTCGACCTCGGCGCGTACACCGGCTACTTCGCGCACCGCTTCGCCTACACGCACGGCGCGAAGGTGGTGGCCGTCGACGATCACCCGAACCTGCGCGAGGGCCCGGGCGTGGTCGTAGTGCGTGAGCAGTTGACGCCGCCGGCTATCCGTAAGCTCGGCCCGTTCGACGTCGCGTTGTGTCTGTCGGTGCTGCACCATCAGCCGAAGTGGCGTGCGTACCTGAACGCGCTGTGCGCGTCCGCCGAGCTGGTGTTCGTGGAGACCGCGCACCCTGACGAGGTGTTGCCGAAGGCGGTGGCGCACGGCCAGTCCCGGGCGATCACCAAGGAGCTGGAGAAGCGCGCCGAGCGTGTCATCGCGCGCACTCCGGGCTATGACGCGTCCTGTGAGCGGCCGCTGTGGGTCATTCGGGCATCGCAGTAGTCACCTCCGGGTGGGGCGGCTACTCGCGGTACCTGCCCGGGTGGGCATGGTCGGTGGCCGCGCAGACGGTCCGGCCCGACGAGGTGGTGATCGTCGACTGCGGGTTCGACGACTGGGTCCAGGTCCAGACCGCGACCCGCATCCTCGCCGAGGCCGGCATCGCGTTCGCGGTCCGGCAATCGACGTACCTGGGCTACGGTGCGGCCCGGAACGCGGCAGTTGAGGTGACCTCTGCGGAGTGGGTGATTCACCTCGATGTCGATGATCGGTTGTTCTCGTGGGCGATCGCCGACACGCTGGCGTTGACCGCCGCCGCGGACGTGGTGTCACTCGGGGCATTGCATCGGGGTGAGGCGCGATGCTTCCCGCGGGTGTCTGCCCAGCGCATCCTCGACGAGGAACTGGGGTGCTTCTCGTGCGCGGCGTTCCGCCGTGAGCTCTGGGAGCGTCGGCCGTGGCACACCTACAACGACTGGGTGGATTCGACGTTCTGGGTGGGCCTGGCGCATCTGGGTGCGCGGTTCGCCGGGTCGGACCGGCCGCAGTTCCTGTATCAGGACCATCCCGACTCCACCAGCCACCGCCTCACCCATATCGACCGCCTCCTGGCGGCGCGCCAGCTCCGGGCCGCATGTGCCCAGTGGACACTGACGTAACCGTCTGTCCCCCAACTGAATAGATCCTGAAAGTAGTTCGGCCCCGGCCAGCGTTGATGCGCTGCGATTCCGGGGCCTTGCCATTCCTCGAAGGAGAATGACTGTGTCACACGATAAGTCATTGCTGATCACCACTTCGGTGGTGGCGCATTCGGCGCGCAAGGCGGCGGCGTTCGATCTCGCGATCGCCCTCGATGCCAGCGTGGCGTACGACTTCGAGGGCGAGTTCGGGCCCGGTGTGAATCATCGGCGCGCGTGGGAGTTGGCGCAGTGCCCGGACGCCGACTGGGCGGTGGTCATCGAGGACGATGTGGTGCTCGCCGACAATTTCCCGGACCGGCTGGCCGAGGTGTTGTCGTCGGCGCCGACGCCGGTGGTGTCGCTGTACGCCGGCCTGCACTTCCCCCGCCACCTCGCGCCGCCGCTGGCCGGCTATATCCACGCGGCGGCGCAGCGCGGCGAGCGGTGGGTGCAGGCGTCAACGCTCAATCATGCGGTGGCCGTGGCCATCCGTCAGGACCTGGTCGACGACATGCTCGACAACATCGAGCTCCTCGTCGACTACATGCCGATCGATGAGGCGATCACCGTCTGGTGCCAAGAACGCGGTCACGAGGTGTCGTACTGCGTCCCGTCGATCGTCGACCATGCCGACGGCCCGACGTTGATCGATCACCCGGACGGCATCGAGCGGGACATGCCGCGGCGGGCGGTGCTGTTCGCCGATCCCCGCTGATGCCGTGGCGTCCGTCCGTCGAGGGTGAGGTCCCGACCCTGGGCTGGGGTGTCATCGACTGGATCACCGAGATGCTCGCCGCGCCGGACCGCGCCGAGTACGAGCCGTTCCGGCCGTACCTGGAGCAGGAGGACTTCATCCTGCACTGGTATGCCCTGGACCCGGCGACCGGCCGGCGCCGCTACAACCGCGGCGTGCTGGGACGCCCTCGCGGGCACGGCAAGTCGCCGCTGCTGGCCGCACTCGCGTGCGTCGAGGCGTGCGGGCCCGTCCTGTTCGACGGCTGGGACGCCTGCGGCCAGCCGGTCGGCAAGCCGTGGTCGTCGGTGCGGACCCCGATCGTGCAGCTCGCCGCGGTGAGCGAGGAGCAGGTCCGCAACACCTGGTCTCCGGTGCTGGAGATGATGCGCGCCGAGGCGCCGATCCACGAGCATGTCCAGGGCCTTGAGGTGATGGACACGTTCATCAACCTGCCGAACAACGGCCGCATGTCGGCGATCACCTCGTCGGCCCGCACCGTCAAGGGCGCCCGCGCCGTGTTCGCCGTGCTCGACCAGACCGAGGAATGGGTTCCATCCAATGGTGGTGTGCGGCTGGCGAACACGATGCGCGCCAATGCCGCGAAGGTGGGTGGGACGACGTTGGAGTCGCCGAATGCCTACATTCCGGGTGAGAACTCGGTGGCTGAGCAGTCGGCGAACTTCTGGGCCGATATCCGGCAGGGCCGCGCCAAGGACGACGGTCTGCTGTACGACCATCGTGAGGCGCCGCCGGAGACGGATATGACTGATCGGGCGTCGCTGATCGCGGGTTTGCGGGTGGCGTATGGGGATTCGTCGGCGCATCCGGATGGGTGTGTGATTCATCAGCCGCCCTGCGCGCCGGGGCATGTGGATCTGGACAGGTTGATCGCGACGATCTGGGATCCGGCCCAAGACCCGCAGCAGTCGCGCAGCGACTTTCTGAATCAGATCACGCACGCTTCGGATGCGTGGATCTCGCAACCGGATTGGGCTGCCGCGCTCGATGGTGATGCGGTGCTCGCCGATGGTGATGCGATCAGCCTCGGGTTCGACGGGTCGCGTGGCCGGACGAAGGGTAAGGCCGATGCGACGGCGCTGATCGGGTGCCGGATCGCTGACGGGGTGCTGTTCGAGGTGCGGGTGTGGGAGCAGCCGGCCGGTCCGTCCGGTGATGGGTGGGTGCCGAATCCGCTGGATGTGGATGCGACTGTGCGGCAGTGCTTTGACCGCTGGAATGTGGTGGCGTTCTATGCCGATCCGTCCGGGTGGGGTGAGCATGTGGCCCGCTGGGAAGCCACCTATGGGCGGCGGTTGAAGGTGAAGGCGACTCGGTCTGAGCCGATCGCGGTGTGGCCTCGGGGGAAGAACTCGCAGGTCGGTCAGGCGGTCGAGGAGTTCCGGCAGGCCGTGCTGAACGGTGAGGCACGCCATGATGGTTCGCCGTCGCTGACCCGGCACGTCCTGAACGCTCGTCGGCGGTCCACGCGCACCGGATACCTGCTGTACAAGGCGTTCCCCGACTCGCGGGACAAGATCGACGCCGCCTACGCCGCGGTCATGGCGTGGAAGGCCCGGATCGACGCTGTCGCGGTGGGTTTGGACAAGAAGAAGAGCAGTGGTGGTGCGACGTTCGTGTGAAAGAGGTGGGGTCTGTGCTCGATGAGAACGAGATCAGAGCGGTCATCGGCAAGATGTGGCAGCTGCATCTGTCCGAGCGGGGTGAGCTGGACCGGGTCGGCGGGTACGCGCGCGGTCAGCTCGGTGTGCCGGCGGTGCCCGAGGACACCGGGGACGAGGTCAAGGACATCGCGAAGTTGTCGGTGAAGAACGTCCTCGGGGTGGTCGTCGACTCGTTCGCGCAGAACTTGTCGGTGACCGGGTATCGGACGGCGGCCTCGGCTGACAACGATCCGGGGTGGGCGTTGTGGCAGGCCAACCGGATGGATGCGCGTCAGGCTCTGGTGCATGTGCCGGCATTGACCTACGGTGCGGCGTACGTGACGGTCACCCGCGGGCCCGGCGGCCGGGTGCGGTTGCGTCCGCGCGGGCCGAAGGACATCCTGACCGCCTACGTCGACCCGCTCGCTGATGAGTGGCCGCAGTTCGCGTTGGAGATCTGGCGCACCCAGGATGGGGCGAAGCTGCGGCGTAAGGCGAACCTGTACGACGAGAAGTTCATCTACCCGCTCGACCTCGGTGAGATCACAGAGCACGACCCGCTGCACAGGTCGGCGACCAACCCGATCACCCCTACCGTCGACGGCGACCCGGTCGAGCATGGTGCGGTTCTCGACGGTGCGCCGGTGGTGCCGGTGGTGCGGTTCGTCAACGCGTGGACTGCCGACGGGCAGATCGTCGGTGAGGTCGCCCCGTTGATCCGGGATCAGCAGACGCTGAACGCGGTGAACTTCGACCGGCTGATCGTCAGCAGGTTCGGTGCGTTCCCGCAGAAGGTGATCTCCGGGTGGTCGGGGTCCAAGGATCAGGTGCTGGCCGCCTCAGCGCGGCGGGTGTGGACGTTCGAGGATGCCGAGGTCAAGGCCACCACGCTGGCGGCGGGGTCGACGACCGACTACAACGCGATCCTGGAAGAGATCGTGCAGCACATCGCGCTGCGCGCCGGCATCAGCCTGGCGAACGTGACCGGCAAACTGGTGAACGTCTCCGCTGAGGCACTGGCGGCCGCCGAGGCGAACCAGCAACGCAAGCTGGCAGCGCGGCGTGAGTCGTTCGGTGAATCCTGGGAGCAGGTACTGCGGCTGGCTGCGGCGATGGACGGGGACGAGGCCACCGCCGCCGACTCCGGCGCCGAGGTCGTCTGGCGTGACACCGAGGCGCGCGCGTTCGCGGCGGTTGTCGACGGTATCGCCAAGCTCGCCACCGCCGGCATCCCCCTCGATCAGCTCGTTCCGCTGGTGCCGGGGTTGTCGCAGCAGCAGGTGCAGGGCATCAAGGTCGCGATGCGTGCCTCGGCGACGACGACGCTGGTGGATCGGTTGCTGGCAGCACCGCCGGCGCAGATCCCGCCGCCGTCGGATCGGGATGTGGCCGAGGTCCTCGACGGCACCCTGGTCGGCGAGGACTGAGGCGGTGCCTGTCGCGGTGGCCGAGTTCCAGGGCGTGCTCGCCGAGTTGGCGCGTCGGCTCGGTACCTCGCTCACGCAGCTGCTCGCGGTGTTTGATCAGCTCGAACCTGCCGAGCAGTACGCGTTCATCACCGACGCCTACCCCGACCTGCTGCTGCCCTACCTCGTCGCGGTAGGTGAGGTGTCGGCGCAGTTCTATGCCGAGCAACCCACCACCGACGATCCGGCGCTGTTCGTTCCCGAACCGGCCGTCCTGCCCGAGGCGGAGGCGTTGGCGATCACCGGTAGGTGGGCGCTGACCACGAACGATCCGCTCGCCTCGCTGATCGCGGCCGCCACCAAAGCGCTGTATGACCAGTCGCGCGACACGGTCCTGGACAACGTCGAACGCGAGGGTGTGAAGTGGGCGCGGTACGCGTCGTCGACCGCGTGCGGGTTCTGCCGGATGCTGGCCACCCGCGGCGCGGTGTACACCTCCGAGGCTGCCGCCGGTTCTGTGGTCGGCCGCGCTCCGTCGCTGACCGCTGGTGACCGTCGTGCGATCGCTGCCGGGACGCTCACCGCCGAGCAAGCCCGCGCCAACCGCTCCACCTACTCCTCAGCCAAGGCTGCTGCCAAGGCCGGCCGCAGTGTCGGGAATGCGAAGGTGCGGCGGTTGCGCGGCAACCAACAGCATGGCGAGAAGTACCACCGCAACTGCCGGTGCATGGCCGTGGCCGTGCGTGCTGGGGACACCTACGAGCCTCCGGCGCACGTGCAGCAGTGGGAGCAGGACTACCAGGCCGCGCGCAAGCAGGCCAAGGCTGAAGGCCTCACCAACGAGCGCGGTGTGCCTGATCCAGCGGCGATCGCCAAGCTCATGGACTCGGCGCCCCGTGCACGCCGCGACCCAGTCAAGCAGGTACTGGCCGAGCACGGGTCAGGCGGAAGTGGCCGGAGTGGACAGGGCAACCCTCCACGTCAAGGTAGTGGGCCGTCTCGTCCGGCCGCAGCTGGAGGTGGTGGAACTCCTCCGCCGATCGACCCGCCGAACCTCGCATCCGTCACCGGTTCACCCGACCCTGATCCGGAGGATCTTGCCGCATGGCTGGCCGCCGAGAAGCGTTGGAACTCGCTACCTCCAGAGAAGCCCCCTGGTCGCACCCTCGTCGATCCCGCCAGCGTCCATAGCACGTACAACCGGCAAGGAGATACGACTCGCATGAGGAGGACACTGGCCGCAGACGATTGGCGGTACATCGCCGATCCCGCCGACCGTGCCACCGCGATGTTGCAGTACAAGCACGAGGACCGACAACTCGTCGAGCGTGTGGCGGTGAACATCGGCACAGGTCGTGAACCGTTTGCAGGCATCAGCAAGTCCGCGGAGTTCAAGTACGTCGTCCAGCACTACCGTAAGCCCGGCTTGTACGAGAAGCACGACTACCGTGCCGACCTGGAGGCGGCAGCAGCCCGCCTCATTCGCATGACTGCCGAGGATCGGAACCTGGGGGTCGTGTACCGCGGCATCAACTTGCCGGCCATGACCGAGGATCGGATCATGAAGCGATTCGCGAAGGGAAAGATCGAGGGAGGTACACCTGGCGACAACTGGTCGTTTGCATCAGCGACGAAGAGCCAGAAGGTTGCCTACTCGGGCTACGCCAGACATGGTACGACGCGAATTGTGTACGAGATTCGCGGAGCACACGGTGCGGACCTGAACAGCGTCGGCAAGATGTTCGAGAGCGAAGAGTGTATCCTGAACGGGCAGATTCGGATACTGGAGGATGCTCAGATCAGTGCCCCTGACCCGAATGACCCGGATGTTCGAGAAGTGAGGGTGGTAGCGGAATGGGTAGGAAGCCGGTTCCCAATGACCACATTGCAGTGACTACCTCGCTGCGCGACTCCGACGAGATGTCCACGTTTGAACGCGACGGTCGTACATTCGTCTCGTTTCCAGACGACATGTTCCTCTACGAACGCGACGAAAAAGGGCTCCTCTCACGTGTCCCTCCTGACGAGTTGCCACCCGTAAATTACCCGGAAGGCTACGTATCCATTTTCGATCAGCCCTATCCCGACGATTGGGATCTGCCACCCATCGACAGCTACGCCGATAAACCGTCGGTCTGGCTGTGAGCGACAGGTCCGGACCGATTCCGAGGACCAGGCGTAGAGTATCGAGCGCAAGGTCAGACACCCGTGCCAGCTCTGAGATAACGAGCCCTAACAACGCGCGGGGGAGTCTGGCCTTGCATACGTGCCTGGCCGTCGGGCATGAGCAGTTGCGTGAGATCGAAGAGCGGTACCGGCGGCAGAACGATCCGATGGTGGTGACACCCCACCGATGAGGTGATCGACCTCGACGAACCGACCTGACAACCGAACAACCCAGATCGAAAGCCCCGCATCCTCATCCGGAGGGTGCGGGGTTTCGTCATGAAAGGAATCCCATGTCCAGATCAGTGACTGTCGTCCTCCACGAACGCGAGGGCGGTCGCGCTGCGGTGTGCGCGGTGTTCGACACCTTGCAGGCGGCCGCCGACGCATTTCCTGCCGAGTTACGCCGTCAACTCGGGTATCGATTGGCCGAGTCGGAGTTGTACGAGACCAGCGGCCTCACCCCGAACGAGGTCATGCGCCTACCCGATCCCGGGCCGGTCGCTGGGTCGGGTGAGGTGCGGCTGCTCGTCGACCCGCAACTGTATGTCGGCAACTCGGTGGCGGTGTCGGTGTATCCGGTCTCACCCGATCCTGACCCTGACCCCGCACCCGACGGCGAGGACGAGGACATCCGCACCCTCGTCGCGCGTCTGCTGGAGGTGGTTGTGAAGATTGCCCACGATACGGGCGCGATCCGGACGGCCACCGAGCTGGCGGCGCCACGCGTCCACAACATCGACGTCACCGCATCGCGGCTCGAAGACGCATTCGTCGCGGCGAAGAAGGCGGAGAAGACCCGCGCCGCGACCCTATAGCCAACCAAGCACCCTCAACTGGAAGGAACGTTCATGACCGACTCCACTCCCGCCCCTGGCTCCGACTCGACCCCGCCTGCGGCCGGCGCCGACAACGCCGGCACGACGCCGCCGGCGAGTGCCACTTTCGAGCCGATCACTTCGCAGGAGGACTTCGATGCCGCGGTCGGTGCGCGGGTGGCGCGTGAGCGCGCCAAGTTCGAGAAGTTCGACGAGTACAAGACCGCGGCCGCCGAGCTCGCGCAGATCCGGGACGGGGAGAAGACCGAGCTGCAGAAGCTCACCGACCAACTGGCGGCGGTGACGGCTGAACGTGATGCGGCGCAACGGTCCTCGTTGGTGTCGTCGGTGGCGGCGGCCAAGGGTGTGCCGGCGTCGGCGTTGGCCGGCGCGACACGCGAGGAGCTCGAAGCTGCGGCGGATGCGTTGATCGCGTGGCGCGGCGAGCAGGCCACTGTCCCGCCGGCGCCGAAACCGTCTGTGCGGGACCTGAAATCGGGTACGACGGGTGCGGCTGTGCCGGATGCTGATCCGAAAGCGGCTGCTGCGGAGGCGTTGCGCAGGTTCAGGTCGGGCACGTAGTGCTGGCGTGAATGTCGGCGCGTGTGGTTATGATGGCCGCACGCGTTCCCCGGTAGTACGACGGTGCTGGGGAGCATTCACAGCGGACCCCGTTCGGACCTCAATTTGTTCACCTCGCGCACCCCCATATTTGTGTGGTGCGAGTGCGCTTGACGTCTGATTGGAGAGTCCGCGATGCCTGATATTTCGCGCGCGGAAGTGGCCAGCCTCATTCAGGAGGCGTATTCGAACGATCTGCTCACCGGTGCGAAGGAAGCGTCGACGGTGCTGCAGGCCTTCCCCACCGTCTCGATGGGCACCAAGACCACGCACATGCCGGTGCTCGCGGCGCTGCCCGAAGCGGGGTGGGTGTCCGAGTCGGCGACCGCCCCGGGTGGTGTGAAGCCGCAGTCCGAGGCCGCGTGGCAGGACCGGACGCTGGTGGCCGAGGAGATCGCGGTGATCATCCCCGTGCACGAGAACGTTCTCGACGACGCCAGCACCGATGTGCTGTCGGAGATCTCGGCGCTCGGTGGTCAGGCGATCGGTAAGAAGCTCGACCAGGCGGTGCTGCTGGGCACCGACAAGCCCGCGTCGTGGGTGTCGCCGGCGCTGTTCGCCGCCGCGACCACCGCAGGCCAGTCGCTGGCTGTGTCGGGGTCGACGGCGTCGAAGAATGACCTCGTCGGTCGTATCAACCAGGTGTCCGAGCTGGTGGCGGCTGCCGGGTATCTGCCCGACACTCTGGTGGCCGGTCTGGCGCTGCGGTTCCAGGTGGCGAACCTGCGTGATGCCAACGGGCAGCCCATCTTCCGGGACGAGTCGTTCGCCGGGTTCCGCACCTACTTCAACAAGAACGGCGCCTGGAATGCTGCGAGTGCTGCTGCGCTGGTGGTGGATTCCTCGCGGGTGCGGATCGGTGTGCGGCAGGACATCACGGTCAAGCTGCTCGATCAGGCGACCGTCGGGTCGATCAATCTGGCCGAGCGGGACATGGTCGCGATCCGCATGAAGGCACGGTTCGCGTATGTCCTCGGCGACGGTGCGACCGCGGCTGGTGCGGCGAAGACTCCGGTCGGTTTGGTGACCCCGGCGCCGTCGGGGTCCTGAGCCGAAGGGCTGCGCGCTGATGGCGACCACGCAGGCTGATGTCGAGGCCCGGATCGGGCGGGCCTTGACCTTGGACGAGGCGGCCCGGGTGCCCGGTCTCCTGCAGGAGGCTGCGGCTCTCGTGGTCGGCTATCTCGGCGACACCTACGACCAGGATCTTCCGGTCGTGGTGATCGTCGAGTCCCGCATGGTTGCCCGGGTCCTGCTCGCCGACGGCGAGATGCCGGCGAACTCGACGGGTGTGTCGCAGACCGCGGGCCCGTATTCGCGTAATCACACGTTCACCGAGGGCTCGACGTCGGGGGCGCCGTGGTTGTCGGCGGCCGACAAGCAGATGCTGGCCGGGCTACGCGTCGGCATGGTGTCGGTGTCGTTGGGATCGGAGCGGTACCTGTGACCGCATCGTTCCCCGCCCCGTTCATGGTTGATGTGCGTGAGGTGATCGACGGCCCGCCTGATGATTTCGGGGTCCCGACCACCGACTGGTCGCCGTGGACATCGCACCCGGTCTATGGGTGGGGTGCGCCGGCCACGGCCGAGCCGAAGCTCGCCGGTCATGACCGTCAGGTCGTTGACGTCGAGCTGCTGGTGCCGCCGTCGTTCCCCGCGCTCTCGCATCGGGCGCAGGCCCGTCTCGACGGTGCCGAGTTCGATGTGATCGGCGAGGTCGAACGCTACGACCACAGTCCGTTCGGCTGGAATCCTGGTGGGCTGCTCAATCTTCGGAGGGTGGTGGGCTGACATGGCACGAGTGCAGGTCGTGTACGACGACAACGCGTTTCGGCGGATGGCGTCGAATCCGGTGGCGTGCCAGCTCGTCGCCGAGCAGGTCCAAAAGACGATGGCGCATCTGGATTCCGATGATTACGGGTATGCCGAGAACGAGTCCGGTGGTGATCGGGTGCGTGGTGCGGTGTGGACCGGGACCGGCCGCGCCAAGGCGCGCACCGCGCGCCATGGTGAGTTGCTGCGGGCGTTGACGTCATGACCGACACGGTGGTGTTTCCGAAGGTTGAGGCCGAGCTCGTCCGTGTCCTGGGTGAGCGGTTGCCGGGGTTGCCGGTGGCCGCGCAGGTGCGGCCGCAGGTGATCCCGGAATCGGGGTGTGTCCTGGTGTTGGCGGTTGGGGGCACCGGCCGGACGCTGGCGCTGTCGCAGCGGCTGGTGCAGGTGTTCGTGTGGGCCGGTACCGCCTCGGCTGCGGCGGCGCTGATCGAGCAGGTGGTCGCCGCGGTCGTCGACGCCGGCCGCGACCCTGCCGAGAAGCGGGTGCGTGGCGTGGGGGTTGCCGGGGAGCCCTCGTTCAATCCTGATCCTGATTCGTCGATGCCCCGCTATTCGGCGACCCTCATCCTCGTTGTTCGTGGAAAGCCCACGGGCTGAATTGTTTTCGATCCTGCCCGCCGGGCAGGGCTGACGTCCTGTGAAAGGGGCATGTCATGGCTTCTACTGCTGCCAACGTCGCATCTGCGATGCCGCGCGTCACCGGCGCGGTCCGGTGCGCCCCCAAGGGCACCCCGGGTCCGACCAACGCGACCGTCGCGATCAATGTGGCGTTCGATGATCTCGGGTATGCCGGTGAGGACGGGATCACCGAGTCGATCGCGCGGGATTCGGACAAGAAGAAGGCGTTCGGTGGTGCGACCGTCCGGATTCTGCAGACCAACTACGACAACACGTTCAAGTTCGTGCTGATGGAGCACAAGTCGGCGAAGGTGCTCAAGCGGGTGTTCGGTGCGTCCAACGTGATCGAGGACGGTCTCGGGAACATCACGGTCCGCAAGAACAAGAAGACGCTGCCGGTCGAGTCGTGGATCTTCGACACCGCCGACGGGGATGACCTGGAGCGGGTGTGGGTGCCCGAGGGGCAGGTGTCCGAGGTCGGTGACATCGTGCGCGTGCACACCGACACCATCGCTTACGAGCTGACCGTCGAGTCGTTCGAGTCGGCGCTGATCGATGGCGACAACTCGCGCACGTTCATGTACGTCGATGCGCTCGCCCCGTCGGGCAGCTGATGATCTCGCCGGCGGGAGCGTTTCCGCTGGACCCGGCCGCCCTCGCCGGCGGGGCCGTAGCGGGCCGGGAACAGCACATCCATCGAGTTGAGAGGCTGGGTCCAGCAATGGCATTCGAGAAGTACCACCACCAGGTCGCCGTCGACACCGACCAGGTGCGCGAGGAACGCCACACCGCCGAGGACGGCACGATCACGATCACCGAAGTGCCGGTCACCGAGACGGTCGAGATCGTGTTGCCCAAGTGGGGGCAGTTGCCGGGCGGTATCTTCCGCAAACTCCGGCACGCCGACGAGGCCGAGCAGTACTTCGGGTTGATCGAGGCGTTGCACTCGCGCGGGTTCATCGACGACGACACCCTGGCGAAGGTCGATGATCTGACGCTCAACGATCAGATGCAGTTGATGACGGCGTGGCAGGAGGATTCGGGGATCAGCCTCCCGGAATCTTCGGCCTCCTGACCCTCGTCGACGGCGAACACAAGGAGGCTCTCGAACGTGACCTCATCGACCTCGGTCTGCGGCTGCGCGACGCCGGTTCCCCCGGTTTCGAGTGGGCTGATCTGCGGGCCATCGTGCGGTGGGCGCCGAAGTCCTCGGCGCTCTACCGGTCGATGTATCCGCCGGACGAGGACTCGGCGTGGGGGTTGCAGGAGATGTTGCTCGCGGCGATCGCCGACTCGTTGCGGTGGTTGCAGTGGGCCAAGACGAAAGACGGTGCGCGTGGCCGGAATATGCCCGAGCCGATCCCGCGGCCCGGGCATCGGCCGAAGGTCACCAAGCATGGCGGGAAGGCGTCGACGCCGATGGATCGGGCCCGTAACCGGTTCATGGTGCCGCGCCTGCCGGCCGGCTCGACGGAGGATCGCTCGGCGAAGGAAGGGAGCTGACCGGTGGGTTCTGGCAACACCGTGAATCTGGCGACCGCCTATGTCGAGGTGGTGCCGAGTTTCGGTGGCTTCCGTGAGGCGGTGAACAAGCAGTTCGGTGCTGTCGAGTCGTCGGCCGCCTCGACCGGTAAGAAGGCCGGCGGGCTGATGTCGGGGGCGTTGTCCTCGGCTATGGGTGCGGGTATCGCGAAGGTGACCGGCACTATCTCGTCGGGGCTGACGATGGCCTTCACCAAGGGCTTCGACCGGCTGAACTCGATCGATCAGGCGCAGGCGAAGCTCAAGGCGCTCGGGAACTCGGCGTCCGATGTCGAGAACATCATGACGTCGGCGACCGCGTCGGTGAAGGGGACCGCCTACGGGCTCGGTGATGCGGCGACCATCGCCGCCAACGCCGTAGCGGCCGGGATCAAACCCGGGCAAGAACTCACCAAGTATCTGACGATGACCGCGGACGCCGCGGCCATCGCCGGCACCGATCTGGGCGAGTTCGGTGACATCCTCAACGGGGTACAGACCTCGGGTGGGGCGATGAATGACACCCTCGACCAGGTCGCCGGCCGGGGTATCCCGATCTACCAGTGGCTCGCCGACGAGATGGGTGTGACCGCCGACGAGGTGTCGGACCTGGCCGCCGACGGGAAGGTGTCCTCGGAGATCTTCTTCGCCGCGATCAACAAGAATGTCGGCGGCGCCGCCAAGACCATGGGTAACACCTTCCAGGGGTCGCTGGAGAACACCAAGGCCGCCCTCGGCCGGTTCGGTGCGGCGATCCTCGACGGCCCGTTCAAGGCGATGCCGAACGTGTTCTCCGGTATCACCGCCGGGATCGACACGATGACCTCGCGGGTCAAGGGTGTGATCGCGATCTTGTCCACTGGTGATTTCAACGCCGAGATCCGCAAGCTGCTCGGTGGCGCCGAGGAGGACGCGCCGCTGGTGGACAAGCTGTTCCGGGTGCGCGAGGCCATTCAGCAGACCGTGGGTGCGGTGAAGTTGTTCGCGACAGGTGATTTCAACGCCGATATCGCCAAACAGCTCGGGGTGGACGAGGATTCGGGCCTGGTCGACAAGATCTTCACCGCCCGCGAGATGGTGTCCGGGTGGGGTGATCAGCTCTCCAGCATCTTCACCCAGCTGTCGGGGGCGGCGGTGGCGATCGCGCCGGCGATCGCCTCGATCGGTCAGTCGCTGGCAGTAGCGTCAGCGGCGATCGGCATCTCCGTGTGGGGTCTACTGCTGACCACCCTCGAAGCGCTCACTCCGATCATTGTCGGGATTCTGGTGCCGGCGATCCAACGGCTCGGTGAGCTGATGAGCGAGAACCAGGGTGTGGTGACCGCGCTGGTCGTGGCCTACTCCGGGTTCCGGACTGTCAAGCTGCTCGTCGGGGGTGTGTCGACGGCGATGGCGTTCGGCCGCGGCATCATGGCCACCTACACGATGGCCACCTACGGCCTGGCCGGCGCGCAGACGACGCTGTCGGGCAAGCTCGCCGCCGCGGTGGGTGCGCTTCGCGGGAAGGCTGCGGCCGAGGGGATTTCGACGGCCGCGGCGGTGCGGGCGACGATCGCGGAGAAGGCGCGTGCTGTCGCGCTCAAGATCGGCGCCGTCGCGTCGAGGGCCGCTGCGGCGGCCACCTGGTTGTTCAGCGCGGCGATGCGCGCGAACCCGATCGGGATCGTGGTCACCGCCCTGATCGGCCTCGGTGCCGCTCTCGTGTTGGCGTACAAGAAGTCCGAGACCTTCCGCAACATCGTGAACTCGGCCTGGTCGGGGATCAAGTCCGCGGTCGGTGCTGTGTGGGGTTGGTTGCAGGCGTCGGTGTTCCCGGTGTTCACCTCGGCGCTGCAGGCGATCGGTGGTGCTGCGACGTGGCTGTGGCAGAACGCGATCATGCCCGCGTTCAACGGGATCCGTACGGTGATCGGCCTGTGGTGGACCGGTGTGCAGGCCTACTTCGCCGTCGCCAAGACGGTGTTCAGTGCCCTCGGCTCCGTGGTGATGTGGTTGTGGCAGAACGCGATCGTGCCTGCGTTCAACGGGATCAAGACCGTCATCGGCGTGTGGTGGAGCGGTGTGCAGGTCTACTTCGCCGTGTTCAAGACCGCGCTCGGTGTGGTCGGGTCGGTGGTGACCTGGCTGTGGACGAATGTCGTGGTCCCGGCCTGGGATGGGATCAAGTCGACGATCTCGGCGGCGTGGAACGGTGTGATCAAACCCGTGTTCGACACGCTGCGTTCGGCGGTGTCCAAGGTCGGGGATGCGTTCACCACCATCTGGAATTCGGTGATCAAACCCGTCTGGGAAGGGCTCGGCGACGGCATCAAGCCTGTGTGGGAGTCGGTGATCTCGCCGGCGTTCGATGCGCTCAAGTCGGGGCTGTCGAAGGTCGGCGAGTTCTTCTCCACGATCGGTAAGGGCATCGAGTCCTCGTGGGATGCGATCAAGGGGTACGCGTCCACACCGATCCGCTGGGTGGTGGAGACGGTGTGGAACAACGGCCTGCTCAAGGCGTGGAAGGCCCTGGACTTCTTCCTGCCCGGTACCGCGCCCGGGCCGATCAGTCTGGCGTTCGCCTCCGGTGGTCCGGTCCCGTTCGGGAAGGGCGCGCGGCGCGGTAAGGACTCGGTACATGGTCTGCTGATGCCCGACGAGCATGTGTGGGACACCGAGGATGTCGAGCGTGCCGGTGGCCATAGGACGATGTACGGGATGCGTGCGGCGGTGATGGCCGGCCGGCCGTTCGCGTGGACCCCGCGCGGTGGGCTCGGCAGCATCGGCGAGGGTGGTCCGATTCAGGCGATGTTCGCCGAGGGTGGTGGGGTGTCGGCCGGTGACCGACTGTCCCGGTCCGGTGGTGAGGGGAATCTGCTGCCAATCGGTGTGCTGATGAAGCGGGTCATTCACGCGTTGTGGAAGAACATCACCGACATCGGAGGCTACCGGGTCGACAGTTTCCACGAGCATGACACCGGGTCGACGCTGGATGTGATGATCCCCGGCTCGGACAAGAAGACCGGCGACAACGTCAACGACTTCGTGCACGCCAATCGCAAGAACTACCCGTACAACTGGACAATCTGGCAGCAGAAGATGTGGTACCCGGATGGTCCTCGCGGCCAGATGATGGAGGATCGGCGCTCCCCGACGCAGAACCACATGGACCATGTCCACGCGTACTGGAAGAACAAGAACGTCGACCCGAATGTCGTGCCCGACGACATGGAGCTGTCAGATTTCGGGGGCATGACCGACAGTGACAAGCGGTCGTGGTTGGCGAAGAAGTCCCGCGAGGTGTTCGACGGGCTGATGAGTGGCATCAAGGCGATGCTGAACGATCTGTGGCCCGGAGGGACCGGGAAGATCGGCGATTTCCCGAAGGAGTTCTTCGACAAGTCTGTCACCGGCGCGTTGAGCACCACCCTCAAGATCGTGTCCGAGCTCAAGGACATCGGCCACTGGTACAAGCTTGGCAAGGAGGCGCTCGGCGACGTCGCCAAGACCATGTGGAAGGGCGTCACCGCACCGATCAAGTGGGGCGCGGGCCTGTTCCGTGATCAGGGCGGATATCTGCCTGAGGGTATGTCGGTGGTGCGCAACGAGACCGGCAAACCCGAGGCGGTCCTGAACTGGGAGCAGCTGAACAAGGTCATCAAGCTGATGGAGTCGGGTGCGACCTTGTCGGACGCGGTGAAGAAGGTGGGTGCCAAGAGGATCGAGACCGCGCCGGTCGGTGCGCAGTCCCTCGACCATGACGCCTCGCTGTCGGAAGTCAAGGCTGCCGCCAAACGTATTGAGGCGAAACAGAATCAGCAGACCAAGCACACCTACGAGCAGGGCAAGCTGCAGCGTAAGCAGGCCTTCGACGACGCGAAACTCAAGCGGGAGCAGCAGTTCGACGACGCGAAGGCCGACCGCAAGGCCAGGCTGGATGCGGATCTGGATGCGGTGCGCGCGCGTCGCAAGAACAAGGAGATCACCGCTGAGGAGGCGACCGCGCAGTCCAAGGCGTTGCGTGATGCGTACAAGAACGACATCGTCACCCTGAAATCGGATTTCTCTGCGGCCGAGTTGAAGAACAAGCAGGACTTCGATGCCGCCGAGAATCAGAAGAAGTCCGCTTCGGGTACCTCTGATGAGCTGACGAAGACGTACGAGGCCGGAAAGTTGCAGCGTCAGCAGGAGTTCGACCGTCAGGCACTCGAACTCAAGCGGCAGAAGGACACTGGTGTGCTCGCGGCGGCCGACTACGACACCAAGCTCGCCGACCTCAAGCAGGCCTTCGACAAGACCGAGTTGGACAAGAAGCAGGAGTACGACACGGCGAAGCTGAACGCGAAGCAGAACGCGGCCAACAGTGCCACCAAGTCCGGCACCACCAAGGCGGGGTCGAAGGGTTCGGACGAGCCGCAGCTCTCGCCGAAGGCCGAGTACGACAAGGCGCGCGCGGACACGATCTCGGGGTTGTTCGGGGATGCGGCGAAGTCGGCTGTCGAGGGGCAGGTGCAGGGCTGGCTCGGGGTATTCGGGATCGGTGATTCACCGCCGTTGCTGGCGGCCTACAACCAGTATGTGCAGGACAAGGAGGCCTACGACGCGATGATGAAGCGTCAGAAGGAGTTCGAGTCCAAGACCGGCGAGTTCGCACCGAACGACACTGCCACCGACACCTCGGTCGCCGATCCCACGACTGACGGCGCCACTGCTCCGGAGCCGGTGAAGGACGAGTCCGGGTTGACCACGACGAAGGTGAAGTCGAAGGTCGCCGACGTCGATGATGCTGTCGAGAATCCGGCCGGGTCCGGAGTGACGCGGTGGGTGCCGATCATCGAGACCGCTCTCAAGCGGGTGGGGCAGCCGGTCACCGATGCCCTCGTCAGCGCGACAACCCACCGGATGAACCAGGAATCGTCCGGCAACGAGAAGGCGATCAACCTCGACGACTCGAACGCCGCCGCCGGGACCCCGTCGAAGGGGTTGATGCAGATGGTCGACGCCACCTATCAGGCCTATCGCGACAAGGGTCTGGTCGACGATATCTGGAATGGCTACAGCAACCTGGTGTCGTCGATGACTTACGTCCTCAAGGACCCTAAGTACACCGGTAGGGGTTTGGTGTCGGTGTACCGGCAGGCCGGCGGCTACCGCGATGGTGGCTGGATTCGTGGCAAGGGTGGCCACCGTGACGACATGGTCCCGATCCTGGCCTCGGACGAGGAATTCATGGTGAATGCTCGTGCGGCAAGGATCAATCGGGAGGCGTTGCCGTTGTTGAACTCCGGGGTCAAGTTCGTGCCCGCATCGGCCGGCGGCGGTGGGGCCGGTGGGCCGGGGTATCGGGACCACGTCGAGTACCACATTTCGACGGCGAAGGTCGAGGACGCGTTCATCGAGGCGCAGCAGGCTGAGAAGCGTCGGGCAGCGATCGCGTTGGGGAGGTTGTCGTGACGTCCTCATTGTCCTCGACGGAGGCGGTGATCGAGTTGGTCACCGATGACGATCAGGTGACCGTCGCCGGGCCCGGTGCACCGTGGGAGGAGCATGGGATCGCCCTCGATCAGTCCCCTGACGGGATGTTCTCGACCGCGTTCAAGACGCGCACCGTTTCGGGGGCGTTCCAGATCGGCGGCCGGTTCGCCGGACACGACATTCCGGTGCGCGAGATGGTGTTGCCGTTCCATCTGCTTGATGTCGGCAATGGTGTTGAGGCGACGGTGTCGCGGTTCCGCAAGCTGTGGCCGATTGACGGGTCGACGGAGTGGCGGTACACCTCGGCAAAATCGGGGTTGCGGTGGCTGACCTCGCGGTTGTCGCAGCAGATCGCGTTCTCCCCCGAGCGGGACTGGAATGTCGACGGTTACGCGCATGCGGTGGTCTCGGCGTTGGCGTTGCAGCCGATGTACGAGAGCCCGAAGGATGCTGATTCGTGGTCGAATCCGTCTTCTGGCACCCACACCGACTATCTGAAGATCTCGAATCCGACCGATCAGAAGTGCTGGTTGGAGTGGTCGATGGACCCCGCGACGCAGTGGCGGTTCCCCGATTTCTCGTTCGGCAACGAGGGTAAGTGGCGGCGGGCGGTGGGTGCGGATGCGGCCCGGATGATTGTCACGCCGACGTTGACCTCGCGGTTGTCGGTGATGGCTGATCCGATGATGGAAACGTATGTGGCCGCGGATAAGTCGAATGTCACCGGGTTGTTCAACGGCATCGAGCCGATGTACTGGATTCCGCCGTACACCGAGGAGTTGGTGGTGCCGGTGCAGTGCACTGGTCCGGCCGGGGCGACGATCACGTGCACGATGCGCCGGTTCTGGTCGGCCGAGTCTGGATTGGAGTAGTGATGGCGGCCATTCAGGAGCGCGTGCAGGAGCTCGAAGATTTCCGGCTGTGGGCGCAGGAACTGCGCAATGAGCGCATCCAGCAGCGGGTCGAGCAGCCGTGGATCAGGTTGTGGGACGGTAACTGGCACTACCGTGGTGTGCTGGCCTCGGAGATCTCGGGGAATGTGTCGCTGCCGCTGAACGACACCGAGAAGCTCACCCTGACCCTGCCGATCGATCTCGATGATGAGCGGGGCACGTTCCTGGCGTTCTGGATTCTCGAAGAGGAGGAACGCGGGACCAGGAATGTGCACGTCACCATCGACAAGGACGGTGCCCGGGTCGGTGGCCGCATGCGCAAGGCCACCTTGATTCGCGGCGAGAAGGACGTGGTGGTCGTCGAGTTCGCCGGCGACATGGAGGAACTGAAGAACGTTCACGTGGCGCCGTCGCCGTTCCTGCCGCTGTCGGTGATCCAGATCCCGAAGATCTGGTTCCTGTGGTGCCCGGCCATCTACGGCCTGAAACTCACTCTCGCAGTGAACCTGTGGCGCCTCTCGCTCACGAACTTCAACCTGAATGCCGATCCGTTGAACTCGGCCGGGTGGGGTGCAGGGTTGTGGGCTGATGCGCAGATCGTCGTCAAGCCGGGTGCGCTCGGTGCTGATATTTCGCCGCCGACGATCATTACCGGCGCGATGCAGTCGTGGTGGGATATCGCCGCCCCGGTGTGTGAGGACGCCGAGCTGATGATCGTGACGCGGCGGTGGTTGACCGGTGATCCGCCGGCGTGGCCGGGTGCGCCGGCGCTGCGCAACGGCACCCTCGTGGTCGACATCGTCGACAAGTCGGGGTTCCGGACCGGCACCTCGATGGGTGGGAATCTCGCGACCGGGCTGGCGCGGGCGATCGCCGATGTCACCACCGGCAATGTGGAGGATTCCTACGATCTGTTCACCGGTACCCCGATTGTGGACACCTCGCAGTATCGGGTGCCGAACTGGATCGGGACGCTCAAGGAGCACCCGTACGTGGTGTACCGCGACGGTGAGGTCACCGGTATTCAGCAGACCGAGTTCTCGCGGGTACCGGGCGGGGCGTGCCGGATCACCGCCGGTGGCCGGTCGATGCCCGGGGTCAATGAGTTGCTGCGTGCTGGGGTGAATTATGCGGCGGATCTGTTGGGCGACAACATCATTATCCCCGGTCTCGGGTTCGGTATCGGCTCCCTGGGTGGGGCTCTGAACAGTTTCCTGGAACCGATCTACAAGGATTGTCTGCTGCCCTATATGTCGGTGCCGCTGATCTTGCGTGCCGCCGAACAGGGCTGGGGTCACTATTTGGAGACAGTGGCGACCGGGGTGATGCAGGCCTATACCCCGGCCGCGATCATGGCGCTGCGTTCGCGGCGCCGCGAGACCGACCCCGACACCAGTTTCACGTTGCAGATCGCTGACGCCTCGCCGTGGCTGATCGGTGATCAGGGGCAGGGGCATTGGTGGCTCGGCGATCGGGTCGGGGCGACCGTGAAGTACCTGGGCGCGCGGGTGTTTGTGCAGCGGTGCCGCCAGCTCGACCTGGCCTGGGGTGAGGGGAAGGCGCCGCAGTGGCAGGCCACGTTCGGTGATCCGCGTGCCAACCAGGGTCCCCTCGACAGGTTGATTGCGTTGGTGTCCAAGGCCTTCACCGGGCTGCAGCAGATCGGAGTGTGGGGATGACCGAGGATATGCAGGCCGCCGACACCGGTGATGCGGTCGCCGGTGAGGTCGTCGACACCGCGCCCACCGCGGCCGCCGATCCGCTGAAGGCGTGGGTGACCGCCGAGCGGACCTGGCAGTGGCTCGATGCCGAGCAGACCTGGCACACCGAGGCGCTGACCGGTGCGCTGGCGGTGGCGTTCGCGTTGCAGGAGGTGCCGCTGCTGTCGGTGCACGAGATGTTCGAGCCGGTGGCCAAGGTGATGGCGCGCACCGGGGTTCGGTCGACCAACTTCGTGGCCGCCGGCCAGCAGGACTATCTGCCGAAGTGGATCAAGAAGGAACTGGGCCAGCACACCCCCGGCAAGGCCGCCGATGTGCTGTCGAACCCGGCCGGTGAACTGCCGGCGGCCGAGTTCGGGTTCGCGAGCGTGGCAACGGCTCCGGAGATCCCGGCCGCGCTGCGTCGTAAACCTCCGAAGGCCAAGCGCGCCCAGGCGAAGAAGGTGAAGCATTGAACGGTGATGTGGTCCTGCCCTTCGACCGGACCCGGCCGACGGTGTCGCAGGACACCGGCTGGTTCTGCGGTCCGGCGGCCGCTCAGCAGGCGCTGATCGTGCGCGGTCTGCGCGTCGACG